>BNTW01000004.1 GCA_025996895.1 Bacteroidia bacterium | reverse complement strand
TACGGCCGTAGGATAGATTAATTCGAGTATTTTCTTGTCGCCGTAATGCAAATAGTGTTCCCAGGCGACGTTCAGGCCGGCACTGCTCCACATAGCACCGCCCCAGTGTCCATCGTTTGGTTGCGGAGCGGTGTGGCGTCCCCATCCGTCGGGCAACTGCACATCGCGCCAGTTGCGTACCACATTGCGGTAGAATGAGCCTGCGTCGTAATCGGGCAAACCGATTCCCCAGGATGTGGCCGTAGCGACTTCGCCGTAGCCGCAGCGTTCGCGATGCGGACAGTCGGACGTATAGCCTTCGGTGGTATTGGCGAGAAACGTCCACAGGTCGGTCTCGAAGATTTTGTTGAACAGCTCGTTCGATGAATGGAATGTCCCTGTGCGGCGCAGGCCGGTACTGACAGCATAAGCGGTGGCGTCGTCCGGTTTCGGTGCCTGACGCAATCCTTTGATGTTGGCATATCTCCCGGCCACGTAGTTAAACCGGTTAGAAAACGTTTCTCCGTCTTTTCCGGATGATATGAAGACATTGCAGATGTTGAAATCGGCAAAACTCCTGTCGTCGTCGGCCGAGCCGATAATCACCGTGTCCCCTGCCGAAAGGCCGTTGAATTTAATATTCAGCCATCCGGTAAAGTTTTTGCCGAAATCTATCTTGTAAACGCCATCGCCGGCATCGGTAATCTGTTGCGCGGCGAGTGTGTCTGTAATGCGCGATGGGGCAATGTCATGCGCTTCGAGGGCAACGGAATCGTTACCGGCTGCGGTGGCGGCGTAGGCCCATGAACTGTCGTCGAACGAGGGGCTGTTCCAGTCGGGAACGAAAGCGCGGGCGTCCACAATTTCGCCTCCGTTGTCATTGGCCGAGCGTACAGGACGTGTATCTTCGCTGCTGCTGACGGCGCAACGCCAGGTCGTATCCGAAACGAGTGTCAGCGATACGCCTTTGGCGTCTTTACCGTCGAGCCGTACACGGAGGGCGGGTGTTTGCGAAAAACAGTCGTAGCTTACCCATCCCGGCGCATACCACACGCCCACTGTGTTATCACCTTTTCCAAGTAGTTTGGAAATGTCGTAAGTAACATAGAAAAGTCGTTTATTGAAGTTTGTCAATGCGGGCGCGAGTACCCGGTCGTCGGCTTTCTGTCCGTTGACATACAGTTCGTGATATCCGAGCGACGCCACGTGCAGAAAAACTGCGTCCGGACCAGCGGCGAGTGTAAGGTTTTTGCGAAACCAGATATGTTTCGTCCGCGGTGCCTCAGGATGACGTATCCATGCGGCGGCGTCCCATTCTTTTGCGTCGAGGACGCCGGTTACAAAACGCGCCGGCCGGCTCCATCCCGAAGGATTACCGTCTTTGTCATATACCCGGACTTTCCAGAAATAGGCACTGCCCGATTGCAGTTCTTTTCCTCCGAAAGGTGCTAAAACCGACTGCGGCGAATCGGTTTTTCCGCTGTTCCAGACGTCCGCTTCGCTTTCCGTCAGTTTACCGGGGCTGCTTGCCACCAGAATATGGTATGCTGTTTGCGCCTGTCCTCTGACCTGTTTTGAATCGGAAAGTATCCAGCTGAATCGCGGCTCAGGTACGTCCATGCCAATCGGCTCCGTCTGATATTCACACTGAAGCTCAACAGGCATGAGCCTGTCGTTCGATTGCCCGCAGGCATATATCATCCCGCAAATTAACGCTAAAAGAAAGAAGCACTTCACTTGATGATTGCTTCGTCGCGTTGTTTCCCGCAGTGACAGAGGATTTATACTTAAATGTTTCATCGATTCAAGTTGACTCCCAGCATATACGTTCCTCCTGCCTGCGCCATCAATCTCATAACGCAAAAGGCAAATACTAACAAAATTTTTCTCATGGTATTAAATTTTTTATTGTATGTTATTTCACTAAAATCTTTTAAAAAACCTGTCCAGTTTTTCAATGCCGGACAGGTTTTCGGATAGAGTATTTACTTGTGTTTTATTTTATCAAAACTTTGCGAACCGCACCGTTGTCGAAACGTACCAGATAAAGGCTGTTGTCAAGTGCAACGGAGGAAGTGCCTGCGCCAACGTTTTGTTGTTTTACCAAACGACCGTCCATCGTATAAATATGCATGGTTTCAGCAGTGTTGGAGGTAACAAACAATTGTTTGCCGGCCGTCCATACCTTTTGTTCGGCAGCAGGAGTGTTAATACCATTCAATGCTTGCGTCAAAGTAATTGTATAGGTAATGCTTTCACTTCCTACCACACCGTTGGATAATTCGGCTGTGATTGTTTTACCTTTGTCCGAAGCGGCAAACTTAAACACGCCGTTCTCTTCGAATACCGGTTGCGCACCTGTCCAAACAATCGTAGTAGCCGTTTTGTCCAATGTAGCATCTGCGCTCAAATCTACTGCATCGGTCGGGAAAGAATAAGCAATCGTGCCTTGTGGAGCATATTTCAATAACGAAGTTTCCACTGTCTGCGAAATTTCATAAATTTTAGCAAGCGTAAAGCCGTTGTTGGTAATATTTACTTCTTTTAACTCACTGCAATTCAAAATCACCAAGGTTTCCAACGTCGGATTGTTGGAGAAATTAATGGTTGTAACCGGGCAGAAAAGAGCACCATCTAATTCAAAGTGAATAAATTTGTTACCCGAAAAATTCAGACTTTCCAAAAATTCAAGGTCATTATCCTGCACAATATTTTTGTATTTGTCGTTTCCCGTTTCAATAATGACAGGATCATAGACGTCATATTGTTGCCAAATGATAGGATGATCCGCTTTTTGAATATATCCAAAATCTGTCCAATCTATCGATTTTAGTCCCCAAAACTTTCCCTCGTTACCATTTTCCCATGGCACACTTATATCGCGTACCCAAACAACTCCGGTATAATCCCAAAACGCAGCACCAAATCCATCATCCGGATTATCGTCGGCGTCTGTCTGGCTGTCGTTAATACGCGACCCCGGTTCATAAGGATTACCTTCCTCATCTACACCTGTTTTGTATAGGGGGGTAATGTCATAACCGTCGACAGTCTTCAAAGCATTGCCATCTTTGTCTGTAACCGCACTTACCAACTCATACACCAAGTTCTGTCCCGTAAACCAAGGACCATCTGCTTTCGCAACGAAAACACTACTTACTAATAAAACCACTAAAAAGAATAATTTTCTCATGATAAATGAATTTTAAAATAATTATTATAATAATTAAAAACACGTATTCCTGAACGTAGAGCCAAGATTATTATCAACGGTGCGTAGGCCGGATGATAATATTCGTGGATAAAGCAAGTCCCAACCAGCATGACGCTTACTGCCGTCAGGTTGAAAATATGGTAATATACGGCCAACCGGTCGAAACGCTTTGCTCCAGACCACACTGCACCTAACAAATGCAGCGGGTGAAGCCACAAAATCCACCAAGTGGGAGTAGTGTACCACTGATTAATTCCAAACACAAGATACGACAGATAAATGCCGGCCAGTCCCGCTATACCGAAAAGAACAACATCTGTCAGCCGGTATAACCGCCGATTTTTTCCTTCGAGCAGTGAAACGGCCATCACCAAAGTCAACAATATCCACGCACAATGGACGGGAGTAAAAAACGACGGCTTGAATACTTTGGTGCAAGAGGGTATCAATATAGTGGTAGAAGCCACCAGCGGATAAGTATTACCGGCACTATCGGTCAAGTTTGTTGTCAATAACGCTTGTTGAACATAATCGGGCAGGCAAAACAATTCCCTGTCGCTAACCGGATGCTCGTTTTCCCAGCCATACGACAAATTAATAATAAAATCCAACCACGGCGTAGATTTCAAATACGGATTAATCAATGTCCGGTAACTTTCCTTGCCGTCCAATTCGGGCAGACGAAGCGGCTGTCGAATGGTTGCTTCAAGCAATTCGAGCGGAAGAGCTGTACAATTGTGTGTCAGCAAGTTATAATAAGAGTGCTGTTTCCCCTGCACCACTGCCATCAGCGACTGCCAAAAAAATTCCTTTTCCTGATACGACAGATTAAGCACCAATTCGCTCAACTGCCGTTGTCTTTGTTGATATTCTTTTATCGCTTCGGGGAAAGGAACCGCATAGAGTTCGGAAACAAGATGTCCCTGAAACAAGCGGAAATAATTACTTAATTCGGAACGAACATGAGGAACACCATAGTTCAGTACATAATCTATATTTATTGCAGGATCAATAACACGCAAACCGATATGTCCGAATGCAGAAGCAAATTCACCTTCAAAAGGCTCTCCTATCAGCATACTGATTTGCGCTTGTTCACTCAACGGCTTAACGGTAGCCGTAAGCCAACTCGTATTCAACAAGAGGAGCAAACCGATTAACAGATATTTAAGTGTTCTTTTATGCATGTTTTTCCTGAACATCCTTTTGTTAACAACAATAATATGACGAAGCAAAGGAAAAATACCCCCAAAAGAAAATTTAAAATTTCACACCCCAATCCGGATTAGGCTCGGCACCCATCGTCAATTCCAATGTTCCGCCTTTCAACAAATCAGCGTGATCAATATAACAACGATTGTAAGGATCTCCATTCAAACGTGCCGATTGAATATACGGATGTTCGGGCAGGTTGTTTCGAGCAATAATCGTAAATGTTTTTCCCGAAGCGGGAAGCGAATACACCACTTTGTCAAATACCGGCGAAGTGATTTCGTAGCGCGTTTCACCCGGACAAAAAGCATACAATCCGGTAGAAGACAAAACATACCAAGCTGACATCTGTCCGCAATCTTCGTTGCCGACCAATCCTTCGACCGAGTTGAAATAAGCGCGTTTGCAAACGGTTCGTGTCCATTGCTGGGTTTTCCAAGGCGCAGACAAGCGATTATAGAGATAAGCAACATGATGTACCGGCTCGTTGGCGTGGTTGTAATATTGATTCCACAGCATATTTTGAGGTGTTTTTTCAAAAAATCCGTCCAAGCGATTTAAAACCGAATCGCGGCCACCCATCAATTCAACCATTCCTTCTACGTCTTGTGGGACAAACCACCCCTGCTGGAACGGATTAGCCTCAATACTTCCGTAGCCTTCGGTAATCAGCGCGTTCTCCGGCCATGCTTCCCATTCGCCATTATCCAATCGCGGACGAAACCAACCTTTCGACGAATCAAAGATATTACGATAATAATTGCCTTTTTTCTTGAAATAAACCGCTTCTTCCGTTTTTCCTAAATCTTCGGCCAGCTGCGCCAAACACCAGTCAAAATAAGCGTATTCGAGCGTATTGGAAATGCTGAACGGCGCGCCGTAGAAACCCGGATCGTCGGGATTACTAAACTTTTTCGACGTATTGACGGCATATTGATAGGCTTTTTCTATATCATAATTACGAATACCTTTCCTGTAAGCATCTGCCAGAACAGACAAAGCAGGATTTCCGATCATACAACCGCTGTAAGCATTCAACAATTCCCAGCGTTCTAAATATTCATTTCCGCTTTCTTCGGCCAAAGTAATCAGCGAATTGAGTTCATCATTGACTAACTGTGGATTGATAAGTGTTTGCAATGGAAATTGAGCGCGAAACACGTCCCAGCCGCTGAAAATTGTGCGTTTAGTAAAACCTTCGGCTACATGGATCTTTCCATCGCCACCGATATAACGGCCATCAACATCGGTAAAAATACGCGGGTCAATCATGGTATGATACAAAGCCGTATAAAACAGCATTTTATCTTCCTGCGACGGACTTTCGACCTGAATTTTCGATAAGGCCTCATTCCACAGACGAGTAGCCTCCGTATGAATGCCTTCAAACTTTTTACCGGCTATTTCACGTTCAAGATTATTGCGTGCGCCGGCCATATCCACAAACGAAATACCGGCTTTAAGCGTAATTTCCTCATTCTGACGGGTTTCAAATTCGGTAAAGAATCCGATGTGTTTGCCTTCGCATTGTTGCACATCACGGATAATGCGTGCGTCAGCCACCCTGCACAGATATTCATCACTTTGCGTATCGTCGCGCTTCCGCTTCCATGTATCGGGAATGTCGGCACTCCAGAAACCGGTTTGTTTCATCGGCTTGCTCAATTCGGCAAAGAAATAAACGGTATAATCGGCTTTACCGTCGCCATCACCCCAACCGCCGCCGTCGGGCGTACATTTCATCCAACCCTGAATGTGCCGGTCATCTACAATTTCGACAAATTGATAAACCGAAGTACCGCCTGTGCGCCGGGCTAAATCAATTTGGATTCTCGATAATTTGTTTTTAGGAAATGTAAATTTCAAGATTCCGCTGTGCGGGGCTGCTGTGGCTTCCACTTTGATAGCATAATCAATCAGATTAACCGAATAATATCCGGCCGAAGCGGTTTCTGTTTCTTTGTCATAATGCGAACGATAGCCGGTCGGCAAATCCGGACGGTTTTCTTTTCCCGCAACGGTTTTCAATGCGCCGGTGGTGGGCATCACCAAAAAATTACCTAAATCGCCGTACCACCCTACTCCACTCATTTGTGTAAAAGCAAAGCCTTCAATGGTCTTGTGTTCATAACTATAGCCTGAGCCGTTGTCCCCACCGGTAATCGTGTTCGGACTGACTTGTACCATGCCATAAGGCGTTGTCGCACCCGGAAAGGTTTTACCCAAACCATGATATACGCCGGCAGCTCCGACACTTGTGCTTGCTCCGATAAACGGATTGACATACTGGGCAGGTGCTATGTCCGATATGATGGATTTGCAACTGCAACCCGACAGAAGCACGATAAGAATTGCGAATAAATATATCTGTTTCATTTTTATCATTTTTTCTTTGGATTAAACACAGCAACCGCCACGCGCGAATCGGCACAACCGTAATACAGAAACCACTGTTTTTGAAAATAAACCAGTCCTTCGATAAAGACCGTTCCAGCCGGATATTGGCCGCTTTTCTCAAACGATTCTTCGGGAACGAAGAACGGTTTATCTAATGCCCGCAAGAATTGCGCAGGATTTTCGGCCGAAAACAGGGCTTGTCCGGCGCAATACGTATTTGGCGTATAATTCGGATCACCGGTTTCTCCGGCTGCATTTTTTCCGTTATAAAGCAGAATAATCCCTTCGGCGGATAGAATGGCCGGCGGACCACATTCGGTCAGTTCGCTGTCGAAATAGCCTTTGCGCGGTTGATAAAGCACTTTTAATTCTCCATTATCGTTTAATACCGGATACCAATCGGTCAGATTGTCGGAAGTGGCGGCATAAACCGCTTTTTCGCCCCAATACATCCAATATTTTCCGTCCAGTTTGGCAATGACCTGTTTGCCGTTTTCCAAACAGGTAACGATCGAAGCCGATTTGGTTGCCATGTCAAAAAAACGTCCGTCGAAGGCTTTCGCAAAAGCCGGACCGTATTTTGTCCAATGTTGCAAATCGGTCGAAGTGGCTACGGCGAGACGAGGCACCTTCCTGTTCCATTGCGTATAAAACATCACATACAAACCGTCGTTTGTTTGGGAAACGCGCGGATCTTCGCAACCGCCCGGATATTCCAATTCTTTTTGAGTATCGTTGCCGGGATAAAACACCGGTGTTGATAAACGATTGAAGTGCAAGCCGTCGGTAGAAGAAGCATAACCCAAGCGCGAGGTACGTTGTCCGATACCTTGTCCCGACCGGTCTTCCGCACGATACAAAACCACGATTTCGTCGTTCAGCACAGTGGCCGCCGGATTAAATGTATCATTGGATTCCCACGCTACCGAGTCTTGCAAAATGGGGTCGAAAAAGCGCGTGGCTGTGTCCGGTTTGATAACCGGATTGACAACCGTTGAACGCACAAAAGGACCTAAGGGAAAAGCCGGCAAATATCCTTCTGCATCAGGTTTTTTTTTACAGGAAAACAAAAGAGCAAGTAAGCATAAATAGCAAATCTTTGTCTGCATGGTATATATTTTTTTATTTTTATAATCAACAATTCATTTAAAAGACGGCGGAGAGGTCTTTGTCCCCCAAACCGTATTCGGATTTTTTCCTAATTTAAATCGCAATTCCCCGCCTTTAGCAATTTTTTCCCAATCAATCCATGTTTGATCATACGACTGATCATTCATAAAAAGCGATTGAATATAAACGTTTTCTTCCGATCCGCCAAGAATTTTCAAATCACCATTGGGAAAATGAACGATGATTTGCGGAAACAGCGGACTATTGATACTAAAACCTCCTACTGCGGGTATTTCGGGATAGAGTCCAATACAGGCAAAAACATACCACGCACCCATCGTTCCCAAATCGTCGTTGCCCGGCAGGCCATTGTTTGCCGAAGAATATTGTTCGTTCAGAATTTTACGGATAATCGCCTGTGTTTTAAATGGTTTTCCTACCCAATTATAAATCCAGGGTATTTGAAAACTCGGCTCATTGCCCGAAGCATACCAATCGTCGCCGTAGCTGGCGTCCAAACGGCGGAACAAATCGTCGAGGCGACGTTCAGCTTCCGCTTTCCCGCCAACAATATCGATTAATCCCTGAATGTTGTAAGGTACCATCCAGAAATAATTTTTATAGGTCGATTCGCGAAAATCATCACTCAACGGTTTCCATGAACCGTCGGCATTGCGCGATTGTAACCAGCCCGTTTCGGGATTGAAAAGATTTTTCCACGAATTAGCACGTCCCATATAATACCAATTCACCGGCTCATTGTTGCAGGCATGTAAGGCAAATTGGGCAATCGCAAAATCGGCCGAAGTATATTCCAACTGCATCGAAGCGTTGTAATAACCTTTATCCATGTATTGCTTCAACCCCGGACGAGTGTATTCGTTTTGCGATTTGGCTTCGGGATGGGTCGCACTATATTCCATTACTTTCAAGATACTGCGCGGATCGTAATTTCGCGCACCGAAAGCATAAGCATCGGCAATGACAATAGCCGTAGGGTCGCCTTGCATGATACCGGTTTCGATGTTGGCCATCACCCAGCGGGGAAATCCTCCACCCGACTGTACGGCAAAATCGTAATGCGAAACTACTACATCAGACGTGATTTGCGGATACAACATCGCAATCAACGGAATTTGCGTGCGATAAGTATCCCAATTACTGAAATTCGTATATTGACGGCTAACCGTTCGATGTACTTGAAAATCAGCCCCCATGTATTCGCTATTTACATCGCTACAGAGGCTTGGGTGTATCAATGTGTGATACAGATGGGTATAGAACTGCACTGTCCGGTCGTTGTTTTCGCCGGCTACTTCAATCTTTCCCAACGCCTGATTCCAATCTTCAATTGATTTATCTTTTATCGTGTCGAAATTCCAACCTGTGTTTTCTGCTTCCAGATTCAAGCGGGCATTGGCTACCGAAACGTAGGAAACGCCGACTTTATATTGAATTGTTTTTTTCGTTTTCGTATCGAAATGAAAATAGACACCCGAATTACGTCCTTCTGCAAACCGGTCGCCGGCATGAAGTGTCATTTCCTGCCACGTTCCGAAATCCAAACATTCGGTATCAAATTCGGCCACAAAATAGATTTTGTAGGGCGTGGGACTACCGCAAAAACTACCACCGACGGCGTATCCTTCACAACTATTTTTCCCTGTAATCACGATGGCGGACGTTGTCGTTTCGGTAGCTGCTACTCCACCGCCGATAATGATAGTGGCTTCATTTTCGGAATAAGTGAAACGAGCCATACCGGTGCGTTCGGTTGTACTCAATTCCGCTTGAATAGTTTGATTAACAGTTGCTTGATAATAGCCGGCTATACCTTTTTCGTTCGATATGTCGGCGCGTAAATCTAAAATATTGTTGGGCGAAAGCAACAATTTTCCGTTAAGCGGTAAAACCGGGAAATTACCCTGATGGTCGCAACCGCCGCCACTGGTTTGATTGACGACAAACCCCAGCTGTTTAGTGAAATAAGTCGGCGTAAATTGCACCATACCGAAAGGCGACACCGCCCCCGGCCACGTAAATCCGGCCGACCAGCCTAAACCCGACGTACCGATTAAGGTATTTACCCGATGAGCGTAAGATACTTTTTCATTCGCGTGAAGCGATGTTATACCCAGTAAAAACAAGAAGCAAAAATATACGTTTTTTAGTTGCATTGTAATGTATTTAAAAATGATTGAATATTCAATTGAACGGGAACAATTTCACTATAATTATAATAAAGAGCACTGTCTGTTTTATCTTCTGTTATCACGCAGATACGCAGGTAAATACGATTATCATTCCCTTGAATGACATTCGCTAACCGCCTCAACTGCGCTTGATTATCCGCAGTCGATAAATCTAATTCCTGATTATTCGCCGACAGCAATAGAGAGTAAAAACCGGCATAATTCGCCGTTTGATTATCAATATAGGGCGACACATTCCAAAGGAGATTACATTGCACGATTTCATAATTGCCGGTCGCAACCTGCTCGCTGCGATTAATCGAAAAACGGACGGTTATCAGTTGCTGATTGACAGAAGCATGGTCGATAGATACACGAGCGTAGGGCAAGACCAAAATATTCCGTTTGGTTTGTCCCTGAATTTGAACAAGTAGAGTGTCTACCGGAAAAAAATTGCGCTGTTCGACTACCAAACGGACAGGACCGTTGAAAATGCGCGAATTGCGGAACGAACCGTCGGTTTGCGCATAAAAATGCTGTTCCAACGAATTGTCCCGGCCGGCTTCATAAAACCGAAGGCGCAATCCGAAATCGGAAGGAACAGGCTGCGGCACCGCTTCTCCGGTTTCTATGTCCAAAATCTGCCCATACAATCCTCCATCAGGCGCATCATAATTGTCTATTTCACAGGAAACAAACAATAATATGTTAATGAATAATGTACTAATGCTTTTCCAACTCATAACTCATAACTCATAATTCATAACTCCTCTAATATCCCGGATTTTGTATGATTTTCCGGTTTGAATTCATTTCTTCCGGTTTGAATTTCAAATAATAATGTCGCTGCAAAAACACCTTATTCGGTTTTTGTATCGCGCCGGAGCCGGATACTTCCTGAAAAACATACCCGCCGTTTTCATACACAATGAAAGGCCAGAGTGCTGTAGGAATTAAAGGATTTAATACTTTGTCTGCTGTCCGCCAACGGCGCAAATCCCAAAAGCGATGTCCCTCAAAAGCCAGTTCAATACGGCGTTCGTTGCGTATTCTCTCCAAAGTGATTTCATTTTCCGACAGCGTTTGTATTCCAGCGCGCTCGCGCACCCGATTGAGAGCTTCGACCGCTTTCGCTTTATGTCCGAGTTCCATTTCGGCTTCCGCTTTGTTGAGATACATTTCCGCCAAGCGAAACACAGGCCACGATTGATCGGATTTGCCTTCGGAAAAATCCAGACGCTGTTCGTCATAAAATTTCTTTTGATAGAAACCGGTCTTTGCGGGGTCTTGATTGAGTATGATCCCGTCTTTTCCACTGACGGTAATGAGCGTTCCGTCGGCCAGGAAAGTCTTATTTGTCAAATTGCCCGCCACCAAAAAAGAATCTTGCAGGCTGAAATAAATACCCCGCCGAATTTCGACCTTTCCTTCTTTGAAATTCGACATCGGCAGATAGACAGAAGCAAACAAACGCGGATCTTTACCGGCAAATAAATCCATCGGATCAGCATATTCAATCAACCCGTTTTCGTCGGCGACATGCAGTTTGCCGTCCGGTTCGTCAATATATTCATAGGCTTCGACCATTTCGCGCGTGGGTGTCATACCGCAACCGTAGCCTCCTGTAAAACTGTAAGGCGTTGTTCGGAAATCAAAACTGTGTCCCGATTCAGGCAAATGATATTCTTTTGCCCAAATATATTCGTCGTTGTTTTTATCGAGAAACAAGCGATTGTAATTTTCTGCTTTATCCGTATATTGTTGGTATAAAGCATATTGATTGGAAGAAATGACGGAGTCGGCAGCAACGGAAGCGATTTGCCAATACTGTTTTGAATCGCCGGCAATACCGGTCAATCCGTTCAATTCCACTTTTCCGTATTGGGCAATGGCAGCAGCATAGAGTGCGACACGCGACTGTAAGGCAAATGCGGCATAACGCGACACACGGTTTCTATCATTTTCAGACCGTTTAGCCGGCAATATAGATACAATGGCTTCCATTTCCAACAAAATAAAATCATAAACGGCTTGTTCCTTGTCGCGGGGAACTTCCAATTTATCAGACTGGCCGGAGGCATATTCCTGCACTTCCAAAACCAACGGAACGCCGCCAAAACGCTTGACTAACAGAAAATAATGAAAAGCCCGGATAAAACGCACTTCGGCACTAATCCGCTCTTTTTCTTCCTCTGCAATACCGGCCTTTTGGAGTTTTTGGAGCAGGTTATTGCAGTTACGAATTTGATCGTAAGGCCACAAATAAAACCATGAATCGCCGAAAATAACTTGTGTTTTTCCTCCAACACCAAATTCGCCCTGTTGCCAAGATGGATAACTTTCGTCGGATGCAGAACTTAAATTGAGTTGCGAATACACCCAAAAACCTTCGGAATAATCAAAATCTTCGTAGGTGATACGCGCATATAAATCGACCACAACAGCATTCATCTTCTGCGGATCATTCCAAACCGCCTCATCGTCAATATAACTCGACGGACGGCGATCGAAAAAATCGTCGCAAGAAATCAGCAATGCATTCATCACTAATAGGCTAATAAATAATATTTTTCTGCGTATCACCATAATTCTCAATTCTCCACTCTCAATTAAAATTCTATGTTGATACCGAAATTAATCGTTTTCATTTGCGGATAATACATTCCCAAACCCGATTCTCCTTCGGGATCAACCTGTTTCAATTCTTTCCGCGTAAATGTCAGCAGATTGTATGCATTAACATAAATGCGCAAATTTTGAATTTTCGCTTTAGACAGTATTTTTGCCGGAAAAGAATAGCCCAAATCAATGGTTTTCAGGCGCAAGTAGGCCGTCGATTTACTCCAAAATGTGGAAGGAAGCATATTACCGCTGTATCCTTCCACGCGCAAAGCCGGAAAATAGCCCGGAATCCATTCGCTATACGGATTATTCACATCGGCCCGATGCCAACGATCTTTATACATTTCGTAGGCATTGCCGATTCCACCCTGCACAAAAGCCTCTTTATACGGAAAATTGTAAGTATAATTGGCTACCCCTTGAAAAAACAGTGTAAAATCAAAATTTTTCCACACCGTCGACAGATTGAAGCCATAAAATATTTCCGGCCGGGAACTTCGTCCGATAGGCACTATATCCAACTCGTTAATCAAATTATCGTCATTGATGTCACGGTATTTAATATCGCCGGGTAATAACGTTATGTTGCCTTGTCCGTCTTGTACAGGTGATTGTACAATTTCTTCAAAATCATAAAATTGTCCCAACGCTTCATAGCCCCATGTAATATTATCCCAGCGATAGGGATTTTTGGAAATATGTCCGTTGTCTGCGCGATAACGGCTCTGCCAATAGAGATATTGATTACCGGCTTCGGACAATTCCTGATATTCCCGCCTTTTGCGTGCGTATGAAAAAGTAGCTTTCGCATGGAGCGTGAGGTCGTTTATCTTGTGTTTCGTAGCCACAGCCACTTCAAAACCGCGATCGCTTTCACTGTTTTGGTTTTCGTCGGGCATGGTAGCACCGAAAGTTGTAGGTAATACACGCGTAGCATACATACCCGTGTGCAATCTGTAAAACAAGTCTGCTTCAGTATATAATTTTTCACGCCACAAAGAGATATTCCAGCCGATATTGGTGATTTTTACCCTTTCCCAAGTCAGCGACGGATTGATTAATCCCCTGTCGGTTGCCGCCAAAATCAAGTTATTTTCGCCCTGCACAAAATACAAAGGCACACCCGATTCGTCTCTCCCCGGATAATTATATCCCGACAAAAAGTAGTATTCATTCAAATCGGAAGCCAACGGAAAAATACCGAAGGAAGCGCGGAGTTTCATTTTTTCCGAAATCAGCCAGCCGGCAGAAAAACTTTGCGTAAAAACCCAGCGGTCATGTTTTAAAAATTTGCTCACGCCATCGTGCCGAAAACTATACTCTAAATGATATTTGTTGCTAAACGCATAATGAAACCGACCGATTATTCCCAATGCATCTGTTTGCCAAGAATTTCCATCAACCATCTTATTAATAGCGGCATCTAAATTGGGAATGGAAGAAAGAGCAAATTCGCCCGAAAGCCGGTTGTTGTGATGTTCCAACCGGCGGCTTTCCAACAGCAACAGAGCGGAGAAATCATGCTTCCGGAAAGCATGGTCGTAATGGATAGAATATTGTTGAGTAAAAACAGTGTTTTGATTCAGACTTTCCACTTTGGAAGTGATATGTGTTAGTGGAACGGCGGTATAACTGTCTTGGATAGGATCGTAATTATATTCCGAACAGGCTTTCTTGAAGATTTGCCGGATTTCGATCTGCCGGTCATAAGCTAACTGCGCCTTCAGAGCCAATCCTTCTATAAACGGCAGATCATAATTTAAAGCCACCTGTACATGCCATTCTTCGTATTGTTTCTCGTCAGTTCCCACCAAGTCGCGGTCGAGCAGAGCCACCGGATTTGGTTCGCTTACTAAATTATTGTAATACAATGGATTGTTATTTGCATAAACCGATTTATACGGCAACGCCATCACTAAATTTTTGAAAATCCCCTGTGAAAAATTATCGGTACTTCCGCCACCCGAAACGGTTGCAGGAGAATCGTGTATTTCCTTTCGTCCGCCGATTTGCAAATCAACCTTCAAATGGTCGGCAATCAGTGTATTGATATTCGATCGTAGATTGAAGCGTTGAAAATTATCTTTCGTTTTTAAAATTCCGTCCTGATTGAGATAACTCAACGAGAAAAAATATTTCGTTTCCCTGTTTCCGCCGCTTATATTCAGATTGTGCGACTGCATGGGTGCGACATTGTTCATTACAGCCTTTTTCCAATCGGTATTTTCGGCTGTGGCAATATCGAAAGCCGAAAACGGAGGTGTTTGCCCTAAATGCGACCAGTTGAGAGCTGCCTCGTTGTAGCTGTTCATATAGTCCCAAACATTCATATAGTCCGGATAGCGGGTAATGCTTTGCAACGCCAAATTAAAATTATAGGATATTCTCGATCGCGATTCCTGTCCTTTTTTCGTGGTAATCAATAATACGCCGTTGGCCCCGCGAATGCCATAAACCGCTGCAGCAGCATCTTTCAATACGGAAATTGACTCGATTTCGTTGGGGTCGATCCGGGAAAAAGGACGTTCTATACCATCTACAATAGTCAAAATTTCACTGCCATAGCCGCGAATGTCGATTTGACTGCCGTCGTATCCGGGGCGGCCGCTGCGCTGAACGCTCCGCACACCCGACAAATTGCCTGCTAATGTATTCGTCAAATCGGGACGTTGCGCCTGCACCAGATGTTTAGTATCAATCGTTGCAATTGAGCCGGTAATAGACATTTGCTTTTGCGTTCCGTAGCCTATCACCACAATTTCGTCCAATGTTCTTATCAACGGCAGACTGTCGGGGTCAAGCACTTTTCCGCTAACCGTATGCAATACCGGAACCCGGGAAGTATTTCTATGAGAAGTATCCGGCTCTTGCCGTTTGAGGATAATATTGTTTCCCGTCAGCACATAGCTTAATTGCAACAACGAACAACATTTTTGCAACACGCTTTCCCAATGTTCATTTTTTACATTCAGGCTTATTGTTTGCCGGGAATTTACGTCGTCTTTGGAAAATACAAAATAATATCCCGATTGTTTTTCAATTTCATTCAGGACTTCACCGACCGCTACATTCGCTTTCTGAATAGTTATATTTTGATAATCAGGCGTTTGCGCCCAAACATCCATATAGAAAAGAAACGGCCAAAGCAAACCTACTGTTTTTACTATTTTCAGTTTTATTGAATATAAATAATTTTATGATCCCAACTGACGCGGTAGTTGAATTTATTGGTCTGATGAATAATGTCAATAATTCGTTCTGCCGAATCTTTTGCGTTGAATTTTCCTGTATATATTCCATCTAACGCCCGGGTATTCTGAATAATAAATTTCACATCGTAATACAATTCCAGCTTTTTAATGATTTCGGAAAACGGCAGACCGTCGAAAATCAGTACACCGTCTTTCCACGTAGCAGCTGCATGGGTATCTATCACCGTTTTCTTCAAATGGTTATCCACCATCGTAACTTGTTCGTTCGGTGTCAAAACGATCGACTTCTCGCCTTTGGAGTTGGTGATTTCCACCGATCCTTCCAACAAAGTAGTTTCAAACAGCGGCATTTCCGAATAGTTCAGTATGTTGAAGCGCGTACCAAACACCCGCACGTTGTAGCGGCTGGTTTCAACGATAAATGGTTTGTTCTTGTTAGTTTCCACATCGAAAAAGGCTTCGCCGTCTAAATACACTTTTCTGTATTTGCCGTTGAATGTTTGTGGAATGCGGATTTTACTGCGGGAATTGAGCCAGACCGAACTTCCATCGGCTAAAGTGAGATATACCCGTTGTCCGACAGGCACTTCAACTTCGCTATACAAAGGCTCACTATTATTGTGAAAATATTGGACGGTAAAAGCGGTCAATAAAGCCGCTGCGAGAACAACCGCTGCGTATTTGGAAATTTGAAAAAGAATATTCCGGCGTTTATTCCGATGAATAGCGGCATAAAAATCCGTCAATTTTTCTGCCGCTAATTCTTCATTTCGGTTGAGCGATGAGAAACAAGTCAATCCTTTCAGATTTTGTAACTGAATAAATTCATTTTTCAATTCCGTATCCGTTTCTATTTCGGAAAAGAGCGTTTTCTTTTCCTCTGTCGCAGCCTCACCCGAAAAATAACGTACCAATAAATTTTGCATGAACCTAAAATCTTTTTGTCATGTAATAAGTACGACAAAGATAGCTGTTTCCACTAAAATAACCTTCTTTATTTAACGTTATTTAATGACATCGAAAACGGTCTATCTGTCCATTCTATCCCTCTTGTTTTATTGGGTGTATTCCCCATTTCCAAATGTAAAACACCGCCTGCCGCTATATCGCTATACCGGATATAGTTTTTCGTAAGCGGTTTTCCATTCAATGTAGCCGATTGAATATAAACGTTTTCGCTACTATTATTACGCGCTTCGATAATAAATTGTTTTCCGTTTTCCATAGTAATAGTCGCTTTCGGAAAGAGCGGACTTCCCAACACATACTCATCTGTGCCGGGGCAAACGCTGTAAATACCCAACGCGCTCAACACATACCATGACGACATTCCGCCCTGATCTTCATCGCCTGGATAGCCTTTTTCGGTAGCATTGTATAACCTGTCCATCACTTGCCTAATCCAATATTGCGTTTTCCACGCCTGGCCGGCATAGCTGTACAGATAAATCAGATGTTGAATAGGTTGGTTGCCCTGTGCGTATTGTCCCATATTGGCTAATTCCATTTCGAGCATTTCGTGAATTTTCATTCCGTAGGTGCCGACTTTGACTGTATTGGGAAGTGAAAATACAGAGTCGATTTTAGCAGTAAATTTTTTGTCGCCACCCGTCAAGTCAATCAAACCTTGAATATCGTGGAAAACCGACCAGTTATAATGCCACGCATTGCCTTCGCAGTAGGGGCCACCCCATTCAAACGCATCAAAATCAGCCCAAGAGCCGTCGATTTTGCGCCCACGCATAAAGCCGACCGAAGGGTCGAAGACGTTGCGGTAGTTGTATATTTGCCGTTCAAAAACGCCGGCGTAAAAATCGTTGCCGGTCATTTTGGCTAATTGATAACCACACCAGTCATCATAAGCTGATTCCAATGTTTGAGCCGTCGAACCGCCGGATTCGGGATAAGGAATATATCCCAACTGATAATATTCTTTCCAGCAGGGACGGCCGTTAGCACCACCCCAGGGACCTTTATTCATTGCTTCGTGCGCATACGCTTTTAAAGCGCGTTCCGGGTCGAAGGTGCGAATACCTTTTGCCCAGGCATCGGCCAACAACGAAATAGCGTGATTGCCCAACATACCGCCGGTTTCACCGGGTGCCGACCATGAAGGCAGCCAGCCACATTGTTCCTGCGCATCAAGCAAAGCATTCATATATTGCCCTTGCATGGTAGGATGTAAAATATTGGTCAACGGAAATTGAGAACGAAACGTATCCCAAAAACCGTTGTCGGTAAACATGTAGCCTTCGTGTATTTTTCCGTCGTAAGGGCTGTAATAACACGGATGGGCGTTTTCGTCGATTTCGTAAAATTTGCGGGAAAACAGGTTGGCGCGGAACAGACAGGAATAGAACGTGCGAAGTTGTTCGTCTGTTCCACTCTCTACTGCTACACGTTCCAGCAAATCGTTCCATATTTTCGCACCGGCTTTGCGAGTATCGTTTATCGTTTTAAAACCACCCAATTCGCGATGAAGCGTAATTTGTGCTTGTTCCAAACTGATATACGAAGACGTTGCCCGCGCCTCAACCGTTGCGCCTTTTTTAAATTCGATATATGCTCCGGTTACTTTTCCTTCCTTATTTTCCCATGTACCAAACGTTTCAAAAGCTTGGTTGAATTGAACGACAAAATAGGCTTTGAAATTAGCGGGCGTAAAATTGCCGTTATCAACATAGCCGGTTATTTGCCGTTTTTGCGGGTCGATTTTCACTTGACTGTTTTTTGTATAACCGTCCAAGACAATGAATGCCGTTTGATTTTTGGGAAATACAAACCGGAAATGCGCCGCCCGTTCGGTAGGAGAAATCTCGACCGAAACGCCGTTATCGAATTTCACGCGGTAATCATGAGGCAAAGCTGTTTCGTTGGCATGACTGAACGCAGCCGCTCGCTCATTTTCATCTGTCCGCAACTCGCCGGCAACGGGCATCAGCGAAAACACACCGTAATCGCCCATCCACGGACTGCATTGATGTACTTGCTGAAATCCGCGAATCGTATTAGCAGAATACTGGTATTTCCAACCGTCGCCGTTCTTGCCGGTTTGCGCCGACCAGAAATGTTGGCCGAAGGGCAAAGCGATAGTCGGATAGGTGTTGCCGTAACTTAATCCGAAGTGGGAATCTGTGCCTTGCAATGTATTGACGTATTGCACCTTGTCTTTCGGCTGGGCGTAAAGAATTGTACTGCAAAGCAGCCATAACAGACTAAAATATGATTTCATGCTTCCCGCTTTCTAATGTTTTTACTCCTTCCGTCAAAAGAAAATTCGCCGTACAACCCACCGGAATAGTGATGTTGAATTTGATCCGGCCGTTTTGCTTTTCCCAATTCACAGCCAGCGTTCCGTAGGGCGTTTCTTTCGTAACTTTCGCCCAAGTAATTCCTTCGGGAATTTGCGGACTGATAATCACTGTCCGGTAACCTGCACCGGAATCGTCGGGACGAATACCGCCAATGGCCTGATAAAACCACGCGCCGATACCGTTATAACAGTTGTGAATGCGGCTACGCATACCATTCCAATATTCCCACGTGGCCGTTGCTCCCTGGTCAATCATATACAAATAGCCCGGTTGCTCCCGTTTTTTCAGCATGGAATAAATAAAACCGGGTTGATTTTCCTTTATTGCCCAATCCACCAAAACCGGAACGCCCACCAAACCGGTAGCGATATGTCCGTTGAATTTGTCCTGCGTTTCCGCAAAAAGCCGTTGGGTAACCTTTTTCAATAAGTCGGCAGGCGTAGCATCAACCAACATCGGATAGGTCAGGTCGATTTGCGAGCCGGTTGCGTAATTGGCATTTGCCGTATCGAAAAATGTTTTTTGAATCAATGTATTCAATGCTGCCTTACGAACTGCAAAATTTTCGGCTTCTTTGTCTTCGCCCAATATATGCGCGATTTTTTCCAGCAGGGTATAACATTCGCTGATAATACAGTTGGCTATCAAATCAACCGAAGCCTGATTTCCCCAGTCCACGCCGCCGGGAGTTGCCCAGTCGCCGAGAAACCAATCACGATAGTTCGTGTCTGGCCAGCGTTTCAACAATCCGGCTACCGTATAAGTATCCACGTATTTCAGCCACTGTTTCATCACCGGATAATAGGTTTCCAATATCCGCTTGTCGCCATAATTGAGGTAAGTATTCCATGGCGCGGAAACAATAAAGGCACACCAGTAAGGGCCTCCGCCCGCCGGATACGGATTAGGAGCCGTATGGGGCAAACCGCCATCTTCCCGTAAACAATCTTTCCAAGCGAGTAACCAATTGGAATACAACGGATAAACATTAAACATCGTTTGCGCCGTAACCGTAGAAGCATGGCCGTCGCCGCCGTAACCGAGTCGTTCCAGATGGTTGCAATCCACCATATAACCGCCCAAACTTAAGCATTGCAATGTATGCCTAACCAAATCGTGAATGGCGTTCATATCTTCGTCCGAACAAACAAAAGTAGCTTCTTCGGCATAACCGGTACGAATGAGCATCGCCGTAATCGTTTCCGGTTTCGGTGCTTCTTTCAAGCCCGAAATGGTTAGGTAACGAAAACTGTGATGATTGAATTTATTGCAAAAAATCTCGTTTGGCTGTCCCGAAGCAATGTAATAATCAACCTGATGCTGGTCGGGAAAGTCGCCGTTGTCTTCGAGGCGGTCGCTGTAAGAAAGCGTGATGGACTGACCTTTTTCCAGTTTCGGAAACTTGATTTTCATCCAACCGCTCAACGAATTACCCATATCCGCTAAAAATGTGTCAGGAGCTATTTGCTTGATACTTTTCGGTTGATAGGTTTCCACAATCACATTCCCTTCGGCCGATTGAGGAGAAACAATATGCGCAGGAACGTCGATTTTTACCGCCGAAACCCATTGCCGCTTATCCAATTCCTTATTGCTCATGTCGGCAGGTGCAACAGAAGCATCTATTCTTTCGCCGCCGAAACGGTCGAATTGCCAATGATCGGTGGTTAGTAAATATCCGCTTTCACAGGCTTGCCACGAATTGTCAGTAACCAAAACAGTCGAGCGAACGCCTTTATTACAGGTTTCCACTTGCGCCCGAACAACCGGTCCTTCATACACCACGCCGGGATTTCCGGGCTGATACCAACCGCTACCTAACCAGATAACGGCTTCATTTTTGCCTTTTTTGACGAATTGAGAAATATCGTAAGTTCGCGCCAATGAGCGTTTGTCAAATTGAGATACGGCAGGCGCAAGTACGTCGTCGCTCACTTTATGGCCATTGACATAGACTTCGTGATAGCCCAGCGAATTGATATGAAATAAAGTAATTTCAGCCTTTCCGTCGATTTCAAATTGCTTTCTCAACAGGGGACTTTGTGGATTGCCCTTGTCTTTCGGGAAAACGATGTAATCGCCTTTCCAATCGCCGGCCTGAAGCAATCCGATACTGAAACTTGCCGGCTCACTCCATGCAGACACCCGGTCGTTTTTGTCCCACACCTGCACTTTCCAATAGGCCTTAACGCCCGAAGAAAGCGGCACGCCGGAATAGGGAACAAATACAGATTCATGGGATTCGGTTTTACCCGAATCCCAATAGTCTGCTTTGCCTTCTTTCAATCCTGCGGGACTGCTTGCTACCAGAACACGGTAAGCTGTTTGCCGGTCGCCGTTTGCTTTTGTCTTTATTTTCCAGCTGAAACGGGGAAGATTGGTGTCGATTCCCAACGGATTGGTGCGGTTTTCGCAACGCGTATCGTATAAACTACTATTCTCTGCCTGACAAGAATACAGGCAGATAATAGCAAAAAGCAAAAATATTATTTTATTCATTTTCATTAAAACGTTAATTGTACACCGACATTTATTACTCGCTGATTCATATAAGCATCACCGGCCGAATTCGTTTTGATTTCGGGGTCTTGCTGATATTTATCGTAATTTGTCAGGGTAAATAAATTGTAGGCATTGAGATACAAACGCGCACTACCGATCTTGTCCGGTAATATCTTTGACGGAATCTGATAAGCCACGTCTACCGTTTTCAAGCGGGCATACCACGCATCAATCAGCCAGAAATCAGACGGATAACCTTCGCTACTGTTTACGGTAGCCGGATTACGTGTCAAGCGCGGGAAATTAATCGTTTCGCCGGCCGCTGCCCGTTCCGCTGTCCATCGTTGCTGGTGTATCGGCTGGAACTGGCTTTTAAACGATTCGATACCGGTGCCTACTACGCTAAAACTGTAATCAAACGAACCTTGGAACAGCACGCTAATCGAGAAATTTTTGTATTGCGCACCCAATGTCCAACCCACTGTGGTGCTGGGCAAATTGGGGTGTCCGATCGCTTGCTTATCGAAATCATCGATAATGCCGTCACCGTTCAAGTCCGCATATTTCAAGTCTCCCGCCTGCACGGGAACGTCTGTACTGGGTATGGCCGGTTTGCCGGGTGCATTCGCGTTGATGTTATCAATGTCTTCCGGTGTATAATATCCGACGAAATGATAGCCAAAAGGCTGACCGATGGAATGTCCGGTTTCCGACAGCCACGAATAGCGTTGCTGCGCTTCCGCTTTGTAGATAATTTTATTCTTGGCATACGAGAAGACGAAATTACTGTTGAAGAACACTTTGTCGATTTTTGTCTGGAAACTGATTTGTCCGTCAAACCCACGATTCTGGGTTTCCGCTACATTGGTAGGGGAAACACCGATACCCAATATCTTGGAAATATTCTGCCGCTCCACCAACTGGTCGTAGCGGTAATCGTAGAAATAATCGACCTTCAATGACCATTTATTCAAGAAAGTAACATCAACGCCGACGTCAAATTTCCGCGATTTTTCCCAAGTTACGAAGTCGTTACCCAAAGCATCTTCCCTGTAAGTAGGAAAAGCAGATCCATTATCGCCGCCAATGATATAGCCGTCGCCCTGTTTATAGACGTGTTTATAGAGATAACGATTACCCGGTGCTACGTCTGAGCCGACCAAACCATAGGAAGCATTGAATTTAAGCAGCTGTACATTGGAAATCAGATCTTTGAAAAAATCTTCTTCCGAAATGCTATAAGCGACTCCTGCTGCCGGGAAAAAGCCGTAACGATTGTCTTTCCCGAAACGATCGGTACCATTGTAGGCCATATTCAAATCGACCATGTATTTATTCTTGAAGTTGTAGCCGAATGACCCGCTATAACCTTCAAAATTGGAGGGTACTACCGCTGAAGCCAAGCCGTCTTTATCCACCGTGCGGCTTTGCCGGTTGTAGAGCAACATGGCTTTCAAATTGTGGTCTTTCTGAATAACCTTTTCGTAATTCAGGAACGCCTGCAAGTTCAAATCCTTAATCGATTTTTCCTGATCGCCGTTGATCCAATAAGTGCCGTAGGCATAATTCTTATTCGGGTGAATGTTGTAAGAATCGGTGCTTGAATCGTAGTGATAAGTCGGATACGATCCTCTTGCCGCTTGGCGATAATTTTCGTCGATACTCGAATAAGCTACACGCAACTTGGCCGTCAGTCCCTTAGTCAGGAAATCGAGCTTTTGATTGGCTTCAAACAAAATGTTGGAGTCGAAACGACGGGTACGCTTGTACCCTTCGTTAGCTAAACGAGCATTCAGCGTCGGATTTTTACCGTCCGTATCATAAATATAAGCATAGGTCCCGTCAGGATTTAATACCGGAGCCGAATAGGGGTGCATTTTGGAGAAATCGTAAATTTCGCCTGTCGCATTCATACCGCGCGGTTCATTGATATTCATAAAGCGCGAAGTCATATCCAAGCGTAAATTGGTGGTTTCCGTTACTTCGAAGTCCAAGTTTGACCGATAGTTAAACCGTTTGTAATAATAATTGGTATTGACTTCGTTGAACGGATCACTGAAATCTTTCATCAAACCGTCTTGCGCAAACATACCGCCGGTAATGAAATAGCGCAATCGTTTCGACCCGCCCGAAATATCCAGATTGGCATTTTGCTGGTAAGCGGTTTTCCTGAAAACTTCGTTATACCAATTTACATTCGGATGTCCGTAAGGGTCTGATCCGTCCTGGAATAACTGCAAATCTTGTTCCGAAAACGGCACTACCAAACCATCATTAAGATAGGCTTCATTCACCAGAGTTGCCGCATTGTAGGAATCTAAAAATTTCGGTGTGCGCACCGGCATCTGGATACCTGTTTCCAAACGAAGATTGATTTGCGGTTTTCCTTCCGCACCGCGCCGGGTTCTCACCACCAGCACCCCGTTAGCCCCTTTGATCCCATAAATAGCCGTTGTAGAAGCATCTTTCAAAATTGAAATACTTTCGATTTCGTTGATATTGATTTGCGACAACTGGTCGTAGGAATATTGCATGTCATCAACAATAATCAACGGCTGATTGCCGTCTGCATTCAACGAGCTGACGCCACGAATAAAGAAGTCGGAAGCATCTCGTCCGGGTTGTCCCGAACGCTGCTGGGTAAAAAATCCCGGCAATTTTCCGTAAAGCGCATTTTGCACGCTCGAAGTCGGAATGTTGCGGATTTCCCGCGTGGTGATTGCACTGACCGCACCGGTCATGGTGATACGCTTGGCTTGTCCGTATCCTACCACCACTACTTCGTCCAGATTGTTCTGGTCGGGTGCCATCGTAACATTCATTTCTGTTTGATTGCCCACATTCAGCGTTACCTTTTGAAATCCCAGGTAAGAAAACAAAAGTTTTTCGCCTTTTTGCACACCCACTTGATAGTTTCCGTCAAGATCAGTAACGGTTCCTCTTGTTGTACCCACTACCTGTACCGTAACCCCAATCAATTCTTCGTCTTCGGTCGAAACCACCTTCCCTTTCACTTGGATTTGTTGCGCGAAAATCGAGGCAACACATTGCATACATATTAATAATATAATTAGTCGTTTCATATCTTCAATCTTTTAAAAATTACCATCCGGGATTTTGTTTCATATTTTTATTTTTAATCACTTCCGAATATGGAATTGGTAAAAAATACCTTTTCGACTCAAATGTATAGAAAGCAACTTCTTTTCGTTCAAAGTTCAAGCTGCTGCCGACTCTCGTAATCAACATTCCATACAGAGGCGTTTTGAACAGGTCCTCAGCAATGCGCCATCGACGAATATCCCAATAGCGTTGTTCTTCAAAGGCCATTTCGATACGACGTTCGTTGTGGATTATTTCACGCATTTCTTCTTTAGTCATATTCGCTTTCAAGCCGTAGAGCTTATCCGTTCCGGCTTCAATCCCTGCCCGCTTGCGCAAATCAATCAACTGGTCATACACTTCCTGTGTGGGACCGGCATATTCATTCTGCGCTTCGGCAAAGTTGAGTAGAATTTCGGCATAACGGAACAGAATCCAGCAATGCACATTGTTATCGTTATATTCGGATGTTTCTGCAAATTGCCCCATAAATTTGCGCATATAATAACTTGTTTTCGTGGTTTGCGCCGATGTTCCGGGATTATTAACCCCCTTATTAAACGTTTCCAGATTCGTTTTCAACCAGCGTGAGTTGTTGTACATCACCGTCAGTCCCATGCGCGGGTCACGATTGTCATACATGCTTTGCGAAAGCGGAGTGTAGGTGTATTTTGATGTCGGGTCGTCAATCGCCTTTCCATCTTTCATGGGGAAAGCATCTACCAAATTTTGGGTAGGACTGGTACGGCCGTTCGACTGGTTGGTTCCCGAAAATCCAATCGGGCCATTGATCTTCTCTATCTCATGGTTTTTCGATCCTTGACGAAAGAAAATAATTTCCTTGTTATTGGAAGTATAATCATTCACAAAAAGATGTACAAATCCCGGTGTGGATCCTACAGCCGGCAATCTATCCAAATCATAGATGGCAGGAGCGTAGGTATCCATAAACCAACGAGCCGCATCAGCTGCTTTTTTCCAACGTGCCTGATCATATTGCGCATAGCCGATTAACTCATTTCCTTTTTCGAGAGGATTTTCATTAAACAGCGGACTGGCAGCATAGAGCAATACACGGCTTTTCAGTGCCATCGCTGCACCTTGTGTTACCACATGACCATCGGCAGCCGAATTTTCCAGCGGAACGGTACGCAAGCTGTCTTTGATAGCATCTAACTCATTCACAATATAGTTAATACATTCTTCGAAGGTATTGCGCGGCAATTCCATATCATCGCTCAATTCGGCAGGATGCGTATCGTCCATCAGGGGAACTCCACCATAACGTTTAACCATTTCAAAATAGAAAAACGCTTTCAGGAAACGAGCTTCAGCTTTCCATGCCCGCGTCATGGAAATGGTGTCTCCGGCGTTATTAGTAAATGTCAACATCAAGGGCACTTCGTCGATGTGATTGACAAAGGTAATCGCCTGACGAATGGCAATATAATAATTACCCCAATCCATCTGGCCGATAATGCTGTTAGGCGTACTGGAACCGGCGTCTATCCGGCTCGCAGCCGAATATTGTCCGGATGCCAAGCGTTGAATATCATTTTCGGAAACCGCCGACGTAATAGCATCATCGGTAGCGGCATCCAAATAATCGCGCGCCGGTATTTGAGTGGGATGCCCGCTCTGCATGGCATAATAGATTGAATTTAAATATCTCATAGCATTTGTCCCCAGCGAATCGGTAGGGGAAAACACATAATCGATAGTAAATCGTTCAATCGGCACCGCTTCGTAATTGTCGCAGGAAGTCAGCGCGAAAACGGAAAGACATCCTGTAATAACTGTAAAATATTTTATTAATTTCATATTGTTGCGTATTTAAAACTTAATGTTAATACCCATATTATACCCTCTTGTAAGCGGATAGCTGGTTGGATTAACCACTTCCGGATCGTAACCCTTGCATGACGCCTGTGTAAGTAAATTCTGACCGGCGACAAAAAACTTGATTTTCAATCCGCCCAGATAAGCATGCGAGAATTTTTCCGGTAACGTATAAGCCAGCATCACATTTTTCAAGCGAACATAATTAGCCGGCTGTATCCATAACGACGAGTAAATGCCGCTTGGTTCCAAATTGTAGGAATTGCCTCCGGCCGAAAGACGCGGCAAGGTAGCCGTCGCAGCCGTTTCGGGCGTCCAACGATTGAGAACATATTCGTAAGCCTGACCAAAACTTTGATTTACCCCTTGGAAACCGGCAACGTAGGTCGATGCACTGTAATAAAAATCGCGATTGTAAGCACCTTGAATGAAAGCCGACAATTCCCAGCCGCGATATTCCAGATTCAGGTCAACACCAAAATAGCTTAACGGTTTATCACCGCCAATAACGGTTTGGTCGTATATGTCAATGACATCGTCGCCGTTCAAATCCACATATTTAACATCTCCGGGTTGAAGATTACTCCTGTCGTATCCCACTACGATAGGAGCGTTTTGAATTTCCTCCTGCGAAGAGAAAAATCCGTCGGTCAGCAGGCCAAAAGTAGCATTAAGCGGTTTTCCCGTATAGCGAAAATTTTCAACCAGTTCGCCTTTTGCATTCCGAATTTCCTGTTCGTCTATAAACTCAATGCGGTTACTTTCCCGCGTCCAGTTCAAGGCAACAGCATAGTTCAATTGGCCGATACGGTCGCGATAACCGATAGACAATTCAAGGCCGCGAGCCGATATTTCCCCGATATTTTCAGCCGGATAGTGCATACCTCTCAATTGGATGCTTTTACCGCGACTCATCAACATATCGTAATAATAATCGTAGTAATAATCGGCTGTCAATGACAAGCGGTTATTAAATACAGATACATCTGTACCGATATTCAGTTTGCGGGCTTTTTCCCACGACATATTCGGATTGGCGAGCGTAAGATTGTTTTCATAAATCGTCGTACTGTTGGAACGGCTTGTTCCATGTTGATAGAACGCAATACCGTTTTCCTGAAAGGATTGCCGCCAGGTATAATAACCGGCATTGTCAATACCGTCTCCGGTCTCTCCGAATACGCCCCGTATTTTCCATTGATTTAACCAATCTACATTGGTCAAGAAACTTTCTTTACTGACCAGCCAGCCTAATCCCAAAGCATAGAACGTGCCCCATTGCTTGCCGGGGGCGTAACCGTTATAATAACCCCTGTCAATGGCGGCTTCGGCAAAATATTTTCCATCGTAATCGTAATTGACTTTTCCGTAGAAATTCGCCGGTTTGTCGGGCAAATTATAATTGGACGTAACTTGTTTGATGTCGGCAAAAGCACCCACACCAAAATGATGAATACCGAAAGTGCGGTCGTAATCCAAACCGATTTGTCCGTACATATATTGATAATTGGAAACCGGCGTAAATCGGTTTTCTTGCGAATTGGAGCTCCCATAATGTTCATATTTTGGCTCTTCCCCGTCTTTCCCCGGTATATACCGGTAGGTAGAAATCTGTTTGTTGCGCGACAAAGCCGACCGGCTCTGCGTGGAAACACTTCCGATGGCTTTGGCAGACAAGCCTTTAACTAACTTACCCATATCGTAATTCAGATTCAGATTAGCGACAGCGTCGCGGGCATTATCCGTTAAATAGCCCGATTCAACGGTTTGCGCCCACAAGTTGTTGGGAAAAGAAACGTTTCCGCCGTAACTTCCATTCGGATTGAAAACCGGATAAGCATTATTGGGCGTTCTGTAAAGTTCGTTTAAAATGGAAGAAGTACCGGCTCCGGGTTGGTTACCGTCTTCAATACGGCCAATGAGCGAAAGTGCGGCACGAAAATCTTCCGTTACCTGTACATTCACTTTCGAAGTAATCAAATAACGCGAATAATCCTGATTGGTGTTATAGTTGTTGTCGGACGAAGTGCGGAACAACCCTTCCGAATTCATATAACCCAGACTGACAAAATATTGCGCTACATCGCCGCCGCCCGAAGCACTCAAATTATATGATTGTACGGCCGACTGCTTTTTCAATACCTGATCATACCAATTGACGTCGGGGTGCATAATCGGCGAAGTGTGGTCGCGGAATGCGTTGAAATCGGCCGAAGTATAAGCCGGCGATTTACCGTCGTTTTGCAAAGCCTCGTTCAACAGATAAGCATATTGATAAGCCGACAAAGGCTTGGGCAAAGAAAGCGGTTGTTCGATACCGTATTTAGCAGTAAAAGAAACTTGAAATTTGCTTTGTTCGGGTTTTTTGGTGGTGATCACCATCAATCCGCGCGAACTTTTCATGCCCAACATCAGCGACGATAAAGCATCTTTCTGTACCGACACCGATTCGATGGCTTCGGGGTCGATCGAAAACAATTCTCGCTCTACGCCATCAACCAGTACTACCGGAGAATTGCCTCTCAAACCAATGTTGAACTGCGAGTTATCGCTGTAATTACCTACTCCGAAGACGGGTATCCAGCCGATCAAATCTTGTGTAGCAGAGGCAGACGTACGATGTGCGGCTGCGCCGGCATATTGACTGACATACAAACCCGGCAACCGTCCCGCCAGCGAAGACAGCAGGGTTGGAGACAGTATTTTTGTCAGTTGATCGGTATAAATCGTGCTGGCCGCACCGAGATAACTCTCTTTGGCAACCGAGCCGTAGGGCGTATCCAAACGGTCGGCGGAAACTGTTTGTTCCGCAATTGTATCGGCCGTTACCGCTTCCTGAGCGGATGCAAATCCTGTTCCCGCTGTGAGCATAACGAGCCACAACAGCAGGTATTTCTTATTTTTAGTTGATTGTTTCATAAAAAACCGAATTAAGTTGTTATTTACAGTTAAACATCGACAAGAACCAAGTATCCGGCTCGCCCGTTTCGTACGTTTGCTTCACCGACAAACTGCCGTCTGCATTGGTAAAATAATATTCGACACGCAGAATTTCCTCTCCTTCGGGAATGCCGAAATAATCGGCAGCCCAAAACGTGAGACTGTAGGTTCTTCCCGACTCGATCTTCATGCGGGTTTTTGCCGTCCGTTCGGTAACTGCATATTCACGATAAGCGGTAGTAAAAGCTTTCGCACACAAATAGATTTCGTTGGTATCGTCCAACTCGTTGGGGGCTATCTCTCCTTGAAATTTGAAGGTAACGATGTCGTCTTTAGTAAGACCGGAGGGTTGTACGCTATTGAAATGCGCTTCGCAAAAATCGGTATATAACGTTTCGTCTCCATCAACCACTTCAATACAGTCGGTATTTTCTATTTTAAAATACCGTTCATCAGCACTGCTCAAACTATATTCACCCATGGTGATAAAGAAACTCAATTTGACCCGCATATTTTCCTCGCCCACTCGGGTAACAATCTTGATTACTGCCGATTGATTATCTCCGTTATGGACATTATAGATTTCGTCGCTCTGATAAGTAACCCATTCCATGTCATCAAGAACATTGAGGCCTACACCGAAGTACTTTTTCATCGCCTCGCCCCAGGTCAGACCCGCTTCGTTGAGTGGAGACTGTTCTAAAGGAATCAGCGACATGGATTTCAAAACACCTTCGTCATACGTGTCGACATAAGTAATTTTCGTATGTTCACCTGCGTTCCACGATTTGGGAGCAAGGAAAGAGAGTATCAGCCGTGTTGTCCTGTCTTCATTCGACACAATGTGCATATTGACGGTAAATGTCGCCTCTTCATTGGCTTTCAGTGTAGAATCATATATCACACTGTCTAAGTAAACACAGGAAAAGAACAGGATACCTGCCAATAACAGGCCGGAAAAGCCCGCCATCAACCATTTTCTATTGATTTTATACAAATTTTTCATTGGATTCAATTTTCAGAAGTTTTTTCAAATGCATAAGTATAAATATTATTCTTACAGCCGGGGCTGAACGAAAGAATGATTTGGCGTTTGCCTTTAACTACCGGATAGTTAAAGGCGGTAATCAGTGTTTCGCCCGAATCCGATTCGGTCAGTTCCAAATTGAAAGGGTATTGCGGATCGTCCAAACTCCACGTTCCGCCGGATTTGACTGCAAATGGAAGATAGTGGTCAATCGCATAGGTATTGTCCGTGTTGAAGCGGATTCTAAACTTTGTAAAATCCATCAAATTAGTAATATCTATTCCATTACGCGTAACCTTGCTGATTTTCCACGTGCCGTCAATTTCTTTCACTGTTTCTTCGGGAGTCGACGGCAAGTTACTTTCAAACTTATCGCACGCACCTGCTACAATCAGCAAGCACATCATCAAAATCTTTATATATCTATTTTTCATATAGTAAAATATTTATTTTGTTTTAATAAAATGGATTTTGCATCAAATTATCCGTTTTAACCACTTCTTTATACGGAATCGGCCAGAAATACATGGCCGGTCGCCACACATGCTGACGCACATCAAACTGCTTATATACTTTTTTGCTGTCTTTCAACCGGATTTCCATACCGGTCATCACGGCACCGTCTGTTTGCGGGGCAATCTTCCACCGGCGAACATCAAAAAACCGTACACCTTCATAAGACAGTTCGATACGGCGTTCGTTGCGGATCGCTTCGCGCATTTCGTCTTTCGTCATATCCGCTTTCAATCCGTATAAATTATCGCTTCCCGGCAAAATTTCGGCGCGGGCGCGAATCAATTTCAACGCATCATAGACTGCAGACGAAGGACCTGCATATTCGTTGGCCGCTTCGGCATAATTCAACAAAATCTCGGCATAACGCAACTGCGGACGCGATTCCGGCGGGCCAACGAAATAATTACCGGCTGCAGCGGGCCAATGCTGCATCTTACAAATATAATAGCCGGTGGGCGTACCGCTATAGACACCGTCCTGAGTGTGAGGCGTACCATCTTCATTCAGATAAATATCTACCGGCCTTACCGTTCCTGCATTCATCATGGGATGCTGGTCGTAGCAAATCGTCAGATACAGGCGCGGGTCACGGTTAGCATAGGGATTTTGATCGTTGTAGCCCGACCCTTCTTCCCAAATAGACTTGCCGTTGAGCATGGGGAAAGCATCCACCAAGCCCTGATAAGCAAAACCACCGCCGTCGCCGCCACAGGAAGGCGGATTAAACAACTTTTCGCGATAGATGTCTTTGGGTTGCTGCAGTTCCACCAAAAGTTCTTTTTGCGCACCCAACTCAGTGGGTGGATCACTGGCCTGGAAAACCCAAAAATATCCATTGCAACCCTTATAATTAGCTTCACCTTCGTGGTGATTTCCGGCGTAAAGGGCATAGACACCCAAATCCATCACCGCCTTGGCAGCTTCCATAGCTATGCGCCACCGGTCGGAATTTTTGTCGGGATAGGCAACCAGTTCCACCGGATAACCATCGGGAACTTCGGCTTCACCATTGAACAAAGGACTGGCTGCATACAGTAACAGTCTTGATTTCAATCCTTTGCAAGCTCCTGACCCCACTCTTCCATAATCACGCCCCGAAGGACGTACAACCAAATCGACAGCCGCCGCATCACATTCCGACAGAATATAATCGACACATTCGGCAAAGGTGTTGCGTGCTGTCTTAATATCGTCTTCGGCTTCATACACAACATCACCAATCAACGGCACGCCGCCATAATGACGCAGCAGAATGAAATAATACCACGCACGCAAAAATCGCGCTTCGGCTTTGAAAGCCTTCTTCTTCGCATCAGCTATCGGAGAACCGTCTACATTTGCAAGAAAGACATTGACGCGCCGAATGTTTTGATAACATTTTTCCCACGCATCTTCCGACACCACCACCGGATTGATCGATCCGGTAGCAAAAAGCATATCGGTCGTAATAGAAGATGATGCCTTAAACTCCGCTTCATCGCATGCCGTCTGCAAACCACCGAATCTAACCCAAATGTTGCTGAAACGTCCCGGATCGGTATCAAAACCAATTTCACGATAGATTTCCAACAGAAAACCGGCCGTGTAGGTACTGTCGGAAAAGATGACTTCAGTCGTCAAATCCGTTGTTTGAGTCTCGTCCAAAAAACTACTCTCGCTACAAGAGGCCAAACTTATTCCAGCAAGAATAATCAGCCATAGCAAATAATGTTTGTGTTTCATTTTGTATAAATTATTTGTTTTTAAATTGTGAATTTTTCTATATCTATGACAACCCATACATATACACAATGTACATAAATGCGTTATTACAGAGTGTATATTAGTATGAGAAGTATTATTCATATTATGAAACTTTACATAATATTAATGACTATTCTGATAATTATTGATTTCCCGAAGTAACGCCCGGCCAGTCGTCGGTGCGGAATGAAAAAGCAGGCAAACCGGCACCGTTATACAAGTTGCAAACCGGATTATCGGCCCAAGCATAACGCACAGCCACAGGAAAAGCGATGTCGGGGTGAGAAACGACGATTTCGTTCCCGGCAATACGCGCTTCCGCCCAACGAAATTGGTGGTCTAATCCCGCAATCGTAAATCCCTTTGGATCTTCGCCGTTCCGAGTTTTCAAACCGCCGTCGGTATGCTTGAAAAACAGCCGGATTTGATTTCCTTCTATCCTGTAACCGTCATAAACCGGTCCCGAATAGACCACATTCTTATTGTAGGTTTGCGCCAAAGCCGATAAGGCCAAACGGCGGCCAACTTCCTGTTTGTTTTTCGGGTGAATATCGTCTGCTTCGCCAACGTCAATGATATTCGCGATACCGGTATTTTTCAAATGAGTGGTCATGTATTGCGCTTCCCGCAATTCAGCCCATGTCGATTCGACCGGCTCGGTCTGCAAAGCGGTATAATTGGCCAACTGCACAATATAAAAAGGAAAATCATATCCGAAATGTTTCCGCCAGTCGGTAATCATCAAGGGTAATAGTTCGCGGTACTGACAGGCACGTCCACTGTTGGATTCGCCCTGATACCAGATTGCACCCTTGATTTTATACGACAGCAAGGGATAAATCATTGCGTTGTACAATACCGTAACATGATTCGGCTCGTTATTGATGGGCTTGGGTACAGCCGGAAAAGCAGATAAGGGCAAACCCATGTGGAATTTCCATGTTCCGGACAGATTGATTTTTTCGCCGGTGGGAGCTTCGAGAAAATAATCTTTGTCTTCCTGATAGAAACCGCCCAGACCGCCGGTGTCTAACACACGCACACTAATCGTCGCTTTACCGGCTTTGACTAACGAAGCCGGTACTTTATAATTGCGCTGTGCAAACCAGCCATCGGTCGAGCCAACTTCCACGCCGTTGAAATAGGTGAAATCGTAATCGTCGATCACGCCCATGCTCAATTTTAATTCTTTGCCTTCCCACGATTTCGGGATTTCAATTTCTTTCCGAAACCAGAAAATGCCGTTTTGCAAAGTGAGTTTTTGTTCCTGTACAATGCCCGGAAGGGTGAAATTCTGCCAACCGGAAGTGTTTAAATCTTTAGCAATCCACTCATTAGCCGGATCTTTCAATCCGGGGTCTAATTTTTTGAGATTATCCAACCAGCCGTTCCATTGCCGGGCAAACAGTTTATCCTGTTCGTCGCGGTCGTTGGGAACTTGACGGATAGTTTTTACATTTTCGGTGAAATACGGCATTTGTTCCAGCGACTCGCCGCTTGTCCAAGCTTCGGCAATCGTTCCGCCCCACGAGGTATTGATCAATCCGACCGGCACTTTCAAATCCTGATTCAGCTTGCAACCGAAAAAATAACCGGCGGCCGAAAATTCACCCACCGTTTCGGGCGAAGACACCTGCCAGCCTTGTGATTGAAACCCTGTAACCGGAAGCGTAGCCGTTGCTTTTTCTACCGTCAGCATGCGAACTTGCGGAAAATGAGCCGATTTCGCTTTTTCGTTTGCAAAATCAGCCGACTCACGCACCCGCATTTCCATGTTGGATTGGCCGGAACAAATCCAGACTTCCCCAATCAAGACGTTTTTCAATTCGATTTTATCCTTCTTGCCGGATGAAATCAAAATCGAATAAGGCCCGCCGGCTTCAGGCGTAGCAATCGTAGTTTTCCACTTGCCCTGCTCATCGGCCATTGCCGTACAGGATTGATTATTCCACGAAGTAGTAATCGTGATTTTTTGCTGGGCGTTGCTTTCGCCCCACACAGGCGTTTCAGATTGCTGTTGTAAAACCATATTATCCGAAAACAGCGGACACAAACGAATTTGTGCATAGAATACTTCCGAACACAACAAGAACAGAAGTACCGGCAAAATACGAGAATGTTTTATCATGTTTATTAAATTAAAATTAACGTTTAGAAATAAGACGTTAAGGCATAAAAATACCACCAAAAGAAAATCAATATTTGCAATTAATAACCGGAATTATTATCAAATAAATAGTTCCATCCGCTATCTTCGTACCATTATTTCTCAATTACTATAATACATCTCTGATTCATCTCTCTCTTTTTCTATTTTCTTTCTAAATGCTTTTGTTTTTTACTATTTATCATAAATAAAATATTTAACATTATTAATGAAACAATACCCAATAATCCACGAGTATCTGCCATAAAATGATTAACATGTACATATTGTAAATTATAACTATATGTCCCTCCCATTGTACTCCCAACTCTAATATCAATATAATAAATTCCACTAATCGGAACTGAAACAGAACAACCAGAGGAATAACCGAAAATTTGCGTGGATGTACAAGTGTCAATAGTTCCATTTGCATTTCTTAGTATAACTTGTCCAAGTCCTATATTTTTGCAGGAACAAAGAGCAAAAATAAGAAACAGCAAAAACGTGTTTCTCATAAAGACAATTTTATTGTAAAACGCATCTATAAAATAGACGTTACAACAAAAAAGTACCACCAAAATGGTAAATAGTTTTTGAGTTTAACTCTTAATTTACGGAATGCGATACTCATTTGATTTTCCACCGTATTGGCGGAAAGATTCAGTTTTGCAGCGATTTCCTTGTATTTCAAACCGTCGAACCGGCTCATACAAAATATTTCCCGGCATTTTTCCGGCAAACTGTCGATCGCTTCCGTCAATAATGTCTCTATCTTTTCGTCATTCAACCCAACTGTATCCAAAATATCAAGCGAATCAAGCTTGAGTTTCAATTCCATTTCATACGCCGATTGTATTTTTTCGTTACGGTGGGTTTCATTCATTTTCTTGCGCAAAAAATCAATGCAGCGATTTTTAGTTAAAGTGAAAAAATAAGCATTCGGATTGAGAATGGTGTGTAACATTCCCCTGTTTTTCCAAAGGAACAGAAAAAGATCCTGCACAATATTTTCGGCATCTTCTTCGGCCGTAACATATTCCTTCGCAAACAAAATCAGTCTGGAATGATACGATAAATAAACCTCCGAGAAGTACTTATCTTCTACATTTTCCGAAAATACTATTTTCATGGTATTTGCAATTCAACAAAATAAGTATATATTACAAATTTTCACAAACTTACAAAAAATCATCGAATACGCAAAGTTTTTATCCCGAAAGGTGGAATAGAAACCCTGATTCTATTGTTTTTCACGTTAGAAATCGCTTCCGTTTCGCCGTTGAGCGAAACCTCTGCAACATTTTTTACCGGAAAATTAAACTGAATTTCCACCGGTTTTCCATCACTTTCCTGATTGAAGACACGCAGGAGCAATGATTTATCGCCGTCGGGCTTGCAAGCGGTGATTTCGTAACCCGGCTTGTCGAATTGCAGAAACGATTTTTCGCCGGCCTCGCCGTTTTCGAGAAATACGACCACCGGTTTTTCATTCCATTCCCTGTTTTTTGTTCCGACAGCCGCCTCGTCCCAACGTCCCCAATGGGGCAGCAACGCATAATTTACCTGCAAAGGTTGAGTGATTTTGTAATTCACGCCCCACAAACCCACGCCCGAATATTGCAGTGTCAAGCCCAGCGGAAAATCCGCACCGTAGGAATAGGAAGTAACATGATCCGTGAAAAGAGCCAGTCCATATTGGTTGTCAGCCTGTGCCAAATCCACCCAATTCAGGATAACGTTGTTTTTGATACTATCCCACGTATTGTAAAACGTGTTTTCCATTCGGCTTTCACACACATCAAAAGGAGCGTCCTTATAGATTTTTGCGTCGGAAAGAGTTGCCGGAAAAAGCACATTCAACTTGAAGCGGTCGTCGTAGAAAGCCCGACGATTTTCCTGCCAATTATCACCCTGACGGTATTCGCCGATACCCGGATTTCCGTTCCAATTGATTTGCAACGAAAAATCAATGACTTCACTGGATTGGTGCAGTGTAACGGTGGTGATACAGGGATTTCCGTCGATTTGTGATTCGATGCGGACTTGTTTGCGCAACGCATTATTTTCGACGACAGTCAGTCGCGCCGGTTGTTCGCGATTGGAAATAAAACGACTTTTTTCGTAGAAATGACCGCGCAATTCGCCAAATCCGAAAACATTTTGCTTATCGACAAATTCTCTGTTATTCAGCTGTTTGGCAATCAAACTCTTAATTATTCCGCCCTGTGATAAATCAAACGTAATCCGGTAACGTTCGTTTTCGACGACATATTCATTTTCATCATTGAGAGCTGCAGGCAAAACAATCTCCGGATTGCTTCGGGCTGTCGTTCTCGCAATGACGGGTGCAGCCCCTTCGTCCAAACGAACGGTCTTGTAACCGAAAGGCGGGAGCGTAACCGGATAAGTCAATTCGGGAATATCTACTTCACGAGCCACCGGCAACGTATTATATATCCGTACATAACGACCGGTGTCATTTTTGCTTGCGTAAACCTCCTGTTGAATCATTTTATTCGCCAAACTGTCGGTATTCGTTGTCCATAAAGCAATCTCGTCCGCCCACGTGTGTTTTCCACGCAAACGATTGTAGGGAACAATCCACGAATCGTGGTGTTGCGCCAACAACAAAGTGCGCCACGCTTCATTCACCCAAATATCGGGCAACAGTTCATGACGTTCAATCCAAGCCATCGAAACGATTTTTTCCGCCTGAACGATTGCATTTTCCGAGTGCCGTACTTGCTGGGCAATGCGTTGCAACACCTGACTGCCCCACATCAAACTCACGCGGATATTTTCTTGCGACAACCGCCAATCGTCCGTGATTTCTCCTTTGTTAATACCGGTAAAATATTCGCGCCAAGTAACATAGCGTGAATTGTTCTTAACGCGCTCGCCGGAGCCAATCCAAGGACCGTTTTTCCAGCCGGCGTCCTGATAACACATTCCCACCGGATAACGAACGCCGGCTTCGGCGCAAGCCCGAAGATATTCGTCCGAATTGTTCCACGAAGTCGTTTGCCAGGTAGAATTTTTTTGCAAGGCCTCGCAAGCATAACGCGGAACAGTGGGAAGTGATGTGCCATCGGGGCCCATCCAATTAATCACTCCGCTGCCAAAACCGTCGACATAACCGCCCCAGCACGTATCGGGATTTTTCAGCACCGCCGCCTGAAAACCAAACGAACGAAGAATTTGCGGTAGTGCACTTGTGAAACATGGCTCTTCCACTCCATAAGTATAGTAAGAAACCGATGGAAAATGTTGGCGGATTTTACGAATTCCGTATTCAAATTGCCGGATAATGCTTTCGCCCGAAATATTGAAGCAATACGGCTGGGCATAAGTAGGATTTGTCCATTCCACGCGCGGATTGTCGGCCATCTCTTGCCACCGGTGATAGGCTTCGGGCGTATGTACCAGCACACTGTCCCATGTTTCCGGCTCGATTTCCAGATTGATTTTCCAATCGGGATGTTCGTTCAGTTGATCGACCATGAATTGCGTCTGCCACAAAGGATAATGTCCATAAATTCCACCGTGGTATCCATCGGCAAAGTAAGGCGTTTGCGCAGCAAGTGCAAACGCCATTACCAACGTTATCAACAACAAGCGTAATTTCATATTATTTGACCAACACTTTTTGAGTAGAGCGTACGCCGTCTTTTTGAATAGAAATAAAATAAACGCCCGGTTTCAATGTCGTATTCAATACATTGTCCATCTGGGTAAGTTGTTGCGAAGCCACTTGCCGGCCGTTCATATCATAAATAACCGAAACCGCGCCTTTTTTGGCTTCATTCTGCAAACGCACCAGCACCTGACCGTTTCCTGCCGAAGAAACTGCATAGTTTTCTTTGTCTTTTTCGGAATATTTAACCCCAATACCATTTTCCTGTTCGACAGTTATCATCAGGTAGTCCCTCGAAAACTCATCGGAACCCGGATCTCCGCACTTGTAGAAAGGCCCATCTCCTTTATTATCCATAAGAGTATTTCCCGGCTCTCCTGCCGGAATAGATTCATCTTTATCATACGAAGTTTCCTGAATGCCAACCAACATCAGATATTCGCCCACCTGGTCATTGGTTGTAACATTAAACTTAATCACGATACTGTCCATGTTCTCGGAATGCAACCGGCCTTCCGTCCTGAAACCCTGCCAATAATATTCTTCTCCCCACTTTTCCGGATCCAGTTCAATGCAATAGTCCGTCATTTCTTGACTGAAAAGAAGCTTGCCGTTTGCCTTTTGCGGTTCAGCACCGTAGTCTTTATTCGGATCAATACCGGTATATTCGTAGGTTACCGATTCTTCGTCAATCGTCCAACCCACCGGAAGCAAAACACCTGCAAAACCATAACCAAATCGTTCGGTGTTGCCACCGTCTAAAGGATTTTTCATGTCTGCCACCATCACCACTTCAAAAGTGGAGTTGGTTTTCACCACTTCCGGATAATATACTGCTCGAAGATGCAAACAAGAAAACAATATTACCGGAATAACTAACAGCATTCCAACTCTCAAAAACCATTTTTTGCTTTTAAATAAATTTTTCATGATAGAATAAATTAAAAATTATGTATTAGTATTTAACAAAACGATTCACAAGCACATCATCATTCTTCCGCACTTTTATCAGATAATATCCGGACGGAAGACGCCCGAGGTCGAATGAGGCGTCGCTCACCTTGCCCGAATAAACCAACGACCCGTTTATATTGTGGATAAAGAAATTACAATTTTGCCATTCTGCCGGCAATTTGATATTCGCTTGTTGCCGGACAGGATTCGGATAAACGATTATTTCCGGCTTTCCTGTAGTTTCCACGTCCTTTATTGCAACATTTCCAATCAGTTTCCACAGTGTTCCGTATTGTCCGACATCGGGTATCTGCCAAACATTAGCTTCCGCATAAGTAAATCCGTCCAATACTTCCAACGCCAAATTGCTGTGCTTATTGAAGAATTTGACGTAACCTTCTCCCGCATCTTGAATGAGGAATTTCTGATTATCGGCTCCCGCTTCGGGGGCTATTCCGATCAACAATTTCCATTCGGCCAGCTGCAAAGCATTTCCCGAATAACATTCCATATTCAGCCGGTAGTATGAATAAGCCGTTTCATTGTCGATGTTTCTATATTTCTCTTCAAACCGGGATTGGAATTTAAAACCGGAAACCGTATCCAATTTCGTCCAAATTTCGCCATCGTTAGAGCCATAGAGCGACCAATTTTTCGGATCGCGCAAAGGTGCATTGTTGGAAGCCATCAGAACATAACGTGTTACTATTTGCGGAGTAGCCGAATGAAACTGTACCCAAGCGCGGCCTTGCGAAACGCTGTATTTCGTTATCCGGTTATTATCAATCAGTTTGCCGACATCTTCCGAGGCTGAAGCCGCTTCGTATTGAGCCGAAAGCTGTCCGCCTTCAAAATCCGTAATATCTAAATAATTTAAGCCGTTCCATTGTTCGATATTGGCTTTAGCATCTTCGCTTAAATTGACCGGACTGATCAGCAAACCGCTTGCCACATTGATTATATTGTAATAGCCGTCGCCGAGATCATTCAGTTCAAATTGTTGCGATTGGCTGCCGGCATATTCCGATTGTATGACCAACGCATGATTTTCGGCACTTTGGTTTTGAATACTCATATACAATCCGCTTTGTTTGTTTTGAATGGCATAAACACCCGCTAAACCGGTTATTCCTTCACGTTGGGGAGGAGTTGGCGGCAAGCAAGGCTCTTTACCGGTTGTTCCGCCGACACATTCTTCACATTCATCAAGATAGGCCGTTCCATTGGCCACACCGGCACAATCTTTTTTCTCCGAATAAGGCGAAAGAGCCAATAAATCGAACTGAATATAGCGCGGGCGATACCAGTATTTATCTACAAATGCCCAATGATCGCACTCTGCGCACATAAACAGACAATAACCATAGTTGGCCGAAAAGGAAATAGAATAATTGCCATTGGGCAACTGACCGTGAAAATTCGGCATATAATACCAGGAAGACGAATCATTCGTCGCAGAATAAATCGTTTGTTTGGGCGTCCAGGGACCTTGAGGTGCCGGAGCAAATGACACCGTTACATCATGACTCATGACAGGCATCGAAACTTGTGCATAACTTCCCTGACCAAGTTTGATTACCGCGTCAGCCATCATATTGATCGTTCGGCCGGCCAGCGTGTCTACATCGGCTCTGTTGGCAGACCATGCCGTTCCGTCCCAAAATTCCCACGTTCCTTTTTTGCCGGACAAATCGCCTAAATCCGCACGAGCCACATAGGTATGACGATTCCAATTCCAAGAGTCGTCCTTATCTTCCTCTTCCGAGCGATACAAGTAAATTTTATTGTCTGCATCATCTACAAAAAACGTTTCAAACCGGGCGCAAAAATCCTCTTGCCGTTCTAATCCTAAATATTCCAATTCCGGATAAGAAAAAATTCCTAAATAAGAGCGATCGGTATTCACTACTTCGTCTGCGCCGGATTCCGGATTCTTAACCGTATTACATTCAATCAAATGTACTTTCACTTGTCCATCTTCCATGATAGCATCTCCCACCCAGAAAAAGTTTCTTACATTATTTCCTTCCTTAATCAATTGATCATTGGGAATTTCAAAATAAACCCTTTGACCGCCCTGATCTGTTACCGGACGTGTAACTAATGTTCCGTCGGCTTCCTCTACGACACAAGCATTCCGAACAAAGCTTCCCCAATCGTTTAAACGGTTTTGTTCAGGGTGGTTAGTTGCATAAAACGAGTCATTGAAAAACCAAATCGTCCGTCCGTCGGGAAGTTGCAAAGAAACATCGTTATCACCGGCGACCCAGCCTAATCCTGCCTTTTGGCGGTAATTCCAATTATACTGCTGAACTACATCTATATGCTGTTTATTGCTCTGATCCAACACTTCCACACCATCTAAATAATACGTTGCTTCAATAGTACTTACTTTACAGTCCCTTGGAGTCCGGGTTTTCAATTTACCTCGATAATCTCTAAAATAGAAATTAATCGCTAACTCTTTGTTTTCTTTCGTTGTATCAAATTTAAAGGGTAAATGGAACAGGGTTTCTCCCGAGTGTACTTGAAACAAGATACCGGGCGATTCGCTGCCTTCCACTTCTACATAGACTCTGGATTCTTCTGCACCTCGCGCCCAAAAACGCAAAAGATAGATCGAATCGTTTCCGGCCGTAAAACGTGTAGTGGCCTTAATAGAATTGGGTTTTGAGGAAGCAACAGCGGTTACATCTACCCGCAACGCAACACTGCCGTCCATCACTTTTGCACTTTGTTCAAGCGAAAAAGCCGCCTTTGAAATACCGGTTACCTCATATTCCCAACCGGTATGCATGCCCACTTCAAAGCTGCCATTATTGAGATAATCTCGTCCGACAGCCGAAAAAGCCATCAGCCATAAAAACACAAATGTTAATTTTCTCATTTCTTTCTGTGTATTAAAATTTACAATCACTTATCGCGTACAAGCGTTATTTTCCGTGTTACGGGCTTATTCAACTTGTATATCATGGAAACAAGCAAATCCATTTCGTTTTGCCAAGCTTGTCTTACTTCGGGAAACATTGCTTTGGCATACAAATCGCGTTTCGCCCGCACCCAGCCGTTGTCTAAATTTTCGTCCAGCACCTGAATAGACTCCCTGTTATCTTGAAACAACATGTCTTTTTTCCAGAAAAGTGTATATTCCAGCCACATATAGTCCCTGAAACGACGCTCTATTTCCCAACGTTCTTCGTTCAAAAACATAATTTTCAATGCTTGCTGATATTGAGGTGTGTTGCTGAGTGCAGCCAGATTGATACCCTTGGCAAATTCTTCGGCCGGCCAGACTCCAATTTCTTCTTTATCAATAATAAGATGGTAACTGCCTTTCAAACCACTGATTTTCAGGATTTCCCTGTTCATTTCTTCCATGAACGGAACTACTTCAGTCGCCCGCACCTGAGCCTTTTTCTGTCCCCAGCCCCGCGCAATCGTATCCAACGGATAAGGCAACGCTTTCGCCAAATAATCAAAACAGAAGCCGTCAGCCGTTTTCTTCAAATCGGAAACAGTACAGTTTGAAGTGGATTTCACAACAGCTTTAGAAGCATCTATGTCTATATTGGCCACTTCTTTGCCAGCAAATCCCTGCGCTTTGAGAAGAAGATAGGCCATCACCATGTGTCCGTCGTTGTCGGGGTGAATCCGGTCGTCGCCGCACAGCGTAAATGACGGCTCTATTTTTTGCTCGCGCTCGTTGATATCCGTCATCGACCGGTTGAGGTCGATAAATTCCCAATGATTGGCGCGAGCAGATTCCCGTTGAAAATCAACAATGCGCATCATGGCCTTGTTTTTATTCTTAAATGGATTGTTTTCGATTTTGGCTGTTTCGTCGTAGGGCGAACTTCCCATGATAACAATCTTTGTACCCGATAATTTTTTATACCGGTCTTCCATTTTTTTATACCATTCCTGCGATTCACTCACTCTTTTATCGGCATATTCTTCGGCTCCGGGCTGATTGTATTCAAAATAGCCGGTGTCGTTCATACCGAAAGTAGTGATTAAAACCGTCGGCTTTTTCGGGAATACATCACCATCTAACCGTTTAAACATTTCTTCGGCGCGGTCGCCACCAACGCCCGCATTCAGCACAGTTAAATTCATGTGGGGGAAACGGGTCATATAATACAACCAAATATAGGAATGATAATGACCACCGTCGGTAATGCTGTTGCCCAGAAATACCACCCGGTCGTTTTCTTTGAAAGGAGATATTTGTTGAGCCGCAACATTTAAACTCAACAAAAATAGTGCAAATAGAATGATAACTTTTGTCTTCATATTTTTATTTTATAATTTTTTTGACTTCGTCGCCACTTTTCAAGACATAAACGCCTTGCGACAACGCAGATGTATTAATACGGTTGCAACCCGCATTGGTTTTTTGAGAGAATACCGTCCGACCGGATAAATCACAGATAACGAGCTGATTTTCAGTAGTTGTATCCAATACAATATAATCGTCAAACGGATTGGGATAAACATTAATTTCGCTCTTTACGGCTGAAATACCTGTTCCGGACAACCCGATTGTCAGCTGATAGTTTCCGTTTTCGACTTCAACCGTTTTGTCGTTTCCAACTATTATGTTTTCTCCATTCATCGAACAACTTTGCGCATTATTGGGAAGAACAACCGTAGCCGTAACGCCGACCGGCACTGCAATACTCAAAACCAATTCGGCGGGAGCGTTGAATTGCCAATCTATGCCAATCGTGCCGTAAGGCGTTTCTTTCGTCGTTTTCGCCCAAGTTACGCCTGTCGGAATTTGAGGCTCTATAAATACGTGTCTGTACCCCGGATTGTTTTCGTCGGGACGGATACCGCCGACTGCCTGATAAAACCACGTTCCGATACCGTTGTAGCAATTATGAATACGACTGCGGGAAGCATCCCACGATTCCCAAGTGGTGGTCGCACCTTTGTCTATCATATACAGATAACCCGGCTGATCGCGTTTTTTCAATATGCCGTATAGATAATCTACCGCTTTGTTTTGAATAGCCCACTCGGTCAGAATGGGAACGCCCACCAATCCGACACCGATATGTCCTTTATTTGCACCGGCCGTCCGATTGATAAGCTGTTGTTTTACACTGTCATATAAATCAGCTGGCGTGACACCTGCCAACATCGGATAAGAAAGGTCTAACTGCGAGGCATTACCGTAAATCTTGCTTTGCGACTTATAATAAGTTTTGTGTATCAGTTCATTGAGAACTTCTTTTCGTTGTTTAAATTCCCGCGCTTCATCCGGTTTGTCCAATACTTCGGCGATTTTTTCCATCACAGCAAAACACTGGCTGATAGCGCAGTTATTCACCAAATCGTCGGTTGAGCCTGACGGAGAAAGCCAATCGCCCAAAAACCACATGCGGTAATTCGTATTCGGCCACTGTTTCAGCAAACCATTGACGGTATATTCCTCTACATATTCAAGCCATTGCTTCATTGCCGGATAGTATTTTTGTATCAAGCGATCATCGTTGTAATTGACATACGTGCGCCAGGGAGCCAGAATGATAAATGCACACCAATAGGGTCCGCCCCCGCCCCCGCCCGGATTGGGTGCTACATACGGAAGACTTCCGCCTTCGCGCATCACATCACCCCAACCCATCAGCCAATTGCTGAATAACTGCGATACGTCGTACATCGTTTGTAAAGTCATCGTGGAGGAATTGCCGTCGCCACCATAACCGGTACGTTCCAAATGCGGACAATCGACCATATAACCGGCAAATGTCAAACACTTCATCGTGTATTGTATCATGTTATGAATGGCATTCAAATCGGGATCGGAACATTCAAAAGAAGCCGCCGGACGATAATCGGTATGAATCAGGTAAGCCTTTATGTCTTCCAACTTCGGCGCAGTCGCTTTCATCGTAATTTTCACATAGCGGAAAGCGTGGTGGTTGAATTTATTACAAAACACCTCATTTTCCTTTCCGGAAGATACATAAGTATCTTTTTGTCCCATATCCTGAAAAACGTCGTTATCCAAATAATCGGAATACTCCAATATAATTGTCTGATTGGCCGACAATTTGGGAAATTTCATTTCAAACCAGCCGTTCAAATTTTTGCCCATATCCACCAGCCAAATGTTTTGGCTTAATTTCGTGATTTCGCGGGGCGTAATGACTTCCTGAATTTTATTCTGCTCGGTCATTTGCGGCGACATTTCAATATTCGGCAGTTCCATTTCAACGACAGGTGTCCAAGTCAGTTGATTTAACGTTTCGGGATTCAAATTGGCCGGAAGCAATTTAGCATCTACCCGTTCGCCTCCGAAATTATTGGCGTTCCACGAGCCGGTATCTTTGTAACCGGTTTCCCTGCCTTCCCAAGAAGCATTAGTTGAAATCACTGTTTCCCATTGTCCGTTTTTCATTTGGTCTAATTGCGCACATACCCGCGCTCCGTCGGGTGTCGGAGAAATCGGCGACATATCGTAGGCATTTTTCTTATACCAACCTGTACCCAGCCAAAACACTACTTCGTTTTCACCTTCATGAAGATAGGAAGTCAGGTCGTAAGTAACTGTCAATGAGCGTTTATTTAATTGGGAAACGGCCGGCACCAAGACCTCATCGCCTACCCGCATTCCATTGATATACACTTCGTGATAACCCAACGAATTGACATGCAAAAAAGCCGTGCCGTTGCCTTCTATGACGAATTTCTTCCGCAATAAAGGCGTTTCCGTGTTTCCCACGCCGGCCGGCAAGCCAATGAATTTTCCCTGCCATTCTTTTTTATTCAAAATACCCACACCGAAACGAGCGACCTCACTCCAGGGCGAAACTTCGTCTTTATCATTCCACACACGTACTCGCCAATAACATAATGAACGCGACGACAAAGCATTTCCAGCGTATGAAACCATAACAGAAGAAGAAGATTCCAATTTACCGGTATTCCACAAATCCGCATTGCCTTCCTTCAGTATTGTACTGTCGGTAGCAACTTGAATTTCATAAAACCGTTGTTGCATCTTTCCGCCATCATACAACACTTTCCAGCTGAAATGAGGCGTTGTATTATCAACCGCATTCGGATTAATCAAGTTTTCGCATTTGAGTCCGGTAACGGATAAAGTCGAAGCCATGACACTCAAACTTGCGAAAGACAAAAGCATAACCACAAAGCAGCAGCAAAATTTCTTTTTCATATTTTATCTATTTAGGCAACCCAAATGCGTTTTTGAGTTCGTTCATTTGTTCCATCGTCATTCCTTCCGGCTCAAACCCCATGGACTTGGCTGTCAGATAAATTTGCGCCGATTTGGAGAGCGTATCAACCATATCAAACGCTTCCATGATGTTTTCGCCGACAGCGCAAACGCCATGTTTTTCCCACATTACTACATCATACTCTTCCAATTCTTTCAGCGTAGTGTCTGCCAAAGCAAAAGAACCGGGCAACTGATACGGAACAATACCCAATCCTCGCGGACAAAAAGCGCGTGTTTCGGGAATCATACTCCATAACAAATGCGTCAAAACATCTTTCTTCAAAAAGGCGGGATTATGACTCATCGCTATCAAATCTATGGGGTGAGTATGCAATACGGCCTTATAGCCGGAGCCTTTACCAATTAGGTAGTTGTGCATGGATAAATGCGAAGCGAGTTCGGAAGTAGGTTTTACCGGACAGTCGGCAACGATTTCATAATGAGCGCAATCGTCCGAAATACGGATGATTGCGCCGTTTTCCATCGGTCGCCGCGCCAAATCGCGCATGCGTTTGTTAGTCCCTTTGCAAAAAAAGTAACCACTTTTCAGATGCGGTAGCATTCTGCCAATCGGGATACTATCGCTGATGGGCTTCAAACTCCGGATTTCGTCGTCTATGCTGGTGGTAATGTTTATCGTAATGTTTCCGCCGTTGCGTTCCGCCCAGCCTTTTTGCCACAAATACCCGGCTACTTCAGCTACTTCGCTGATTTGTTTCGCCAACAGAGGGCGATTATTTAAAACAGATTTCATATTTTCTAATTTAATTGAGTAAAGATAATCGAAAGAATTAAGATAACCAATCCGATGATCAGTACCGTAACGGCTTTTTTACCCGATCCTTTCCATTCTTTCAAGATCATGCCCCACACATTGCTGAAAAGCACATTGAGCGACATCAGGATTGTCCATGAGAAAGCCAGCAAAACAGGATTTTCGGATAGAAAACTTTTTCCCATCTCCAAGCCGAAAAATTGTGAATACCATAACAAACCGGCTAACACACAGAAAATCAGGTTATTCACCAATACGTTTTTTGTTCCCGAGAAATAATCTTTCGCTGTTTTATTTTTTATATTTTGCTGGATACAATAGACGGCATTCGTCAAAAATCCGCCGAAAGTAACCAGTATCACCACCGGTAAGCCGGCAAAAAGCGGTGCAACACCTGCCGAAAGCGCGATTTCCTTAATGTTGCTGCCACTATCTAATCCGAGCGCAAAACAGGCACTCATCACACCGGCAAGCAGGGCTATCAACAAGCCTTTTTTCAGCGCAAAATCAGTCACTGCTTTGCGTTTTTCTTCTTCCGACATGTTTTTCGATTTCAATGCACCCGCATAGCCAATCACCGCAATGCCGGCTATGGCAATACTTACGCCTATCAGCAGGATTAATCCTTCGCCGGCAAGTAAATTATCTCCCCTCAAAAGAGCCGGAATCAGCGTACCGAAAGCCGAGCAAGTGCCGAGAGCTAAACTTTGTCCAAGAGCTACGCCCAAATAGCGCATACTCAAACCGAAAGTTAGCCCGCCGATTCCCCACAGCATGCCGAAAAAGACGGATTTCAATACAGAAGCCTCCGACCATAACGAGAAAATAGTGTAACCATCCGGTACACCTAACAGCGCACCCAGAAAGGGAAATACCAGCCATGCAAAAACACCCTGCACCAACCAAAAACTTTCCCACGACCAATTTTTGACTTTCTTAATCGGCACGTATGAACTGGATTGACCAAAACTTCCGATGGCAATAATTAATAAGCCTAAAAGTGTATTCATAACCGGTTAGTTTCTTTTTGAAGTTACGTCTTTTTCATATTGCTGAATTTCGGCAATATAATCTTCGCCAACGGCAATATTATTTTTCAGGCAGAAATAATCCCAAACCGCATTCCACGGCAAACTTTTCGCTTCTTCCAGCAAAGCCAGCCGTTCAAAATATTGTCCGTTGGCTTCGTATGCGCGCAAAACAGTCAACGGCTCAAGCAAAGCCTGCAAAAATGCTTTTTGCGTCGCCCGAATACCAATCACATACGCACCGATACGGTTAATCGAAGCATCAAAATAATCCAATCCGATATGCACGCGATTGAATGCATCGGCGCGAACGATTTCTTTAGCCAAATCAATCACGTCGTCATTCAAGATGGTAACATGATCGGAATCCCAGCGAATGGGACGGCTTACGTGAAGCATAATTTCCGGCGTAAATAGCAACAACGAAGAAATCTTGTCGGCAATGCTTTCCGACAAATGGAAATGCCCGGTATCCAGCGTTACGATTTTCTGCTTTTTCGCCCCATAGCCCAAATAAAAATCGTAAGAGCCTACTGTATAACTTTCCAAACCGATACCAAACAATTTGGCTTCGATACAGTCTTTCATGTTTTTGTAGTCGATAGCAAATATTTCGTCTAACGATTGTTCCAATATTTGACGGTAACGATAGCGATTGACGGTAAGATCTTTCATGCCGTCGTGTATCCATAAGTTCATGATACATGGGTCGTTCTGAAATTTTCCGATTGCTTCCGATATTTGCCGGCAGCGTTTGGTGTGTTCAATCCAAAAATCACGAATCGCCTTATCGGGATTAGCCAATGTCAAATCACCGCTTTTGGAGTGGCCGAAAGACGTAGTATTAAAATCTAATTTCAAGCCGTTTTCTTTCGCCCAGTCCAGCCAACCGCTGAAATGCTGCGGCTCGATTTCGTTCCGGTCAATGTATTTTCCGTCAAATTCTCCATAAATAGCATGAAGACTAAACCGGTGCTTACCGGCGATCAGCGTTAATACTTTCTCAATATCCGCACGCAATTCACCAATATTACGCGCTTTGCCCGGATAATTGCCGGTGGCCTGAATGCCGCCGCCGCCCAAATTTTCGAGTTTTTCAAAACCGGTTACATCATCGGCCTGCCAGCAGTGAATGGAAATCGCGATTTCCTGCAACTTATTTAAAGCCTTTTCTACATCTACTCCAACAGCAGCATACCGATCTTTAGCTATCTCAAAACTCTTTTGAATGGATTCTTTTTTCATGAAATATTTTTTATTGTTATTTAATGTAATGTATCAATTGTTTTCCGGTTGAAAAATTTCCGGAATAAATGAATGACGAATGATTTCCCGCATTTCAGATAACGAATGGACAATGCCCAATCCTTTGGCCTGCATCATTGCATTCCCAATAGCAGTGGCTTCCGCAGGTCCCGCTACCACCGGAACACCGATCGCATTGGCCGTAAATTGGTTAAGCAATTTGTTTTGCGAGCCGCCGCTAATCACATGCAGCTTCTCTATTTTGAATGGTGCAATTTGTTCCAGACATTGAAAAACCTGTTTATATTTCAAGGCAAGACTTTGAAAAATACAACGGACATATTCCGCATGACTTTGCGGTGTAGCCTGACCGGTCTTTTTACAATAACCGGTAATCGCTTTCGTCATGCTTTCAGGATTGGCAAACTGCGAATCGTCCGGGTCAATCAATGACTGAAAAGCATCTGCCGAATCGGACAAAGCCACAATTTCAGGATAGGAATAACAAAATCCCTCCGTTTCCCATTCCTTCCGGCACTGTTCCAACAACCACATGCCGGTAATATTTTTCAAAAAACGAATAGTACCATCCACACCGCCCTCATTGGTCAAATTCATTGCGTATGATTCTTCCGAAATTACCGGTTCTTTGAGTTCTATTCCCATCAACGACCAGGTTCCCGAACTCAAATAGGCGAAATTTTCATTTTCGGCAGGGACAGCCGCCACCGCCGAAGCCGTATCATGACCGGCCACTGCCACAACAGGAATCGGTTGTTTTAATCCGCACTCTTTAATAATATTGTCGGATAAATTGCCGATAATCGTTCCGGGCATCACGCCTCGCGGAAACAAATCTGCATTCAAGCCGATGATTTTCAGCAAAACCGGCTCTATTTTTTTCGTTCTTGCATCTAATAATTGCGAAGTAGAGGCGATGGTGTATTCGCAAATTTTTTCTCCAGTTAATAAAAAGGACAAAGCATCGGGCATAAAAAGAATATGCTTTGCCGCCTTCAATGCCGAACTGTTTTCTCTTTTAGCCGCATACAACTGATACAGCGTATTGAGATTCAGCACCTGTGTTCCGGTAAGCTCATACACTTCCCGTTGCGGTAAAAGTTTAAAATATTCTTCCGGTATTCCGTTGGTATAAGGGTCGCGATACGAACGAGGAAGCCCCAGCAAGGTATCGTCTTCCCCAACACAGGCAAAATCAACACCCCAAGTGTCAATTCCGATAGAATGAATAACAACATTTTCTTCGGCAGCACGCCGTAAACCGGTTTTCAAATATTCATATAGCGCGTATATATCCCAATAGAAACGATTTCTTATTCGAATCATTGTATTAGGAAAACGAGTCAGCTCTTTCAAACTTAAATTATTGTCCTTGATTGTAGCCAAAATCGTACGCCCGCTCGTTGCACCGATGTCGAATGCGATAAAATTGTATGTGTCCATGTATCAGATTAATTAATGTCGCAAAAATATAGCATTTATCCGCGAATAAATTGTACAAAATGATTTTGATACTATAAAAAATGATTTTATCTTTGCGTTTCGGGAAATTGGTTTTGTATGAAAGATTCTATCCATATAAAATATTTAATTGCGAATGAGCAAGACACTTTGTGGGGACTGACCATCAATACGGTAGGCTTTCAACACATAGAGGCCAACGAAGCTTATCCACCAAGCAATCACCCTACGCGCTATCTTTTTTCCACGCGCAAAGGACGAATTTTAGACGAATACCAATTATTATATCTATCCAAAGGCAAAGGATATTTTACGTCCAAAAGCTGCAAAAAAACAGAAATCAAAGAAGGAAACTTTTTCTTGCTGTTTCCGGGTGAATGGCATAACTATGAGCCTTCTATCCATACCGGTTGGGACGAATATTGGATTGGATTTAACGGTATCAATATGAACAGCCGGGTGGAAAACAATTTTTTCAACAAAACCAATCCTATTTTTAATGTCGGAATCAGAGAAGACATTGTGCAGTTGTATCAATTAGCTATCCAGACCGCTCAAAAGCAAGAAACCGGATTTCAGCAGATGTTAGCCGGAATTGTCAATCACCTGCTCGGTCTTGCCTATTCTAGAGATAAAATCAGCACGTTTGAAGACTTGCAAGTGGCCAATCAAATCAGCAAAGCCAAAATATTGATGCTTGATTCCTACACGAAGAATGAAATCAATCCGGAAGAGATTGCCCTGCAAGTTAATATGAGTTATTCGTGGTTCAGGCGCATATTTCGGCAATATACAGGCTTTTCTCCTGCTCAATATGTACAGGAACTGCGATTGCAAAAAAGCAAAATCCTGCTGACAAATACAGGAAAGCTCATCAAGGAAATCGCTTACGAGGTCGGATTTGAAAATGCGGATTATTTTTGCACGGCTTTTCGAAAGAAAACCGGTTTAACACCTAAGAATTACCGGGATAATACGCAAGGGGAAAATATCTGACTACAAAGTTCAATCTAATTTCAGCACCGCCAAGAATGCTTTTTGCGGAACTTCCACGTTCCCCACCTGTTTCATGCGCTTTTTACCTTCTTTTTGTTTCTCAAGCAGTTTGCGCTTCCGGCTGATGTCGCCGCCGTAGCATTTGGCGGTAACGTCTTTGCGAACAGCCTTAATCGTTTCGCGGGCAATGATTTTCGCGCCGATAGCGGCCTGAACAGCTACATCAAATTGTTGGCGGGGAATTAACTCTTTCAATTTTTCGCACATGCGGCGACCAAACGTAACTGCATTGTCCACGTGTGTGAGCGTAGAAAGTGCATCAACCGGCTCACCGTTCAGCAAAATATCCATTTTGACCAATTTCGAGGGACGATAATCGTGCAAATGATAATCAAATGAAGCATAACCTTTGGAAATACTTTTCAGTTTGTCATAAAAATCTATTACGATTTCGCCCAGCGGCAAGTCGTAAATAATTTCGACACGGTCGCCTGAAATATAATCTTGCTTCACCAAAACGCCCCGTTTGCCCAAGCACAAAGTCATAATCGGACCGATATAAGTGGTACTTGTGATAACCGACGAACGGATAAACGGCTCTTCGATGTGATCAATCAACGTCGGGTCGGGCAATCCCGCCGGATTATGCACTTCCTTGCAAATTCCCTGCTTATCATACACTTTGTACGAAACGTTGGGAACAGTGGTGATCACGTCCATGTTAAATTCCCTGTCTAAACGTTCCTGAATGATTTCCATGTGAAGCAAACCGAGAAATCCGCAACGGAAGCCGAAACCCAACGCCACCGACGATTCGGGTTGAAAAGTCAGCGAGGCATCGTTCAATTGCAATTTTTCGAGCGAAGAACGCAAATTTTCAAAGTCTTCCGTTTCAATCGGATAAACACCGGCAAACACCATCGGTTTTACTTCTTCAAAACCTTCAATCGCCTTGTCGCACGGACGTTTGACATGCGTAATCGTATCACCGACCTTCACTTCTTTCGACGCTTTAATACCCGAAATGATATAACCCACGTTTCCGCAGCTAACTTCCTCACGCGGCGACATTTCCAATTTCAGAATGCCTACTTCGTCGGCTTCATATTCTTTTCCGGTAGCGACAAATTTCACAAAATCGCCTTTTTTTATCGAGCCATTGACAATTTTAAAATAAGCGATAATTCCCCGGAAAGAATTAAATACGGAGTCAAAAATCAACGCTTGCAACGGTGCGTCTGGGTCGCCTTTGGGCGCAGGAACTTGCTCTATGATAGCGTCTAAAATATCATAAACGCCTTCGCCGGTTTTCCCGCTGGCACGAATAATCTCCGAACGGTCGATACCCAGCAATTCCACAATTTGGTCTTCGACTTCTTCGGGCATGGCGTTTGCCAAATCAATTTTGTTCAACACCGGAATAATTTCCAAATCGTTCTCCAAGGCCATGTATAAATTAGAAATCGTCTGTGCCTGAATACCTTGCGTAGCATCGACAATCAGCAAAGCCCCTTCGCAGGCAGCAATTGAACGCGAAACCTCATACGAAAAATCAACATGTCCCGGCGTATCAATTAAGTTCAGCGTATATTCTTCCTCTTTGTATTTATATTGCATCTGAATGGCGTGACTTTTAATCGTAATGCCCCGCTCGCGCTCCAAATCCATATCGTCCAATACCTGCGCTTGCATATCTTTTCCCGACACCGTCTGTGTATATTCCAACAAACGGTCGGCCAACGTGCTTTTACCGTGATCGATATGTGCAATAATACAAAAATTTCTAATATGCTTCATAAGCTAATTTCGTCGAATTATTTTCGGGCAACAAAGATAATAGAAATTTTTCGGAAAAAATAACTATTGTTTTATCTTCAAAATTTGTCTATTTTTGCGGTCTTATATCGAATAGTTTAATAATGGATTGGATTCAATTAAAAGATAAACAGTTTGAGGTGTTTTTATCGGAGGAAACCCTGCTGAACGAAATAGAAAGGGTGGCCGGACAACTGAATAAAGACCTGAAAGATAAAGACCCGGTGTTTGTCTGTGTACTGAATGGGGCATATATGTTTGCTGCCGAACTGACCGGACGGTTTCTTTCGACCTGCGAAATGACGTTTATCCGCCTGAAATCGTACGACGGAATGGAACGAGGCGGGAAAATGAAAGAAGTGCAGGGTTTGGTGGAAAAGATCGAAGGCCGCCATGTGGTTGTGATTGAGGACATTATCGATACCGGCCATACGATGAGCCATTTATTAGAGGTATTGAAAGAAAAAAATCCGGAGAGTATTCGGATTGCAACTTTACTTTTCAAGCCCGACGCACTTCAAATGGATATAAAGCCGGATTACGTGGTACAGGAAATCCCGAACGATTTTGTCGTGGGTTTCGGACTGGATTACGACGGACACGGAAGAAATTTACGAAACATTTATAAGGTAGTTGATAAATATTAATCTATGTTGAATATTGTAATTTTTGGCGCACCCGGATCGGGAAAAGGCACGCAGAGCGAATTGATTATCGAGAAATATGGCTTACACCATATTTCCACCGGAGAAATATTACGGACGGAAATCGAAAACCGCACAAAGTTGGGTTTAATGGCCGAAGAATACATTTGCAACGGCCATTTGGTTCCCGACCGGTTAATTATCGATATGTTGGGCGAGATTATCGATAAATCGACCAACAAAAAAGGTTTTATTTTCGACGGTTTTCCGCGAACGATTGCGCAGGCGCAGGCGTTGGACACATTGTTGAAAAGCCGAAACGACTCTATTTCAGCCGTTTTGTATTTATCGCTAGAAGAACAGGATTTAATCCACCGCTTGCTGAAACGTGGAGAAGAATCCAGCCGAAGCGACGACAATATGGAAACCATCCAAAAACGCTTGGCGGTATATAAAGAACAAACCGAGCCGTTGAAAGAATATTACCTCAAAAAAGGAGAATTGTTTAAAATTAAGGGCAACGGCACAATAGACGAAATTTTTGAAAATATCGCGGAAGTTATTGACCGCTTACACGTATCTATTTGATAATTAAAAACATGGCAGAATCCAATTTTATTGATTATGTAAAGATTTATGCTCGTTCGGGAAAAGGCGGACGCGGCTCGACGCATTTTAGGAGGGAAAAATATATTCCTTTCGGCGGGCCTGACGGTGGAGACGGCGGGGACGGTGGAAATGTCATTTTGCATGGTAATCGAAATTATTGGACGTTGCTGCATTTAAAATATGAACGGCATATCTTGGCCGGACACGGTGCAGGCGGATCGGGACGAATGAGCCACGGAAAACAAGGGGAAGACAAGATCGTGGAAGTCCCTGTCGGAACGGTCGTTTATGACGGCGAAACCGGAGAATTTATTACCGACATTCGCTACGACGGACAGGAAATTGTATTGCTCAAAGGCGGACGCGGCGGGAAAGGAAACACCTTTTTTAAATCGGCGACCAACCAAGCCCCCAAATATGCACAACCGGGCGAGCCGTACCAGGAACGCCGGATAATCCTGCAACTGAAACTGTTGGCCGATGTCGGGCTCGTCGGTTTTCCGAATGTCGGAAAATCCACGCTGTTGTCGGTCGTTTCCGCTGCTAAACCCAAAATTGCAAATTATCCTTTTACTACGCTTGAGCCGGGTTTAGGAATTGTAAATGTACGGGATAGCTATTCGTTTGTGATGGCCGACATTCCGGGAATTATCGAAGGAGCAAGTGAAGGCAAAGGGCTGGGTTTAAGGTTTTTACGTCATATTGAACGTAATTCGTTGTTACTTTTTGTCGTTCCGGCCGATGCCGGCGACATTCAAAAGGAATACACGATTTTACTGAACGAATTAAGCCAATATAATCCCGAATTGCTGGATAAACAGCGTGTTTTGGCCATTTCCAAGTCGGATATGCTGGACGAGGAATTGGAACAAGCCCTCGCAAAAGAACTGCCCGCCGGCATTCCTGCGATTTTTATTTCTTCAATTACGCACCGGGGAATTACCGCGTTGAAAGATTTGTTGTGGAAAGAATTAAATAAACAGGAATTTCACGACATAGAAAGCATTGTTCATCGCCCGATGGATATTCGCGTAGAAGATGTTGATGATGATTTTGATTATTCACTTCCCGAAAAAAACGCGGAAGAGGACGAAGATTTAGAGATGGATTGATAATAAGAATAAATAATATGAAAAATTTTATCGGATTAGCCTTTTTATTTTTAGGAATACCCTTTGCACAAGCGCAAGAAGCCATTCGGACAATCTGTAATCCGTTGAATTTGAGTTATATGTACAGTTCGGACAAACCTTCCTACCGGGAAGCAGCCGACCCTTCTGTGGTACTTTTCAAAGACGAATATTATATGTTTCTTTCCAAATCGGGCGGATATTTTCACTCCACCGACTTGATTGATTGGGATTTGATTACGACAGCCGATTTGCCGTTGAACGATTATGCTCCTACGGCGGTAGTTATCGGCGACGAGATTTATTTTATGACTTCGGGACACAACAAGATTTACAAAACGGCCGACCCGAAATCGGGAAAGTGGGAAGTGGCTAAAAACGGTTTTGCCTACACACATATCGATCCCATGCTGTTTTTGGACGACGACGGACGGTTATATTATTATGGCGGCTGCTCGAATACCGACCCCATTCGCGGTGTCGAAATCGACCCGAAAACGTTCAACTCCAAAGGCTCGTTAAAAGCCTTGATTAAAAGCAACAAAACGCAAAACGGCTGGGAAGTTCCGGGCAATTACAATAGCAACGACGGTGCTGATCCTTGGATTGAGGGTGCTTGGATGAATAAACACGACGGAAAATATTTTTTGCAATATGCCTGTCCGGGAACGGAATTTAAGAGCTACAACGACGGCGTCTATGTTTCGGACAATCCGCTGGGGCCGTTTGTGCTGGCAAAACACAATCCTTTTGCCTACAAGCCGGAAGGCTTTGTGTGCGGTGCGGGACACGGCAGTACGTTCCAGGACAAATACGGCAATTATTGGCACGTCGGATCGGCAACGATTTCGCTTCGCCATTCGTTTGAACGGCGCATTTCCCTGTTTCCCGTTTTCTTCGACGAAGACAACGTGATGTATGCCTACACCGGTTTCGGCGATTATCCGCTGATTATTCCCGGCAAAAAGATTTCCGGCCCCGAAGAATTATTTCCCAAATGGCTGGTGCTTTCCTACAAAAAAGAAGCAACCGCTTCCTCTGAATTGAAAACAACAACCAAAGCGGTGAATGCGGTCGATGAAGATATTCGGACGGAATGGAGTGCCCAAACGGCTGATGCCGGCGAATTTTTTATGATTAATTTAGGTCAGGAATGCACGGTACAAGCCCTGCAAATCAACTTTGCCGATGTAGAAACCGATTTGGCGGGAAGAAATCCGTCTATTTATTATCAATACCTTGTCGAATATTCGACGGACGGCGAGCAATGGCAGACGGTTATCAACAAATCCGAAAATACGATAGACGCTCCCCATGATTATATCCAATTAGAACAGGGCGTACAAGCCCAATATGTGCGCCTGACTAATGTAAAAACACCGTCGAAAACATTCGCATTGTCGGATTTCCGCATTTTCGGAAAAAGTGCGGGCGAAAAACCTGACCCACTCTCGAGTTTCAGGGTGAGAACATACAGCTTATTAGACAATCGCAAAGTATATATCAACTGGACGGCAAATCCGAATACGGTCGGATACAACATTCGTTTTGGGACAGAAGAAAATAAATTGTACGAAAACTATTTGTTGTATGATAAAAAGGCCTTAATTTTGAACAGTTTAAGTGCTGTAGAGAATTATTATTTTTCGGTCGATGTATTCAACGAAGCCGGTATTACACGCGGTACGGACGTCTTCTTTTTTTCGCATACCGGAATAGAAACCATCGGCAACGCAACAAGCGTAGCCATCTATCCCAATCCGGTCGAAGATATTTTAAAAATCCGTTTAACGGCTTCTATTTCCGAAAAAATAAAACTTGAAGTCTATGATTTACAGGGAGTTTTACAAAAACAGGAATTTCGGGAATTAACTGCCGGCGACAACGAAATACAAACGGATTTATCACATTTATCCGCCGGATTTTACTTGTTGAAAATACAAACCCAAGGGGAAAACATTACACAAAAAATTGTGGTGAAATAATCATACAATAAAGGAACGACACCAATTAGGGGGCGAAATATCTTTTTCCCTTTTTGTTTTTAAACAAAATACCAAACTATAATTTAAATTTAACTTAATTCGTATTACAATTTAGGATTTAAATGTTTTGTTAAATTGTTTTATTTTTTTTGTAATATCTTTTGTATTTTTTTTAGAAAATGTTAAACGAAAATAAACTTACTTTGTTATCAAATTCAAAGCAAGGAAAAAAGTATGAGAAAATCGACAATATGGTTGCTGGCCGGCGTAATGATTTTCGCCTTTGTCGGGTTGTTGTATTTGCAAACTTACTATATCCACATCATTTTGAACACGCAGGAAGAGCAGTTTAAAGAGGCTGTGAAACGAAGTTTAAATCAGGTTTCTCACGATTTGGAACTGGATGAAACCACGCAATTCCTTACCGACCAAGTCTTTGCTTTCCGGAAAAAGAATTGGGGAGGCAAAACCGGCGCGCTGACACAACAACGCCTCTCGGTCGATGACATTGATTTGAACATTACTCGCGCTGATTCGCTTTCCGCTTTGAAGCCGAGTTTCGGAAAAAGTGACATCAGTACGGTGTCGCTGGACATTCAAAAGGCGGTATACGATCAATATTTTTATCAACAAAATTTGCTGAACGAGGTAATCCGAAATGCTATGCGAGGCAGCGACCGCCCGATTAAGGAACGGTTAAATTCCCGCAATCTGGAATCGTATATCCAGGCTGAATTGGCGAACAACGACATCGTCCTGCCGTTTGTGTATGCAATTATGGATAAGGATAAACGCGTTGTCGAAAAAAGTCCCGACTATAATCCGGAAACCATCAAAGAAGTTTATTCGCAGATTTTGTTTCCCAAAGATCCTGCCAACAAGCTCTATACGCTTCAGGTGGCATTCCCGGGACAAAAAAAATATGTGTTGAGTTCCATACAATATATCATTCCATCGATTATTTTTACGGTGGTGTTGCTGATTGTTTTCATTTCCACGATACTGATTGTTTTTAGACAAAGACGCCTCTCGGAAGTAAAAAACGACTTTATCAACAATATGACGCACGAGTTGAAAACACCGGTCGCAAGTATTTCGCTGGCGGCGCAGACCCTGAACGATTCCGATGTCAGTAATTCGCCCCACCTGATGGAACACGCCAAGCAGGTAATCAGCGACGAAAGCAAACGGTTGGGTTTTTTGGTGGAAAAAGTGTTGCAAATGTCGCTGTTTGAGGATGGTGCAACGCAATTCAAAATGACGAAATTAGATGCAAATGATTTGATAACGAGTGTGGCAAGCACCTTCGCGTTGCGGGTGGAAAATGCCGGTGGTACGCTGGACATCGATTTGGAAGCGTTGGATTCTACGATTATCGTGGATAAAATGCACTTTACCAATGTCCTGTTTAATTTAATGGAAAACGCGGTAAAGTACAGGCGGTCGGATGTTCCTTTATCGTTGATTACTCACACCTTAAACGTTGATGATAAAGTACAGATTATTATCGAAGACAACGGCATAGGGATTAAAAAGGAAAACCTGAAAAAGATTTTTGACCGTTTCTACCGTGTTCCTACCGGAAACCGGCATGATGTCAAAGGTTTCGGCTTGGGTTTGGCGTATGTGAAACGTATTATTACGGAATTAGATGGAACTATTAAAGCAGAGAGTGATTATGGCAAAGGGACGAAATTTATTATCACTTTGCCTTACGTTGATAATTAACAATTAAATAAAAGTTTTATGGAAGAAAAAGTGAATATCTTCATGTGTGAAGATGACGAGAATTTAGGTATGTTGCTGCGCGAATATTTGCAGGCAAAAGGTTTTTCGGTGGATTTGTTCCCCGACGGTGAAGCAGGCGCAAAAGCTTTCCCGAAAGAAAAATACGATTTGTGTATTTTGGACGTGATGATGCCGAAGAAAGACGGATTCACGCTGGCACAGGAAATTCGTACGGCAAGTTCGGAAATTCCTATCATTTTCCTGACGGCAAAAACCATGAAGGAAGATATTTTGGAAGGTTTTAAAATCGGCGCGGACGATTATCTGACGAAACCGTTCAGCATGGAAGAGTTGTTGCTTCGTATAGAGGCTATATTGCGTCGCGTAAGCGGTAAAAAAGCCACGAAAGAAGGGCCGGTGATTTTGGGCAAATTTATTTTTGATACACAAAAACAAACATTGACGACCGGCGAAACAGTCATTAAATTGACCACGAAAGAAAGCGATTTGTTGAATCTGCTCTATGACAATGTTAATCAGGTGCTGGAACGCAATTACGCGCTTAAAAAGATTTGGGGAGTAGTGGATTATTTCAATGCCCGCAGTATGGATGTGTATATTACCAAATTGCGCAAACTGTTGAAGGAAGACCCCAGCCTCGAAATCATGAATATCCACGGAAAAGGATACAAATTAATCGCACCGGTTGATTCGGTTGCTTAAGGCGGCTTCAATCTCTTCAAGCGAAAATCCACGTCCGGCAGCAAATCGAATGATTTTCTGCCGGATTTCGTATTCATTCTTTCCTTTGACTGTTTTCTGCTTCTTTTCCAATAATTCGGTCAACTGTTCGCGCAGGACGGTTGCGTCGAGATTTTGCAGAGCTTCCCGGATGAAATCGCCGGGAATATTTTTTTTCTTCAATTCATAACCGATTTTATACGCACCCCAGCGATTGTATTGCGATTTATCATTCACAAAAGCACGGCAAAAACGTTGCTCATCTATGTATTTTTCTTTTTGCAAGTATTGAAGAATTTTCTTTTGCACGTCTGCCGAAAGTTCCCAATTTTCCATTTTTTTGCGGACATCTTGGACACACCGTTCCGTACGACTGCAATCGGCCGCCAAACGATGCAGGGCTTGTTCATAGGTGAGTTCTTTCATTTTTTAACCGCTTTAACTATCCGGTCGTTGCCCGAAATATCCTGAAAGACTTCCACCTCCGCATATCCTTTGCCTTTCAACATTCCGGCAACGGCTTTTCCAAAACGCGCATTCGTTTCAAAAAACAGGTACCCCCCCTGCTCCAAACGGTTTAATCCGGTTTCCGCAATGCGTTCATAAAAGAGCAAGGGCTTGTCTTCCGGCACAAACAACGCTTCAGCCGGCTCATACGCCAAGACATTCGCACTCATAGCCGGTTTTTCGGACGGAACAATATACGGCGGATTGCTTACAATCAAAGAAAACGTTTCGGCCAGAAAATCCGAATGGGCAAACAAAATATCTTGCCGGAAAAATTGGACTTCAACCTGATTATTCAAAGCATTCTGTTGAGCCGTTTCCAATGCTTTTTCCGAAATATCCGAAGCATAAACCTTCGCATTCGGCAGATTTTTTGCCAACGCAACTGCAATACAACCTGAGCCGGTACCAATATCCCAAATATTAAATTGCGATTTACGGCCGGCCAATGTCTGAATAACCCGCTCTACCAATTCTTCCGTTTCGGGACGCGGAATTAACACATTTTCATTCACACAAAACGGTAAGTTGTAAAATTCGGTTTTACCTATAATATATTGTATCGGGCGGGATTTTTTCAACTCGTCCAGCATTTGTTGGATTTCTCTTTTTTCGCGCAACAAAGTTGCTTTGTCTTTATGGCAAACCTCTTCCAAAATCAAGTAAGTCAATGATTTAATTTCGGAAGCAGTATATAAGCCGGCTAATTGTTCCTCAAAAAAAGACATTATTATTTCAACACAAATTTGCGTACCACCCCGCCGATTTTAAAAATATAAATAGCTTTGGGAAGGTTGAGCGTGTAGGTGGCTTCGCTCGCTTTCATCTCCAACACCAGCACCTTATTGCCCACAATGGTAATGATTTCCAATTTCGCACCTACCGGAGCGTTTTTCACATACAAGGTGTTATTCACTACATTCAATTCGGGGATAAGCGTTTCCTCCGTTACAATTTCCTTCTTGTTCTGGGCAAAAAGCGAAACCGGCAACGCCAGCAACATGCACAAGGATATTATCAGAAACGAAATCCTTTTTTTCATAATCTTGCATTTACGAAATCCGACACAAATATAATGGTTTTTTATTGAAAAGTTATATTTTCCTCTATAAATTCTATTAAAGAACGTATAAAATCCATATTGTCGCCTTAAACGTGCGATTTTCCATTATCCGGGCAAATAACAATGGGTTATTATGAGCAATATTGGCATAAATACGCATATTTTTCGACAATACAAGTAATACGCAATAAAAAATTTCTTTTAAAATTCAGACGGTAAAAACACACAGGCGCAAAACATTAGGAATAATTTTTTAGTTGACGAAATTTCTCGATTTGAAAGTTGGCGGTAACTATATATTTTAGATGACTTACCGCCAAATTGAAATGATGAAAACAGAGAGGATTGTTGCCTTCCGTGGAATATTATAAATTAATATTTGCTTGTAACAAATATTGCAACGCCTTTTCTAAATCTTCGGGTGTGTCAATTCCTATTGTTTCTTCTTCGGTAATGCCGGTTTGAATGACGTATCCGTTTTCTATCCAGCGCAGTTGTTCCAATGATTCGGCTTTTTCCAATGCAGACGGTGGCAAGGCGGTGATTTCCTTTAAAACTTCGGAACGATAAGCGTACAATCCGATGTGTTTGTAGTAAGTATGATTTTTTAACCATTTTTCGGAGTGAAGTCCGCGAAAATACGGAATAACCGAACGGCTGAAATAAATTGCCTGCAACTCTTTATTAATCACCACTTTGGGTGAATTGGGATTAAACAGTTTTTCAAAATCGTCGTCCGGAGAAAAAGGTTTTATCAGCGTGGCAATTTGCGTTTCTTTCTTCCGAAAACAATCTTTAATCAACTGAATTTGAGAAGGTTGGATAAACGGCTCATCGCCCTGAATATTCACCACCACGTCGAACGGTTTCCCACACAGCGTATAAGCCTCGTAACAACGGTCTGTCCCGCTTTTGTGATTAGGTGAAGTCATTAACGCTTTTCCGCCGAAGGCTTTTACCGTGTTTAAAATGCGCTCATCGTCGGTCGCTACCAGCACATCATCCAGCAAGCCCGAAACTTGTTCATAAACCCGCTGTATCATGGGCTTTCCTAACATATCCGCCAACGGTTTCGCCGGAAAACGAGTAGAGGCGTAGCGTGCCGGGATAATTCCTAAAAAAGTCATAAGTCGCGCAACTTTTTGATGTTTGGATATTCGCCCACAATCCACAAAATATCGCCGGCTTCAAAAACCAAATCAAAGCCCGGATTCAGGATAGACGTTTTGTTGCGCTCTATACCGACCACCAAACAGTTATAATTTTCCTGGATACAAGAGGTCTTAATCGTTTTTCCTTCCAGATAAGAATCGGCTTCGACTTCAATTTGGCGCATCAGCACATCGCAAACTTCTTTTTGTTCCATTTTTTCGTATTTCCGCCGTTTTTCTTCCAACCGGTGTTGAAATAATTCCATTTGCTTGTCCGTTCCCAAAATCACCAAATGGTCGCCCGGGAACACCCGTTCGTCGCCATTAGGAATGTTAATCCGCGCATTTTCCCGAATAATCGTTACGACATTCACACCGAAATATTGCCGGAAATTCAGCTCTTTCAAGGTTTTTCCGATAATCGAAAAATACGGTTTTATCAGAAAATCAGACAAGTGTAAATCGCGTTCCAACACGTGATTAACAAAGCCTCGTGTTACAGGCGATTTCGATGCTTCGTATTTTTCTTTTTCGTTCAAGTTTTCCTTAAAACGCCGTTCCATGCGAATGGTTTGACTGCGCAAACGACGCGAAGTCAGGAACAACACCAAAATAATCAGCGTAATCGTCAGCTCAATAACAAAATTGGCATGGAAAAGTATAAACAAAATGTACATAATCAACCCCGCACACATAAAAATACGGAAAACAATCGTGAAAATCAACGGCCCGCGGTTGGCTTTGTTGTCTTTCCACAATTTCATAAATTCTTCCGAATGGTCGCGATTGACAACAATCGAATACATAAACGGCGAAATCACGATAATAAGAATGACCGCCACCAATAAATTGCCGTTGAATCCGGACAAAAGGTGATGCTGTACCCAAGGCACACCGTATTTCAATGAGAAAGAGACAATAATCACACAGATTAAATAGTAAATGAAAACGGTCGTAATCATGCGTTTGAGGAAATTTTTCCACAAATTCTCGTGATTGACAAACTGCGTTCCCGACGTATCTTTATTCAGTATGCGCTGCCATTTTTCAGGAAGTTTGTTTTCCAATACCCGGATGGTCGGGTTGGCCAGCCTCATCATAAAAGGGGTAACGAAAATCGTTATGACAGAGGCCGATACAATAATTTGATACAATGATTCCTCAATAACGCCCAAACTTAGCCCCAAAGCCCCGATAATGTAAGAAAATTCACCGATTTGCGACAGCGAAAAACCCGACGAAACAGCTGTACGCAAATTCTGACCGGCGAGCAGTACCCCAATTGTCGCGAATATTACCTGTCCCAAAATCACCACAACGCTGATAATCAAAATCGGCACAATGTTTTGTCCGATGGCCGTTACCTGTATCATCATTCCTACCGAAACGAAGAAAATCGCGCCGAAAAGGTTTTTGACCGGAATAATCATGTGATCAATCCGTTCGGAATCAAGTGTTTCAGCCAAAATAGATCCCATGATAAACGCACCCAAAGCAGCCGAAAATCCGGCGCGAGTGGCCAGATACACCATTCCCAAACAAAAGGCAATGACGATAATCAACAAAGTCTCGTCATTCAAAAAACGCTTCATTTGCCGCAGAAAAGTCGGAATAAGGTAGGTTCCCAAAATAAACCAGAAAAGCAAAAATGTAACCAATTTAAAAATGCTGATGAACATTTCCGAGCTTTGCAGCTGGTTGCTCACCGCAACGGTCGAAAGCAAGACCATCAGCACCACCGCCACCAAATCTTCAATGACCAAAATGCCCAAAACGACTTTGGTAAAACTTTTGCTGTTTAAATTCAAATCGTCGAAAACTTTCAGTATGATCATGGTGGAAGACATGCAGAGCATCGCGCCCAAAAAAAGGCTCGTCAGGTGCGACCAGCCGAAACACATACCGGTCAAATAGCCGATACCAATCATAGATCCTACGATAAAAATCGTCGCAATGAAAGCCGTCGCTCCCACTTTCATCAGTTTTTTAAAGCTAAATTCCAATCCCAAGCCGAAAAGCAGGAAAATCACGCCGATGTCTGCCCAGGTTTCAATGTTTTCAAATTGCGGGGTTTCTTTTTTAATAAAAAAGGACAGCACAATACCCGCCACAATATACGCCAAAACGACCGGCTGTTTCAGCCATTTAAATAGTAACGAAAAAATTCCTGCGACCACCAGAATCAAGGTCAAATCAATAATCAATGGAGATAATTCAGCCATACTTTTTGCTTTTTTAGAACATTTTACCTTGTTTTTTGCAAAGATAGTATTCTTTTGAATTTATTTATACATATTATTAATAATGTCCTTATATTTTTCCGCAATAAACGCGCGTTTCATTTTCAGCGTGTTCGTCAATTCGCCCGCCTGAATGGTGAATGGCTCAAGCAATAACGTGAAACGTTTGATTTGTTCATAATTAGCGAACTCGTGCTGCATCGCTTCAATTCGCTGCTTAAATAATGTAAGAATATTAGAATTTTCGAGCAGTTCTTTTTTCGATTGAAACGAAATACGTTGATCCTGCACATATTTTTTGATTTCGTCCCACGCCGGAATAATCAGTGCGGTAACATATTTCCGTTGGTCACCAATAACAATCGCCGTATCCACGTATTTGTCGTTCATCAAGCGAGCTTCCAACTGCTGGGGCGCGATGTATTTTCCGTTCGACGTTTTATATAAATCCTTAATCCGTTCCGTAAGCACAATTCCCTGCTTTTCAGTCAAATAGCCGGCATCTCCGGTACGGAAAAAGCCATCTTCGGTAAAGACTTCGGCCGTGGCTTCCGGTTTTTTGTAATATCCTTTCATTACACTTCCGGCGCGCACTTGAATTTCTCTGTTTTCGCCGATACGCACTTCGGTGTCGGGCATGACTTTGCCGACCGTCCCGATTTCAAAATCGACCGGCGGAAAACAACTGACCGTCGCCACCGTTTCCGTCAAGCCGTATCCGTAAATCAGCGGAATATTGACCGAATGCAGAAAACGCGTAATTTTGTCGGAAAGCGTCGCACCCGCCACCGGAAAAATCACGCCGTTTTCGATACCGACCACCCGCTTCAACAAGTAGTAAATGGTTTTATCGTAAAAATTGAATTTCATTCGTAATCCCCACGGTGCTTTTTTCCCTTCGTTTTTATACGTTAAATTGTGTTTTTCTCCGGTCTGAATAGCATCTAAAAAAAGGACTTTGAGCAATGGATTGGACTGTTCGATTTTTTCCTGAACACCCGCATACACTTTTTCCCAAAAACGCGGCACACTGCACATCGCCTGCGGACGCACTTCTTTAATATAGGTCTGAATTTCTTTCGGGTCGAAACTAATCGCCAAGCTACAACCGCGATGGAGGCAGTAAATTGACCACGCTTTTTCAAAAATATGCGTCATCGGAAGGAAGCAAATCGACAGAAAACGTTGCGGTAAATAAATCAACCGCTTGTCGTGCGTTTTCATTATAAATTTGTAATTCGCATGCGTCAAAACCACACCTTTCGGCTCGCCGGTCGTTCCCGATGTATAAATAATATGTGCCGTATCCTCATCGCGCGCTTCCTGCATCCGTTTTTTGACCGTAATCGCATCTTGCGGATTTCGATTTTCAACCGAACAAAAATTTTCAAAATAGACAGAAGTATCGTCGTTTTCGGCTAATTGTACCTTTTCGTCGAAAACGATCAACTGTTTCAAAAACGAACTTTCGCGAAGCACCTCACGCGCATTGTCATATTGCATTTGGTCGCCGACAAACAAAATCGCGATTTCGGCTTCATTCACCATATAGGCGATTTGCTGAACAGACGAAGTGGCGTACATCGGTATCATGACCGCGCGATTGGCAAACGCCGCAAAATCGACATATAGACATTCCGCACTGTTTTGCGTGTAAATACCGATATTTTCCTGCGGTTGAATGCCCCAACGGCAAAGGGCTTCCGCGACAATCCGGATTTTCGCCGAAAAGGCATTCCACGAAACGGACGACCACGTACCGGTCTGCTCATTGCGTATTTTGATGGCTTCTTCCTCGCCGAACTGTTGCGCCTGCCGGTGGATTAACGCCGATAAATGATAATATTCCATGCTGAAATCTATGTATTTTAGGACAAAAGTACGGTTTTTATTTTAACTTTGCGCAAAGTTTGAAAATTATGGATAGAGATACCTCGTTTTTCGACGCCGTCGATCTACTAAAAAACTTGATTGCGATACCCTCTTTCAGCCGGGATGAAACAGCCGCCGCCGATTTTTTGGAATCGTATTTTCGGAAAGAAAAGTTGCGTCCGCAACGGAAAGGAAACAATCTGTGGCTCGTTTCACCGAATTGGGATGAAATGAAGTCGGCCATTTTGCTCAATTCGCACATCGATACGGTACGCCCGGTGGCCGGTTGGACGAAAGAGCCTTTTTCTCCGGTGGAAGAAGAAGGCAAATTGTATGGTTTGGGCAGTAACGATGCGGGTGCGTCGTTGGTTTCGTTGTGGCAAACGTTTCGTATTTTGACGGCAAAAGAACAACCGAACAATTTTATTTTTCTGGCTTCGTGCGAAGAAGAAGTATCGGGAAACGGCGGGATTGAAACGATATTGCCCGAATTACCTCCGATTGCATTGGCAGTGGTGGGCGAGCCGACAAACATGCAACCGGCCATCGCCGAAAAAGGCTTGTTGGTGTTAGACGGAACAGTACGCGGAAAAGCAGGGCATGCGGCGCGAAACGAAGGCGAAAACGCGATTTACAAAGCCCTGCCAATTATCCGGTGGTTTCAAGAATTGCCGTTTCCTATGATAAGCGATTTGTTGGGTGCAGTCAAAACCACTGTTACGATGATAGAAGCCGGCACACAACACAATGTCATTCCCGATATCTGCCGATTTACGGTCGATGTCCGCACCAACGAACTTTACACCAACGAACAAATCCTCCAATACATACAGGAAAATTGCCCTTGCGAAATCCACGCGCGTTCACTACGGCTCAATTCTTCCAAAATTGACCCGGATCACCCGCTCATACAACACGCTATCCGGCTGGGATTGAAACCTTTCGGCTCTCCTACCCTGTCCGACCAAACGCATATACCTGTTCCGTCATTGAAAATCGGCCCGGGCGCGTCGGCACGCTCACACACCGCCGACGAGTTTGTCTATTTGGCGGAAATCCGGGAAGCAATTGATATTTACATTCGGTTGCTGGATAATTTCAACTCCATTATGCCACATTAAAACTCCGCTTTCTTCAATTTGCCGACAGCCGACTCCAGGGATTCCGTAGGCTCGATAATGTTATACGCGCCCCAGAAATTTTTGTCATAATAAGACATCACTTCATCGCTCAATGATTTACGCATAGAAAAAGCGTCTTTGCCGGTAATCTTGGAAAACGGCTCACTCATGCGGTCGGTAACGACCATTTCGCTAATAACAGTATAGCGCGTCGAAAATAGTTTTTTCTTCCAATCGCAACGGAAATCCATCTCGTTCCGAATGTAATTCAAATAATTTTTTCCGCCTTGCTGTTTGTAAGCGACCACATATTCTACATTGTCGGGCGTGAAGCGCAGACCGGACGGCTTGTTTTTCAAAATAATGCCGGTCACTTTCTGCTTGTCGCGCATTTCTATTTTGAAATCAATCCGCGTGAAGGCAAGTGTTTCCTTATCAATGTAATACGTTCCGATATACAACGGCGTCGAAGCCACCACTTGCGGCTCGAAATGTACTACATATTGCAAGCGGTCGTCAATCGAAGTTACATCACCCATTTTATAAGCATACCAATGCAACATCTCTTTTTCCAATAAAATTTCCATGTTTTTCACTGCATCGACATAAATCGCGATGTTCGGGCCGCCCAACAATTTAACGCTCAAAGTGTCTTTTACATTGGGACTCAACAATTTGCGTCCCTTCAACACCTGCACTTTATCGCCCCGGGCATCTTTTGTATAAGCCGATTTATAAGTTTCTATCACCGCTTCGGAAACCGTAATGTATTTCCGCCCTTTCTGAATGGTTTCGCGATAAAAACCGGTCAATAAATTTGGGGCGGCACCGTAATTGTCGCCGATTTTATCGACGGCTGCCCTGACCAAATCTTCCGGATTTTTCCAGCTGACTACTTCGAGTTCCTTTAATTCAATCGAGCGAGGCGTCAGATAAAAAACGCTTTTCGCTTCGCTGGACTTGGAAATGGTATATTTCGCATTGTAATAACCGAGACTGGAAAGCTCGATTTCGCGCACATCCGCATCGTTGTTGATTTTCAGCATAAATTCGCCGTTTTCGTTGGTAATCGTACCCACATTCGTTCCGACCGCCGACACATTCACGTATTCGACCGTCTTCTTATTTTTTGCATTTTTCACCACTCCGCCAATGGTAAAAAAACCTTCTCCGGTTTGCGCACAAAGCATAGTAATAGAAAAGAACAAACCTGCGAGAATAAATCCTGTGTTTTTCAATTGTTTTTTCATACTTTTGTAATACTTAAATTTGTAATTAGGGAGCGTAACATTTTCGTGAGAGAAAACTTTTATATTCCGTTGGCAGAATATCAGCCGAGCATTGCAATTGGGAACAAAGATAGAAAGAAGAAATATAATTGCCAAGAGTATGTCAAAAATAAAAATATATAAGGCTTCCGCCGGATCGGGTAAAACATACACGCTGGCGAAAGAATACATCAAAGAGTTGTTAACGGCTTCTGTCGAAGACCATTACCGGCATATTTTGGCCGTTACCTTTACGAAGGAAGCGACCGGCGAAATGAAAGACCGTATCCTCGCCGAACTCTATGGATTGGCTTTTGCAACGCAAGATTCCACCGGATTTTTTCAATCGATACAGGAAGCTTTGCACGAAGCGAAACATTTTTTGAACGAACAGCAAATCAGGGAAAAATCGCAAGCAATTTTACATACAATCTTGCACGATTACAGCCGGTTGAATATCACGACTATCGACAGTTTTTTTCAAAAAGTGCTCCGTAATCTCGCACGCGAATTGGGCAAAGGCTCCAAATTTAATCTCGAAATGAACACCGGCAAAGTGCTGAACGAAGCGGTGCACGCCACGATCGAAAAAGCCCACCAAAACAAGCAAATTCTCGAATGGCTGACGACTTACATCGAACATAAATTGGACGACGACCGGAATTGGCGTATCGAAAAGGAACTTTTAGACTTCAGCCGGTGCATCTACGACGAATTTTTTCAGGAACACGAACAGCAGTTGCGTCAACAGATACAGGACAATCCGCAGCTTTTTAAGCAGTTGCACACACAGCAGGAAAAAATCAAGCGCGAATGTAAGACGTTTTTTATGCAAACCGGTCAAAAAGTCGGCAAAATATTGAACGACAACAATTTATCGCCGGAAGACTTTATCCGCAAAGGCATTCCCATTCAGTTTTTCCGCAAGCTGGCCGAAGGCGATTATACGGTGAAAGTGAATAAAACCTTGCAGGATTGTTGTACCGATACGGAAGCTTGGGTGACGAAAACGCACAAAAGAAAGGACGAAATCATCGGTTTGGTAAGCGATTTCTTGCAACCGTTGCTGAACGACACGCTGAAAATGCTTCAAGTGGTATTGACTTCCCGACTGATTACCGGCAATCTTCACCAGCTGGGTTTGGTGTGGGACATTACGAAGGAAATTACAAACGAAAATGCGGAAAACAACCGCTTTATGCTGTCGGATACGGCCATGTTTCTCAATGAAATGATTGACGGCTCGGACGCACCGTTTATCTACGAAAAAATCGGTACGGAAGTCCGCCACGTGATGATTGACGAATTTCAGGATACTTCGCGCCTGCAATGGAACAACTTTAAAGCACTGTTATCCAATATTATAGCGAACGACGATTTCAGCTTGATTGTCGGCGACGTGAAGCAGTCGATTTACCGCTGGCGCAACGGCGATTGGCACATTCTAAATCAAGTCGGGAACGAATTACACGCGGTAGTGAAGTCGCTGGAATATAATTACCGAAGCGAAAAAACGGTGATTGATTTCAATAATGCGTTTTTTCCGCACGCCGCCGGCTTGCTGACCGAATTGTATCAAACCAAATTTTCGGACGCTTCCCATTCGCCGTTTTTGTCGGCTTATGCTGCTTCGGAAGTGGTGCAAAAAACGCACAAAACGGTTGAGCGTGGTTTTGTTTCGGTCGATTTTACCGACGATATGCAAGAAGCTGTTTTACAAAAACTCCGGCTATTGCAGGAAAACGGCATACCGGCCGACGAAATCTGCATTTTGACACGCACCAACAAAGATATCCGCGTGCTGGCCGATTATTTGGCTGCGCAGCAAACCGAAAATCCGGTGTTGGCGGAAAATTATTATTTAAATATTGTGTCGAATGAAGCCTTTCAACTCAAGTCTTCGCCGGCTATTCAGATAATGATCGAAGCATTGAAAACGATTGCGTTTCCCGAAAACACCGTCAGCCGCGAACAATTAGCGTATTTTTTACAAGCTTCGCCAGACCTAACAAACAGGCACGAATTATCCCGCATGCCGTTGTTCGAATTAATCGGCTATTTGTATCGCCGGCTCGAACTGGAAAAAATAGAAGGGCAATCGGCCTATCTCTTTGCGTTTTACGATGCCGTTTCCAAATATTTGAACGAAAGGCCGGCCGACATTCCGAATTTTCTGCAATATTGGGACGAGGAACTGAAAACAAAAGCCATTCCGGCGGGTGCGGGCGTTTCGGGAATCCGCGCGATGACCATTCACAAGTCCAAAGGCTTGCAGTTTCACACGGTCGTCATTCCATATTGCGATTGGTCGATCAATCCGAAAAATGCCACAACGGTCTGGTGCAGTCCGAAAGCGGATTTATACGACCTCGAACTCTTGCCGGTGGCTTATACGCAAGCCATGTCCGACACGGTTTTCGCGTCCGAATATGAAACGGAAACCGCACAAAGCTGGCTGGATAACCTGAATTTGCTCTATGTGGCATTCACCCGCGCAGAACACAACCTTATTCTGCTGGCAAAACAAAAAAAAACGCCGGAAAGTGTGGAAAAAATCACGACAGTTTCGGATTTGCTGCAGTTGAGTATCAACGGATTGCATTTTGAAAAAGGCACTTTGGATAATTCGCAAGCACGCATCGACCAAACGCCCGACAATCCGTTGAAGCAAACGCCCCCTTCCCTGTCCGCGACCTTCACTTCAAACGAGTTTCAGCCGGGAAAATCCATTTTTAAGCAGTCTAACCAATCGCGCGAATTTATCCGGCAGGAAGCGTCCAAAAAAGAAACGTATGTTTCGTACGGAAATATCATGCACCACCTTTTCGAGCAAATCCACCGGATGGACGACATCGAACGCGCCATCGACAACCTGATTTTGCAGGGAGTGATTTTGCCCGCGCAGAAAGAAGATTTGAAAGAAAATATCCGTTCGGCTATCGTTGAAGCAAACGTAGAGCATTGGTTTTCAGATAACTACCGGGCATATCGCGAATATTCTATTCTCACGGAAGAAGACGGCGAAGTGGTCGGCAAACGTCCCGACCGCGTACTGTTTTCCGAAAACGCTACGCTCGTCATTGACTACAAATTCGGCGAGCCGCACAAATCTCACCAAAAACAGGTAAGGCAATACATGGAATTATTAAAAAACATGAATTATCCGCAAGTCGAAGGCTATCTGTGGTATGTGGAAAAAAGAATTATTGAAAAAATGGAATAAGTCGGCCGTTTTTCCGTTAATAATAATATGAAAAAGAAAATCAGCTTCTTGATGGGGTTTCTCCTGCTTTTCGGAACGCTTTCGGCGCAAAAGCAAAAGGTGAAAAATCAGCCTTACGGCGACCAGAAGCTGTATCATTTCGGTATTTCGGTCGGCTTGAATGTTCAGGATTTGGTGGTCACCAACGCGGGCGTGCCCACCGAAAACGACGAAACGTGGTTTGCGACCATTCCCGATTTTTCGCCCGGTTTCAGTGTCGGACTGTTGGCCGACTTATACCTCAATCCGGTGATGAATCTGCGTTTTACGCCTATGCTGCATTTCGGCGACAAAACTTTTGAATTTGTCGAGCAAGACAAAAAACAGGAAAGTTTTCGCGCCACCATTCGTTCCAATTATCTCATGCTCCCGTTGGAAATAAAATACCGTTCCCTGCGATTGAATAATTACCGCCCCTACCTCATTACGGGTGCATTCACCGCGTTCGATTTGGGACGAAAAACGGACGAAGCCCTGTATTTCAAAATGATGAATTACGGCCTGACCATCGGTATAGGTTGTGATTTTTACCTGCAAATTGTTAAAATCGCTCCCGAACTCCGCTTTAGTTTCGGCCTGACCGACATCGTCGAACACAACCGCACCGACCTGACCGACAATAGTTTGCGCAAATATTCCGACAGCGTGAAAAAAGGCACTACCCGCATGATTTCGCTGACGTTCAATTTTGAGTGAAAAAATTCTTTGGCACATTTTTTGCTGTTATTTTTTTATGTTTAAAAAGCATTTTATGTTGTAAAACATACAAAATTATTTTAAAAAATGCAAAATAATATGATACACACACACATTACTCACCTGGCGGTTTAACAAAAATTCACGCGTTATGTGCCTTGTAACGCGCCTTTTTTCTCA
>BNTW01000003.1 GCA_025996895.1 Bacteroidia bacterium | reverse complement strand
CGCCGCCATCTGCTGTTATCAGGAGGTATTTTGCATCAGGATAATGAGTTTTACCTGTTAATTCCCACCATTGTTTTATACTGTTAACAGCAAACTCACTTGTATCATAATTTTTACCTACATTGACTGCTTTTTTTCGGGTGCTAAGTTACGAAAAAAAACGGATTTTTTTATCGCGGAGCGATTCCATTATTGTAGCAAATGTCAATATCACGCCGCTCCGCGATAGGATAACCTGGGGGTTGCTGACTGATACAGGCTCCAAAAAGCATTATGCAAATTTGCATAATGCTTTTTTGCATAATCAAAATAAAAGTTCTATCTTTACCTAAAAAATAACGTATGAATCCTTTTAGTTACGGAACAATAGTCAAAGGCAGCAACTTCTATGACCGAAAAGAAGAGTGTGCCCGTATTGTGGAAACCCTCTCGGGTGGCAACAATTTGGTGCTATATGCACCCAGATCCGAAAAGAAGTTGGATTTTCATTTCAATACGGCATTAACTACGGTAAATATTGCTAAAGTTATCCAACTAAAGGATGAAACAAAAAGGGAACTCCCTTTTTCCATGAGAGATACCAAAGTGTTGTTTCACAACGCTTTATTATTGATGCGATTTTTTAGCGTGTTCGGTAATCCGCCAAACTCACGAAAAAATCAGATGTATTTGCAAGAACTATTGACTTTCGGGGCGATAGCTGCTTAGGTTAGATGATATTTTGAACGAATTATTGTAAACGAAAACAGCATGCGTGACATACGCCTGATTGGAAACCGGGGCGTGAGCGTAATACAAGTTTCAAAAGAAAACGGCGAAATTCTGACGGTAGCAGTAGTTTTATCATGATAATAAAAGTTACCTTTGTACAAATTTTTTGATTATGTCCGATAATCCTAATGAACTTTTGAACGAATGGACGAACAAAGACTACGAATACGGCTTTGTTACCAATATACAAACGGAATTTTTGCCGAAGGGGCTGAATGAAGACATTATCCAGCTGATTTCGGCGAAAAAAAATGAGCCGGATTGGCTGTTGGATTTTCGCCTGAAAGCCTACCGCTATTGGCTGACGTTGCAGATGCCGGTTTGGGCACATTTGACTATCCCGCCGATTGATTATCAAGATATTATCTATTATGCAGCACCGAAAAAAAAGGAAAGTCCGAAAAGCTTGGAAGAAATCGACCCTGAATTGCTGAAAACCTTCGACAAGTTGGGTGTGCCGTTGCATGAACAAAAAATGTTTTCCGGTATGGCGGTCGATGCGGTCATGGACAGCATTTCCGTGAAAACGACTTATAAAGAAACGTTGATTGAAAAAGGAATTATCTTTTGTTCGTTCAGTGAGGCGGTGCAAGACCATCCCGATTTGGTAAAAAAATACTTGGGAAGCGTGGTGTCGTACCGTGATAATTTTTTTGCCGCACTCAATTCGGCCGTTTTCAGCGATGGCTCGTTTGTGTTCATTCCCAAAGGTGTGCGGTGTCCGATGGAACTTTCGACTTATTTTCGTATCAATGCCATGAATACCGGTCAATTTGAACGCACGTTGATTGTGGTCGAAGAAGACGCCTATGTCAGTTATCTCGAAGGCTGTACCGCACCCATGCGCGACGAAAATCAACTGCATGCTGCGATTGTGGAAATCGTGGTGTTAGATCGTGCCGAAGTTAAATATTCGACCGTACAAAATTGGTATCCGGGCGATAAGGACGGCAAAGGCGGGATTTACAATTTCGTAACCAAGCGCGGACTTTGTATCGGTGAATCGTCCAAACTTTCCTGGACGCAGGTCGAAACCGGGTCGGCGATTACGTGGAAATATCCGAGTTGTATATTGGCGGGCGATAATTCTGTAGGCGAATTTTATTCGGTAGCCGTAACAAACAATTATCAGCAGGCGGACACCGGAACGAAAATGATACATATCGGCAAAAATACCAAAAGTCGTATCGTTTCAAAAGGAATTTCGGCGGGGAAAAGCCAAAACAGTTATCGCGGTTTGGTGCGTGTCAATTCGGGTGCGGAAAATGCCCGCAACCATTCACAATGCGATAGTTTATTGTTGAGCGATACCTGTGGTGCGCACACATTTCCCTATGTAGACGTCCAAAACGAAACGGCGATAGTGGAACACGAGGCGACCACGTCCAAGATCAACGAAGATCAATTATTTTATTGCAATCAGCGGGGCATTCCTACGGAAGAAGCCGTCAGCCTGATTGTGAATGGCTACGCGAAGGAAGTGTTTAACAAACTTCCGATGGAATTTGCGGTAGAAGCGCAAAAATTATTGCAAATCAGTCTGGAGGGAAGTGTCGGCTGAAATTCTTTTCTCTTCTGCTAATTTCATCAAATAAGCGTAGGCAGCATCGTATTCGTTGGGAATTTCGCCGTCCAGAATAGCGTCTTTGATGGCCGATTTCAATTCGCCGACCAATTTTCCCGCAGGCAAATGAAACATTTCCATGATTTGCAGGCCGTCGATAGGGGGTTGAAAATTCCGCACGCGGTCTTTTTCTTCAATCTCTTTCAGTTTGCTTCGGACAAGTTGGAAATTATGTAAAAAACGTTTCACTTTTTCCGGATTTTTGGAAGTGATGTCGGCTTCGCAAAGTGACATCAAATCGTCAATATCGTCGCCCGCTTCAAACAGCAACCGGCGTATCGCGGAGTCTGTAACTTCTTCGTCAGCCAACACAATGGGGCGCATGTGCAACGAAACCAACTTTTCGACGTATCTCAGTTTGTCGTTTGCCGGCAGTTTCATTTGTTGAAAAATTCCTTTCAACATTTTCATGCCCTTAAATTCGTGTCCGTGAAACGTCCAACCCAATTTGTTGTCGAAACGTTTCACGCGGGGTTTGCCAATGTCGTGGAACAACGCCGCCCAGCGCAGCCACAGATTGCCGGTTGTCCGCGCCAGATTGTCCAAAACGGTCAATGTATGGCTGAAATTGTCTTTGTGGCCGATACCTTCCTTTGTTTCAATTCCTTTCAGCGCAACCAGTTCGGGAAAAATCAGGTTCAATAAACCGGTTTGTTCCAACAGTTCAAAACCGACCGACGGACGGGGCGACAAAATGATTTTGTTCAGTTCGTCGACAATCCGTTCTTTGGAAACAATCAGAATACGTTCGCGGTTGCGTTCGATGGCTTCAAATGTTTCCGCTTCGATAAAAAAGCCCAATTGGCCGGCAAAACGAACGGCACGCATCATGCGCAAGGGGTCGTCGCTGAATGTAATGTCCGGACTGAGGGGCGTTTTGATACGGTATTCGTCCAAATCGCTCAAACCATCAAAAGGGTCAATCAGTTCGCCATAACGCTCCCGGTTAAGGCAGATGGCCATGGCGTTAATCGTAAAATCACGTCGATTTAAATCGTCCTGTAACGTGCCGTTTTCCACTATCGGGTTGCGCGAGTCATGTGTATAAGATTCTTTTCGCGCGCCGACAAACTCGATTTCCGTCCCCTGATACTTCACCTGCGCTGTTCCGTAATTCTTGAAAAAAGCCGTTTGCGCGCCTTTACCCAATCGTTTGGCGACTTCCTGCGCTAACTCAATTCCGCTTCCCACGCACACCACATCAATATCTTTCGACGGCCGGTGCAAAATCATATCCCGTACATAACCGCCAATCACATAGGTTTCTACCTGAAGTACGTCAGCCGAAGCCGTTATCACTTCAAAAATTTTCCCCGATAATTTATTTAATATATAGGATTGTTCAATTTCCATTTTCCAAATCCAACAGTTGTTTTTTGATTTTCAACCCATACGCATAGCCGCCCAGTTTGCCGTCGGCATTGATGACGCGATGGCAGGGAATGACAATCGCTATCGGGTTTTTACCGTTGGCTGAGCCGGCTGCCCGGCAGGCTTTCGGATTGTCAACCTCTTGAGCCAGTTGAGCATAACTGATTGTTTTTCCATAGGGAATGCGTTGCAATTCTGCCCAGACTTTAGTCTGAAAAACCGTACCTTTGGGCGTAAGCGGAAGATCGAATGTTTTTCGTTTGCCCGAAAAATATTCGTCTAACTGCCGGCAAGCCTTTTGAAGAATTTCATTTTTTACTTGTTTTTCACTTTCCGATGGCCGTTTTTCACCTTCGGTTAATTGCAAACTCACGATAGTCTGCTTGTCGGCAACTATTTTTAAGCACCCGATAGGCGACTGATAATAAGTTGTTTCCATTTTATTTTACTTTTTCCTGATAATATTTCCAGCGTTCCATGACATTTCGCACATAATTCAGCGTTTCCGTCGCACGATAATATCCCTGCTTGCAAACCGGGTCGTTGTAATATTCCGGCAAGCTTTTCAATTTAAGATATTCCTCGACGTTTCCTGCCCAAATATACGGACTTTTTCCGTATTTTTCCGCTAATGCTTGCGCATCATAAATATGACCACTTCCCGAATTATACGCCGCGACAATAAATTTTATCCGTTCGTTGGGATCTTCAATGGCTGAAAATGAACGGTTTAGCCTTTTAATCAGGCCGGAAGCCGCCCGGATATTTCCTTCCGGATCTTCCAGTTGGTCAGCCGGCAATCCAAACGCTTCGGCGGTTTCTGGCATCAAACCCATCAAACCGGTTGCGCCCGCCCACGAAACACGGTCGGTGTGAAACTTGGACTCCTGAAAGGCTATAGAAGCCAGCAAACGCCAATCCCACGAAATTGGCGAGGCATACGCTTTAAACCAATGGTCGAACGGCGAAATCTGGTGTGCGTTTAAAATGGGAGCAGGCTCGTCGCCCGGCATTTTGCTCATTTCAAAATAACGCTTGATAATTCTCTGATAGCGAGGCGTATTTTCGTTTTCGTCAAACCACTTGTCGATGGCTGAAGCCAGTAACGGCGAATTTTTACGCACTGCCCATGCCGAACGTTGTGGATGGCTGATTTTCAAAGAAATAGTTAGATTTTGAAAATAGGTTTTATTCAGTTTCGCCAAATCTTCGTTGCTCACCGTATATGAAATCTTCCCTTTAGAAACCATTTCTATTAAATCTTCGACCGAAACGGTGTCTTTGTCGATAACGCGGATATGAATCCCCCCCCCTAGCTCGTTGTTTAGATTTTCCAACCGCTTGTGATACTTCGTGTTATGAATGACCCAAACTTCTTTTCCAATCAATTCGGTAACATCTTTGAGCGGTGTTTCTTCGGTGTTAGAACGTTGCACCAGTACTTGCGGATTAATCACTTCGCGACCGCAATAAATCAACTGCTCTTTTCCCTCGTTGGTCAGCGGAATGTTGCATGCAATCAAATCGCCTTCGTCCTTTTCCAGCATTTCAATCAATTTCGCCTCATTTTCAGCCAATTTGACATGAATTTTCAAATTCCGGCTTTCGGCAAAATCACTCAATAATTCGTATTCGTATCCTCTCGGCTTGCCTTTGTAGATGAAATACGACATCGATCCGGACAACGTCAGCACGTTCAATTCGCCTTTTTCCACCATTTGCGGAAAATCGTCGCCCGTAACGTTTGATTTAGGCGCGCAAGTAGTTAACCCAAACGCGAGCAGAAGCAAAAAAATATTTTTTTCAGGACAATTCATACAAAATTCTGTCCGTAATAAACGGAATGTCGTCTTCCTTAATTCCGGCTTTCAGCAATTCGGGAACATCTTGCAAAAAGGTTTTGATAAAATCTTTCGGAAATTGTTTGCTCTTTTCAAAAGCGGATTTATACAACGGAAGGGCTTTCTCCATTTTTCCGATAACTAACTCTATATGTCCGGCATTCAAATAATCGCTCGCATTCGGATTTTTTTCGATAATTTTATTGTAATAATCCGCTGCCTGCTTGTATTTTCCGGTCAGGAACGAACACCACGCAATCGGACGCCACGCTTTTTCCTTATTTTTTGTCAAATATTCAACCTTAAAATAATATTTCAATGCCTGGTCATAATCTTCCAATTCCAAATAACAATGGCCGATATTCAACTGAATAGACAAATTATCAGGACTTAATTGCTCGGCTTTTTTGTAATAAAGCAATGCTTCTTCGGGTTGTTTCAACAACCGGTTACAATAAGCTAACTTCTTGATTGTCCATGAATTATTTGCATTCAGCAATTCTGCCCGCCGGTAACATTCCAACGCTTCGTCCAAATGGTCGGTCATTTGCAAGCAATAACCGCGTTTTTGATACAAGACGTCATTATTAGGTTCGTCTTTCAGAAGCATTTGGAAAATATCGTCCGCTTCCTCAAAATAATTTTTATTGAAATAATACTCGCCGATAATATGCAGACTTTCGTTATCTTTAATTAACCGGTTGATAGCCGGCACTTTATAAAATTCGGGACGGCTTTCAAAAATATCATCAAAATCTGCCCGGCGCGGGTGCAGTTTATAAAAACGATACAAATCCTGAATGTATTGCCGTATGCGATAATCGATTGTCTGTGAGGGATTATGCAAGTCTTCTTTCAACACTTCCCGCATAGAATCGTTTTCACTCGAAAATTGCTTAATCATGGTTGTCCGGTAATTTTCCGGCATTTGCGAAACGCTTAGGAAAAACGAATATTTGTCGGAATTGCAAAGCAGCGTGGCGTCAGTCAGCACATCGGCTAATTTCATTAATTCTTCATTACCGATGGCTTCATTGGGAATGGAAAACAGCGAAAACCAATTGGCCGGTTCGTTGAAAAAAGCATAATTTTTCAGGTGAATAAATGACGAGTGCATGACGTCTGCGCCTTCCATTTGCAATTCGGAAAACTCCTGCAATTTATCTTGCAAGCCCGATTCAATCAGGCGTGTTTGCCATTCGGGATTTTTTTCGTCCATGCCGGCATCATTCATCAGGTCGTCCAACGTAAGTTTTTCGCCCAATTTCGGTGCCATTTTCATGACTTCCGGCAGCAATTCGTTTTTAATTTTCCGGGTAATTTTCTCCGTTTCCCGGCTTAAAATAAATTGAAGCAAGACGTGGCGGACTTGGTGCATAAAAGCCGGATTTTCGGCCAACATATTCAGTCGTTCGGTAATGCCGACATACAGCGGAAGCCGGTTGTTGTATTTCCGCAGAAACAAAACAATTCCGACGATAGCGCGTTCGCGCACTTCAGGGGTTTCGCTATGGGCAGCATCGAACAACAAAATGGCCTTTTTTTCGTCAAATGTTTCCAGCAAATTCAGCAGAATGGAAGTAATGAGAATGCAGGGCAAAAAAACCGTATCCAGTTGATTATTTAAAAGGGTTGTCCATTTGTCTTTTTCTTCCGTCATCCATACACCGCTCAACCAAACCGAATAAAAAACTTTCCGAAGCAATGCCTCTCGCTGTTTTTCCAACTCTTTCGACTGCGCGCTTTTCTCATCCCCTTCCAACAAATCGACCAACGCGATTTTTCCGGCCATATCTTCCCATGTGGAAACCAACTGACGTGTATTTTCGGAAACAAGATAACGATAGGCTCGCCGCTTTTCGTAAAAGAACGAGTTATCGTTTGCCGTTTTCAACTGCAACACCGCCGTATCCGTCAACTGATAGACCGAGCGCACCAGATTATTGTATATTTTCTCGCGTCCAGGGTCGTTAATGCCTTGCGACAAATACAACAACATCGTTTTATAAGTATTCTGCAACTCATTCAATTCTTCCTGCAACTGCCAATTTTGCAGTTGGGAAAGCAAAAAAGCCAGCAAATCGAAAGCATCCTTTAGTTTTTTTTGTTCTAAAGATTGGGTTATGGTTTCAAAATACTTTTGAATTTCTTGTTTTGTCATAACGTCAAATGCTAAATAACAATACAACCCTTCAAAAATTGTGCCTATTATAACATTCGTGACAAAATAGCATGAGATGGCGGGTCTAAGCCCGCCATGACAAACCTCATTTTATTATTTCTTTTTCAAAGCCTCCATGATTTTTGCTTCGATTTCTTCCGCAAGTTCGGGATTATCGCGCAAGCAGTCTTTGGCAGCGTCGCGTCCCTGTCCCAACTTGGTGTCGTTGTAGCTGTACCAACTGCCGCTTTTCTTGACAATACCCAAGTCCGCACCGGTATCCACCAATTCGCCGATTTTTGAAATACCTTCGCCAAACATGATGTCAAATTCGGCTTTCCGGAACGGCGGGGCAACTTTGTTTTTCACCACTTTCACCCGCGTTTGGTTTCCCTTCACCTCTTCGCCGTCTTTGATGGCCGTCACTTTGCGAATATCTAAACGGATAGAAGCATAAAATTTCAGGGCATTTCCGCCGGTCGTTGTTTCGGGACTGCCGTACATCACGCCGATTTTATCACGTAACTGGTTGATAAAGATACAGGTCGTATTGGTCTTGTTGATGGCTGCGGTCAATTTACGCAATGCTTGTGACATCAAACGCGCTTGCAAACCCATTTTAGATTCACCCATTTCGCCTTCCAATTCGGCTTTCGGCGTCAATGCGGCTACAGAGTCAATAACGATGATGTCGATTGCCGACGAACGAATTAACTGTTCGGTAATTTCCAATGCCTGTTCGCCCGAATCCGGTTGCGAAATCCACAGATTTTCAATATCCACGCCCAATTTTTCAGCATAAAAACGGTCGAAAGCGTGTTCCGCATCAATAAATGCCGCTATTCCACCCGCTTTTTGCGCTTCGGCAATAGCATGAATAGCCAAGGTGGTCTTCCCTGATGACTCCGGCCCGTAAATTTCGATTACTCTGCCTCTCGGATAACCGCCCACGCCTAAAGCTACGTTCAGTCCCACCGAGCCGGTCGAAATCACGGCAACTTCTTCTACGGCATTGTCGCCCATCTTCATGATAGAGCCTTTGCCGTAACTTTTCTCAATTTTGTCCGTTGCTGCCCGCAATGCTTTCAATTTTTCTGCATTGGGAGCTGCTGTTTCTTTTACTTCTTTTTCTTTTTCACTCATAGTTATAAAAATTATATTATATATCGGTTTGACAAAAGTAGTATTTGTTTTTCAAAAATGAAAATTTATAATTATAATCTTGAAAATTTTATATCGGCCAAACCTCAATTATTAATAGATTATGCCTACACATAGTTAGAATCTATTACTTAATTTTTAAATCCTTATTCAACCTATCCAACGCTTTTTCCGAATACTTTCTTGTAATAAAAATACCGCCTTCTACCGTATCCAGAATCAAATAATAAGCTATACGATAAGCGTTTTTGATTACTCCGCCGGGTGTTCCCCTGAAATCCATAATTTTGTATTTGTATTGTTGTGCTTGTTGAAAAACACTGTCTATTTCAAAAATTGTCCCTGATAAAGAATTATTTTTTTTTGCAACAAAGTTGCCTTTATTTTCATTTTCGTCAAAAATAAGTTTTGCGTTTATCGTACTGTTATTCAATACGATACTGTCTAAGGCAAATGTTCCGAAAAGGTTGTTTGAGTAGTGAAAAATTGATATTTGCCCATTTGGGGCAACTCTATTTCAGCCACCCATTTGTCTTGAGAGTTGCAAATAACTGCTTGAACAATAAGCAGTAAAATTATTGTTAACCGTTTCATATTATAATATTTTTATTCACAAATTCATTATATAATTCTCCTTGAATGGCCGACAGGCTGTTATTTTTGATATGTTCAAATGTTTGACAATTTCTCAAGATACAAAAACAAGAAATTATTTATTTTTTTATCTTTGTGCGACATAAAAATTTATATATCATGAAAAAAGATTTTGAAGCCATAGTCGATGGCAAACGGACGGAGTTATTTGTGTTGAAGAATAAAAACGGTTTGGAAATGGCTGTGACCAATTATGGAGCAAAAATTGTTTCGCTGTATGTACCGGACAAAACCGGAAAATTGGTTGATGTGGTGCTGGGAAAAAGTTCAATTCAGGACTATCTCAACAACCAAGAGCCATATTTTGGTGCGGTTTGCGGACGCACGGCCAACCGGATTGCAAACGGAAAATTTACATTGGACGGCGTGGAGTATCATCTGGCAATCAATAATGGGCCAAACAGTTTACATGGCGGACTGAAAGGTTTTAATGCAGTTGTCTGGGATGCTAAACAACTGAATGAACAGACTTTGCAATTAACGTATTTGTCGAAAGACGGTGAAGAAGGTTTTCCGGGTAATTTGCAGGTGACGGTGGTTTATCAGTTGACGGACGACAATGCGGTGGATATTACTTATCATGCGACGACCGATAAAGCGACGGTGATTAATCTCACGAATCATTCGTATTTCAATCTTTCGGGCGAAGGCGACTCTTACATCGGCGACCACGAATTGCAAATTCATGCCGATACGTTTTTGCCGACCAGCGAGGTGGCTATTCCTTACGGCCAACCGGAGAAGGTAGAAAATACGCCGTTTGATTTTCGTACGCCGCACACTATCGGCGAACGCATTGAAGTGCAGGATACGCAGTTGATTTTCGGCAACGGCTACGACCATAATTTTATTATCAATCAGGCAGGGCAGGAGTTGATTTGGGCAGCAACAGCAATTTCTCCGAAAACAGGCATTATGATGGAAACTTATACCACCGAGCCGGGCGTGCAACTCTATACCGGCAATTATCTGGATGGCAGTTTTGTGGGTAAAAATGGACACCACTACCCGAAACGGTCGGCTTTTTGTCTGGAGACGCAACATTATCCCGACAGCATTCACCAGCCGGAATATCCGTCGGTAGTGCTTCGTCCGGGAGAAACATTTAACTCCCGAACAAGCTACCGGTTTTCAATAAAATAATGGATTACCAGGCAAATAGCGGATAATCTTTCATTATCGCATTCACTTTCTCGGCAACGGAACGGATCACTGTTTCGTTGCCGGCGTTTGCAAGCACCGTGTCGATTAAGTCGGCGATGTCGCCCATCAAGGTTTCTTTCGCACCCCGCGTGGTGATAGCGGGCGTACCAAAACGCAATCCCGAAGTCTGGAACGGCGAACGGCTGTCGAACGGCACCATGTTTTTGTTGGCAGTAATGTCGGCTTTGACCAGGGCTATTTCGGCCTGTTTCCCGGTCAATTCCGGAAATTTGGAGCGCAAATCGACCAGCATCAGGTGGTTGTCCGTTCCACCGGAAACAATTTGATAGCCTTTGTCTGTCAATGCGTTAGCCAAAGCAGCAGCATTTTTCTTCACTTGCTGTTGATAAGTAATGTATTCGGGTTGCAGGGCTTCGTGGAAAGCTACCGCTTTGGCTGCGATGATATGTTCCAACGGCCCACCCTGAACACCGGGGAATACGGCAGAATCCAGCAAAGCCGACATCATTTTGATTTCGCCTTTCGGAGTGGTCTTTCCCCATGGATTTTCAAAATCTTCTTTCATTAGAATTACACCACCACGCGGGCCGCGAAGCGTTTTATGCGTAGTCGAAGTTACAATATGTGCATATTGAACAGGATTTTTCAGCAATCCGGCGGCGATTAATCCGGCAGGGTGAGCCATATCGACTAAGAAAATCGCACCGATTTCGTCGGCAATCTGACGGACACGCGCATAATCCCATTCACGAGAATAAGCGGACGCACCGCCGATAATCAGTTTCGGCCGTTCGCGAAAAGCAACTTCTTGCAACTGTTCGTAATCTACCAAGCCGGTAATTTCCTGTACGTTATATTCCAATGCTTTGAAGTGCAGACCGGAAAAATTGACCGGTGAGCCGTGACTCAAATGTCCGCCATGCGACAAGTTTAATCCTAAGAATTTATCGCCCGGATTGAGGCAAGCCATAAAAACGGCCATGTTGGCCTGCGCGCCCGAATGCGGTTGTACGTTTGCCCATTTCGCACCGAAAATTTCTTTCAGGCGGTCGATAGCCAACTGTTCGACTTCGTCAATCACCTGACAGCCACCGTAATAACGTTTTCCCGGATAGCCTTCGGCATATTTGTTAGTCAAGACAGATCCGGCCGCTTCCATCACTTCTTCGCTTACAAAATTTTCCGAAGCAATCAACTCGATACCGGACGTCTGACGCTTGTATTCCTTATTAATAATGCCAAAAATTAAATCATCTCGTTTCATATCTGCTTAATTTGTTAATTTTCGCAAAGGTAGTGAATTTTATTTTTCAATCCACTGAAAAACAAAAAAATTCGTTTTGTTCGGCAAACTCATCCAACCAGATATGCCTGATGTCGTTCGTGTTCATCGGTTCGGAACTTTGCCGCCGGCTTCCTTCAGATTCCAACTCACGATGGACACCCTTGCCTTGAGCTAATGGTTGGCTACTACCTGCCCCCATAGTGGACTTACACCACCAAGTTAATCGCCATGCACGGCACACCAATAAAAAGCGGAACCATAATTTTTATAATTCCGCTTTTGTGCTATTAAAATATATCAATACTTGATTTTCAGTTGATTGAGTGCGTCGATAGCCAGCGAATTCGTCGGATCTATGCCCAATATTTTCTTAAAATATTCGCCTGCACTGATTTTGTCGTCCTGCAACAGATAGTAGGAAGCCATATAACGATAAGCATCAATGAGGTCTTGATTGCGTTTGCCGTCTTCGTTGTTTTTTACCATTATATTGATTGCTTCTTCGTAATAGGGTTTTGCTACGCCTTCCATAGCTGCCCCTTTCACTTCCTGACCTTTCACATCAATTAAAGAATTCATATTTGCTTTCCACAAGTAACCCAAATAGGACTCCGGCGAACGGCTAATCACTTCCGAAAAAGCTTCATTTCCTTTTTGAACATAACTGTTGAAAGTCGCATCATCAATTTGTTTTTGTTCGGGAGTAATTGGTTTAGAAGTATAAGCCTCACCGATATATTCGATAGAAGCATTATATAGTGCCAATCCATAAAAGTAATAATCAAATACAGTCGGACTTTTTTCTACTGCAAAATATTTTTCATATTGCTTAATGGCTTCCGCATTATTATTCAAAGCCTTATAAGCAGTAATCAATTCTTTATACACTTCCGCTTTTTCGGGATCTAAAGCAGACGCCTTCTCAAAAGCAACAATCGCTTCCTGCGGTTGTTTTTCTTTCAGCAAAAGTCGTGCGTAAGTGATGTAATCCAAATAAATGTGCGTGTCCTTCGGATTATCCTGCAAAAATTTAGCCATCTGTTTGAGAGCTACCGCATTATTATCCAATTTGAAATTATTATAAGCCTGCAAACGGTGCATTACCGGATCCTTGGGATCCTGCTTTAGGACATAATCAATTTGCTTCAACGATTTGTCGTATTGATCCGTAAAATACAGCAATTGAGCATAATACTTGTGTTGTTGCAAAGGCACACCCGGAATGGAGATAAATTTTTCGTACGCACTCAAGGCTTGCAAATACATTCCCGCATCGCGATTAATGTCGCCAATCAACGCATAAGCCGGAATATACTCGGGGTCTATCGTCGTCAATTCGTTCAGATAACGCAAGGCTTCGCTCGTATTGATAGCTTTATACACACGCGCCAATTTTAGATAAGCCACTTTATCGGTCTTGTCGAAAGCAATCGCATTCTCGTAGCGAGCACAAGCGTCCCCTACTTTATTTTCTTTCATCAACATATCGCCTTCCACCACATAAATACCAGAATATTTTTTGTTTGCTTTACGGGCTTTTTCCAACGCTTCTTCCGCCTGCGCATTCATGCCGGCATCAACATAAATATCTGCTATGGTTGTCTGAATGGACGGATCTTTCTTATTCAGTCCATTCGCTTTCTTGAATAAATTATCTGCAGTTTTTGTGTCTTTTTTTGCCAGAGCTAATTCACCCTCGCCGATATAGCCGAAAGCATACTCCGGATCGGTTTCTATGGCTTTTGCATAATAATAAGCCGCCGAATCCTGTTGTTGAAGTTTATAATAGGTCTGCCCTAAATAATATTGATTTTCCGCCTGTTCCTGAGGCGTTTGATTTTGTTGGCTAATAAAGAAAATTTTAGCAGCATCGTACAACTCGGCACGATACAAATCAATCCCTTTTTCATTGCTGCCTGCAAATACTCCCGAAACACCGAAGAAGACAGCCATCGTCAAACCTAATCCTTTTTTACCTTGCATTTTCATTAGTATCTTTTTTTATATTTGTTTTTAATTTGGATATTCGTCTTTAATCATTACGTCCCTGTTTTGCGGATCGGTAACAGGCAATAAACCGAATTTCATTAAAATCATCTGGCCGATTTCACGCGCCAGAAAAATGCTTAATCCGGAAGGCAAACCGCTTTTCGGATCGGTCAGCAATACATAGACCGGACGCCACAACGGATAATTTTCTTGCATAATATCTCCCGCATACGGGAGATAACCGTCTATGCTGACTAATTGTACCGAATTGTTTAATTCGTTTGCACTGATAATCCCCAGTGCATTAGGCATTTGTAAAACTTTTTCTACTACTTCTGAATGATCGTTGAGTGCATACAAATTGGAAGAAGTCAACTTTTTTTGTTGAGCTACAGAATCCGCGATGTAACGCAAAACGCCGGATTCCTTATTTTCAAACAGGACACGTATTGTCCCCAAGGAGGATTTTGGATTGATTTGCGACCATTCGGTCAACTCTCCCTTGATTATTTTCCTCAAATCGGACAGACTTATTTCCGTATTTTCATTCGATTTGTTGGAAATCAGCGCAATACCTTCAAAACCGATGATGTGCTTTTGGGATTTCAAGGCATGTTCTTTCAATTGTTGCTGTTCTTTCACCGTCAAATCTCGCGTAACCAAAGCAAAACGCACCGAATCTTGTGTCAGCAGACGGATGGCTTCGACTTCAGTTGTATAAACCGGAAGAATAGTCGCACCCGGATTGCGCGCTTCAAACACACGTATCTCGCTATCCATGAGTGCCTTAAAATTCTCGTCGCAGGCAATACGGACAAGGCCGGTACTCAACGTATCGTCCCAGCCTTCTCTTACTTCTTTTTTACAAGAAATCAATGAAATTATACATATAAAAAACAGTATCTGTTTCCGTACCCGTTTCATTCTTCCGTATTTTCCAATTCTTTTATTTTTTTAATTGCCCTATACACTCTAAAAATTCCGTAAATTCCCAAAACTACGCCGAGTACTATCCGCAAACCACTCTGAACATTCGTAAATAACCGTTCAAGATGTAACAACGAAGGAGCCAGACAAACGAGAGCACCCGCTAAATAGAAGATTGACATTCCGCATTCAAAAATGAATAAACCTAACTGCAAACCTTCCAGTTTATTGGATTTTCTTCTGTCGTTCATACTTTGTTTCCTTACTTTTGTAATTTAAAATACACCGGCAACGTGTAATAAACCGATACCACTTGATTGTTTTGTTTTCCCGGTATCCATTTCGGCATTTTGCTCACCACGCGAACAGCTTCTTTGTCGCAACTGGGGAATAAGGGTTGTAACACATCAACTTTTCCTACCGAGCCGTCAGCACCAATCACAAAACGCAAAATTACACGTCCCTGAATGCCCTGCTCTACTGCGTCCGCCGGATAGCGGATATTACCACTTAACCATTTCAACAAATTTCCGTCAAATTGCGGCCATACTTCCGGCGAAATAACAATCGGAGGAAGGACAGGTGCCGGAGATGTAACCGGCGCAACATCGTCGGGGTGCTTACCTTCCGGAGTACCTTTGTCTATCGTAGTTGTTCCGATAGCCGCATCGCTGTTTGTTATATCAATTTGCGTTGCCAACAGATCTTCCAGCTTGACGTCAATGTCTTGCACAATCTTCGGATCAACAAATTTGATAGACTTTTGTGTGGGCGTAGAAGCAGACGCTACCACTTCAACCGCATGTGCCGGCATTTTCTCCGGAATAACCGGATTGTCTATTTGTGTAATGACAACTTCGGTTTGTTGTTTTACTGCGATTGTCGCAGGATCTCCCTTATGTATTAACTTCGGAAGAAAAATCAACCCCAAACCGGTAATCATCACCACTCCGATCGCCAACAAGTGACGTCGTGAAGAACTTTCTCGTAATTCGTATGCTCCATACTGTTTGTTTCTACCTTCAAAAATAAGGTCTAACCATTTTTTTGAACTTAAATCAATATCCTTAGCCATGACTTAAAAATTTAAAAGTGATACAATTTTTTAATTGTTAGTAAAACATTCATGTATCCGTTATGCCGAAACATAACCCCAACCAAGTTTAATTACGAGAAAGATCACAACGAATAGCTCACCAGCTATTTTGAAAATTTACGGAAATCCGTTTTTTTAATTTTGCAATTTAAATAACACCGGTAATGTATAATATACATATACGGCATTACCGTTTTGTTTTCCGGGAATCCATTTCGGCATTTTTTTCACCACGCGAAGGGCTTCTTTGTCGCAACTCGGATCCAATGAGCGTAGTAGCTCCACGTTTCCTACCGATCCGTCAGGACCGACAACAAAACGCAAAGTTACACGTCCCTGAATTCCCTGTTCCTGAGCGACTACCGGATAAACCATATTATCCGACAACCACTTCAGCAACTCTTTTTCACCACCGGGAAACGAAGGAGGTACTTCAACGTGTGAGAAGATTTCCGGTTTCTTTTCTTCCTGCACTACCACTTTGTGGTCTTGCAAGTCGGCAATATCGACACCACCATCTTTTACCCCTTCCACTGTCTTAACGGAAATATCTGCTTTATTGTCCGTCAATTCCTGTTGAGTGATAACTTCGTTTTTCACTTCGTCGTCCCGCTTGATCACCGGAGGCGTAAATTGCACGGTTTCTTTCAAGAGAGGTGGAGGAGGAACTTCTATCTGTTTTATTTTATCTTCTTCCGGAATTTCCTGATCATTAATTTCGATCATGGTTACCTCTTCGGTCTGTTCTATAACCTTTTTTGCAGGAATTACCGAAGTAATTATTTTCGGAAGAAATACTACAGCCAACCCCACAATGGTAACAATAAAAAGCGATTTCAAGTGCCGGTTAGACGAGTCTTCGCGCAGCACATAAGCTCCATATCGCTTGTTTTTCCCTTCAAAAACGAGGTCTAACCATTTCTGAGCGGTTAAATCAAAATCTTTAGTCATAATTTTTTACCATTTATTATGTTACTATTTACAACCATTTCCTTCGTTTTTTTGTTTCTCCGTAAGATACTCACAGTTTCCTGTTTTCTTATACAACAAATAACGGTCACCTTCTTGCAGGTCGATAACTGCATAAGCCCCGATGTTGGTGACCAACATTTCGTCCAATACATCTACCAAATTTTCGTAGGTAGATAAATCGGTTGGCTTAATCATTACCGTAGGCGTTCGCGGATTTTCTTTCGCTTTATCGTAAATTTCTTTCGACTTTTGTCTAAAAATAGAATCCGGAATTTGTTGTGCCTGCAATTGTTCCTTCAGTTCTTGAATCTGTTCATATATGCCCGAATTTCGTTTCAGTAAATATTCCCGAAGTCCGTCCGTATCGTAAGAAATCGGCTTCAAAAAATCAGGATCATCATAATGCTTTTCACCCGTTTTAGTGTCTTCAGGCATACCTTCGTAGTAAAAAAGTTCGTTACTTTCACCCAATAAGAGCGTAATAGCACCCGAATTTTTTACCTGATTGGTTTCCGTATCATCTTTCACCGGGTCTTTCGTCGGCATATTGATATTCATTGTCTGCGGTTTCAAAAGCGTCGTACAAAACATGAAAAAGGTAATCAACAACATGTTCATATCCACCATAGGGGTGAAATCGACACGCAGGGTCTGTTTTTTCTGTTTATTTTTTCCGCCGTCACCGCTCTCTTTAACTTGTACTTCTGACATTTGTTTTTCTTTTATAGATTAAACATTAATTGGAAGCCGTTTTCAAATTCGTAATCAAAAGATAACGGTTTTTCCGCAGTCCCGGCGAACGCAAATCGTCCATTACGTTCTTCACTACCGGATAAGTGGTTTCCTTGTCCGCTTTAATAGCCAACTGCAACTCCGGCAGATCCGGGTTTATTGCTTTGGATTCGTTACGGATACGAGTAGCGTGACTTATCCAGCGTATAAATTCGTTATCTCTTGAAATGACTGCACCCTGAGTATCTTTCACTTCGACACTGTCCGTAGGAATTCCCACACGCGGATTACCCGCTTCCTGCATATATTTATCCTGATTTTCAGTTGTCATATCCAGGAAAGTGCCCATGTAACTGATCGGTACTCCGAATGATTTTAATTTCTTAAACGTATCTTCTTGCTTCGGAGTAAACGTATAACCGTAATCATTACCTACGGCTCTTAATGTTTCCAGTACTTGATCTTGTTGGTAATCCAGACTCAAGAAAATTTTACCGGCTTTATCTACCAATATTGTAATCAAATTCGATTCGGGAATTTTGATTTCGGAAACCGAACCCGGTGTAGTAACCTGTATCGGCTCTTTTGCAATAAAAGTAGAAGTTAACATGAAGAAGGTAAGCAAAAGAACAGTCACATCACTCATCGCCGTCATGTCGATGAAAGTACTTTGTTTTTTAACTTTTACTTTTGCCATAATCCAAATCTACTATTATAATTATGAATTATGAGTTTCTGCGTATGTTTGAGTTAAAGCAAAACCCATTTCGTCGATAGCATAAGTCATATTATCAATCTTACCGCTAAAATAAGAATAGCTGATAATTGCCAACGCACCGGTTGCGATACCGGTTGCCGTATTCACAAGAGCTTCCGAAATACCGACCGAAAGAGCTACGGAATCTACAGCACCTGCCGTACCCAACGCCTGGAATGACTTGATCATACCCAACACTGTTCCGAACAACCCCATCAACGTACCTAACGTAGAAATAGTGGCAATAATCGGTAAATTTTGTTGCATGGACGGAAGTTGCAATGCAGTAGCTTCTTCGATTTCTGCTTTGATTTCTTCAATTTTTTGTTCTTTCGGCAAATTCATGCCTTCCATTTCTTTGTATTTTTTCAAACCGGCATCTACGATAGCAGCCACCGAGCCTTTTTGTTTAGCGCAAAGAGCTTCAGCAGCAGTAAGATTACCTTTTCTCAAATCACTTTTCACATCATAAACGAAGTTAATCAAATTGCCTTTTCCTTTTGCTTTGGAAAGAGCAAAAAAGCGTTCAACGCTTAAGATGACAACGGTTAATAACAGAGTTAAGATGATAGGCACAACGAAACCACCTTTGTACATTGTTCCCAACAAATTGTGCGGGTGAAGTTTTTCGCCACCTTCAAAACCCCAAATAAACGAGCCGGCCGGCGCGCCTTCAAAGTTTCCACCTTGTCCCAAGATAAAATAATAAAATAACTCTGCTAAAACGAGAGCAGCCAAAATAACGATAAAAGCAGAAATGCCACGAGATTTTTTACCTTCTCTCTTTCCCTCTACTGTTTGTTTTTTTGTTTCCATAAAATCTTTGTGTTCTTTTTTAAGTTAGATAATTTGTATTTTAATTGAATTTATAAGTCTTTTTTTTTCTACTCTAAAGCATTACGCGCCAAAGATAACTCATTTTTATTACTTTTTGTCTTATTTTAATCATAAAAAAACTAAAAATAAAACGTGTAAATGTTTATATTCCAAAACTCAAATCGCCGATATGCCCATAAACAGCACTCAAAAACCCGATGACAAAGATACCTATCACGCATATAATCAGGCTGATACGGTTGTAATTGTCTGTCCGGAATCTCGTTATGGCGTTCTCTTCGGCTTCATTAATAAACATTGCCTTTATAATGAGCAAATAATAAAAAAGTGAAATCACCGTATTTAATAATGCAATAAAAACCAACATATATTGTCCTTGTTCTGCCGCTGCCATGAAAATAAAAAATTTGCTGAAAAATCCGGCAAATGGTGGAATACCACCCAGCGAAAAGACGGCCAACATCATGATGAAAGCCAGCACCGGATTGGATTTATACAGTCCGTTGAAAGCAGAAATGCGCGAGTCGCCCTTTGAGTGGTTTTCCACAGCAGCAATCACGCCGAAAGCCGCCAAATTGGAGAATAAATAGACCAAGAGGAAGAAAACCATCGCCGTCATCCCCTGTGCCGTTCCGGTAATGATACCGAGCAAAATATATCCCGCTTGCGAAATAGACGAGAAAGCAAAAAAACGTTTAATATCTTTCTGCCTGATAGCAAACAAGTTACCTAACGTAATCGTGATGACCGACAACCACCAGAGAATATGCTCCCAGACAATTTCAATCGGGGCAAACACTTTGTACAATGCGAAAATCAATGCAAATGCGGCAGCCCCTTTCGACACAACCGACAAATAAGCGGTTACACCGGTCGGCGCGCCTTCATATACGTCGGCTGTCCATAGATGGAACGGCACTAACGACAGTTTGAAACCCAAGCCGCCGAAGAAAAAGACAAATCCGAGAATTACCAACGGCGAAGCGGATACATTCGCAGTCATGTCTGAGAAATAAAACGTTCCCAAGCCACCGTATAAAAACGACAACCCGAACAACATAATCCCGGACGAAAAAGCGGAAATCAAAATGTATTTCACGCCGGCTTCAGCCGATTTTTCCTTATATTTATTGAAAGCCGCCAAACAGGCCAATGGCAACGAAGCAGTTTCCATACCTATATATAATAACATGAAATTATTGGCCGAAACCATCAGATACATTCCCAAGAGCGTTACCAGCGTAATGGTGTAAAATTCACCCCTGCGATGTGAAGTACCTTCGGACGACAACCATTGTGCAGATTGCAGGAATACAATCAACGTGGCCACATTCAGTATATTTTTCATAAAAGCAGTCATCGCCGAATTGACATACATTCCGCCAAACGCCTCGCCAGTGAATGTTGTCGGACAAAAACCATAGGCCGTAAGCAATACAAACAGCGAAATGGCGATGACTTGAAAGTATTTTTTGCCTTTTTCGGAACAGAAAGTATCATACAGGAATAAAAACACAAACAAGATAACCAGTCCTATTTCCTGCCCCATGTATAAAAAGTTGTCGAAATTCATGTTTTTAAAATTATAAGTTATGAATTATGAGTTATAATAGTGCAAATTTTGAAATTATTGGCGACAAACTGTCCCAAATAATATTTGAGGCTCCCGAAGGATACAAGCCCATAAACGCAATGGCCACAATCAGGCAGACCACCGAAACTTTTTCAAACCAGGAAGCATCGGACAATCCGATGTGGTGCTGGTCTTGAACAGGTCCGTACAGGATTTTCCCGACCGTCCGCAAAATATAAACGGCAGTAATCACAATCGAACAGCAGGCAGCAATCGTCAAAACACGGTGGAACGTATCGGTGTGTTGGAACGAGCCGACAAAAATCGTCATTTCAGCCACAAACCCGCTCAAACCCGGAAGTCCCAGCGAAGCCAAACCTGCAATCACGTAACAAACCGAGGCAAACGGCATAATTTTCATCAAACCGCCCATTTCGCGAATGTCGCGCGTGTGTGTCCGGCCGTAAATCAAACCGATAAGCGAAAAGAAAAGAGCCGTCATTAAACCGTGCGACAACATCTGCATAATCGCACCGGTCATCGCCGTTTGATTCATCATCAATATAGCGAACAACACCAATCCGCAGTGGCTCACCGACGAATAGGCGTTAATGTATTTCAAGTCGGTTTGTACTACCGCACTAAATGCACCATATACCACACTTATACCGGTCAGAATCAGGAAAATCCAACCCAATTCCTGAGCAGCTTCGGGCATCAGATACATGGCTACGCGGAAACAGCCGTAGCCTCCCAATTTCATTAAAACGCCCGCATGCAACATCGAAACAGCTGTTGGCGCGGAAGCATGACCGTCGGGCGACCAAGTATGAAACGGAAACAAAGCACCCAACACGCCAAATCCCAGAAAAGTGACCGGGAACAGCCAGCGTTGTGCCTCAATCGGAATATGCAGTTTGGCAATTTCCACCAAATTCATGGTTGTATGTCCGGAAAGATAATAAATACCGATAATTCCAACCATCAGGAAAGCCGAACCACCCATCAACATCAGCGTCAATTTCATGGCGGAATATTCTTTCCGGCCGGTTCCCCACAATCCGATTAGCAAATACATCGGAATTAAGGCAACTTCGTAGAATAAAAACATCGTGAAGAGGTCGATAGAAATGAAAAATCCGAATACGCCAACCGAAAGCAGGCAATACCACAGAAAATATTCCTTCGCCATGTTCATGTTCCATGAGGAGAAAACGCCGGTAAATACGATAATGGCAGACAAACACAACATCGCGACCGAAATACCATCTACTCCTACCGTGTAGCAGATATTCAGCGGTGCGTACCAAACCGTGCTGGATACAAACAGCATTTCGGCGGTGTTTCCTCCGGCTCTTTCCTGAAAAAACAGTACGGTCAGCAAAGTTGCCAAAATCAACAAAGCGGAAGCACCGGTTATCATCACTGTCCGAATTTGCTTCATGCTTTTAGACAAAAACAGAAACAAAATCATCAAAACCGGAACGACTACAAATAAAGATAATATATTCATATACTTAATATTAAACACTTATTATTTCCTGCCCATATTTTACAATTTCACTGACCAATGGATTAGACATTTCAAATTCATCTTCCCGAAACGGGTGAGGCTCAATCCGGCTGTCAATGTTCCGAGTCAATTTCATTAATTCAAACTGCCTGTCCAGACGATTATCGTAATCTGCAAAAATTATGGCAATATCTATATCGCTATCGTCATGAAAATTACCTTTCGCATACGATCCGAAAAGGATAATTTTCTTGTAATCAAAACAAGTTTTTACCACATCAGCATAATTTTGTACTATTTTTACAGCATTTGTTTTATCCATTGTTGTAATATTCGGCCAAACGATATAAATTATGAGTAAAAGGCGCATGTACTCCCTTATTCTTCACGTAATAGGCTTTCAACAATCTTTCGATTGTAATATGCCCCATAAACAATGCCCAATGATACGATTTAGAATTGTATAAAATAAGCATAGTATTGAAATCATCGTCTGAAGTATCAATCCAATGCTTAACAATTTTTTCTATGTCTATATGTACATTCTCCATCGCCTAACTTATAAAAACAACACTAGCGCCGCAATCACAATTGAGCCGAAAATAAATACCCAGGCATAAAACTGAACTTTTCCCGACTGCAAGCCTTTGATTCCGGCCGAAGATTTTTGCGTAATCCAAGCCAGACCATTCATACTGCCGTCTATAATGTGGCGGTCAAACCACTTAATCGGCTCGCAAATATAACGGAAAATCACCGTTTGTGTAACCCACATCCAGATTTCGTCCATATAGAACTTGTGCAAAGCCGCCTGGTAGAAACCACCCATCGCTTGCGCAATCCGCGCCGGCTGTTTGCTGTCTTTGAAATACAGCATAAATGCAATTGTAATACCGATAACCGCGACTGCAATACTCATAATAGCCACCGTCCAATCGATATGTGTATGAAACGGAATATTATCACTACTGATAAAATCGGCAAAAGGAATCAATCCGGTGAATATAGAGAAAACAGCCAATATAATTAACGGTATAGTCATAGGTGCAGGCGATTCGTGCGGTTTGTGATGTTCCCCCCCAACCCCCTGAAGGGAGGCGGAATGTACTAAGTCCCCTTTAGGGGATTTAGGGGTATTCCAGAAAATACTGAAATACAAGCGGAACATATAGAATGCCGTCAATCCGGCAACCACCCACAATGTCCAGAAAATCACCGGTTGATGATGGAAAGCCGCTGCCAAAATCTCGTCTTTACTGAAAAATCCGGAGAAAGGCGGAATACCTGCAATCGCCAAACACGCGATAAAGAAGGTAATGCTCGTGATTTTCATGTATTTGTGCAAACCACCCATCGCGCTCATTTCGTTGCTATGAACAGCATGAATCACCGAGCCTGCTCCCAAGAACAACAGGGCTTTGAAAAAGGCGTGCGTAAATAAGTGGAACATCGAAGCCATGTAGCCCAAACCTTCGTGGTCGCCATAACCCGAAACACCCAAAGCCACCATCATGTATGCAATCTGCGAAATGGTTGAAAAGGCCAATACCCGCTTAATGTCCGTCTGCGTAATCGCGATAACCGCCGCAAACAGAGCGGTAAATGCGCCGACAAACGCTATCATTTCCAACACATCAGGTGCAGCAAAAATATACACCGGAAACAAACGAGCCACCAGATATACACCTGCCACAACCATTGTCGCCGCATGGATCAATGCCGAAACCGGCGTAGGCCCTTCCATCGCGTCGGGCAACCAGATATGCAGCGGAAACATGGCCGATTTACCTGCACCACCCATAAAAATTAACGCCAACGCCCAAGTAGCAATTGACAATCCCATGAACGTACCACCTGCAAATGAAGTGGTTACGAGTGAAGCATGGTCGGCGGTCAATAATCCGAAATCGAATGTTTTTGTATAAAAAGAAAGGATTAATATACCAATCAGGAAGCCCAAATCGGCAAAACGGGTAACGATAAACGCTTTTTTACTCGCAGCTACCGCCGACGGTTTCGTATAATAAAATCCAATCAGCGAATAGGAACTTACGCCCACCAATTCCCAAAAGATATACATTTGGAAAATATTCGTCGCTACGACCAATCCCAACATCGAAAAACTGAACAGCGAAAGGAAAGCATAATAGCGTTGAAAACCGGTTTCGCCTTTCATGTAGCCCAAACTGTAAATATGCACCATCAACGAAACGGTCGTAATCACCACCAACATCATCACCGAAATCGGGTCTAACAGAACGCCCAAATCAATATGCAAATTCTCCGTAAACCGGAGCCATTCAAAATTCAACGGGATTTGTTTCACCCATTCTCCATTGGTTTTACCAATTCCAAAGAAATATTGATACGCTACCGTATAAGCGAGAACAGCACAGATACCCATGCCTATGGTTCCGATAATTCCGGCAACAATCGACTTTAATTTTGTTCCCAATAATCCCAGAAAAAGGAATAACAAGAAGGGTATAACTACTATAAATAAACTGTATTCCATATTATTCCTTCATTTTACTTAAGTTCTTAATATCAATGTTTCCGATAGCGCGATAGGCATTAATGATAATCGCCAGAGCCACAGCTGTTTCGGCTGCTGTAATCGCAATGCCGAACAACGTAAAAAACATTCCTTCCAGTTGTCCCGGAAACAAATACCGGTTGAAGACCGCAAAATTAATTTCGACGGCGTTCAACACTAATTCCAATGAAATCAATATCGCAATCATGTTTTTCCGCGAGATAAAACCGTATATCCCGATAAAAAACATCAGCGTACTGATTATCAAATAATACTCCATTCGTATCATAATCATCTTTTTCTTGCAATTAATATTCCTCCGATAATCGCGGCCAGCAACAAAATACTCAACACCTCGAAAGGCAGTAAATATTGATATTTTTCCGTACCCATCAGAGCTTCGCCTATCACTTTCATATCAATTTCCTGGTCGCCCACCATACTTTGGTTATCGCCATAAATAAATTGGTGTTTCACCAAAGCAAATGTAGTTACGGCAATTCCTCCCAAAGCAGCCAATGCGCCCCATAAATAGCGTCCGGCCTGATGCCTGCGTAACACGTCATTTTCGTTACTCGTGAGAAAAATGGCAAACAGAAACAATATCACAACACCACCTGCATAAACCGATACTTGAACGGCTGCCAAAAAATGGTAATTCAGAAACAGATAAAACCCTGCCGTACAGATTAATACCAACAGCAGGTAGGTCGCCGCCCTCATCAAGCGTTTGGCTGATACAGCCAATACGGATAAAACGATACTCGCTATACCCAAACAGACAAATAAAATGAGATTAATTATTGGATCCATATTTTTTCAATTACGAATTACGAATTACGAATGCTCACGTAATTCGTAATTTTTAATTATTACTTTTTTTTATTAAACTTGAACCTTCGTGATTCAACTGTTCAATCAATTTGGAACGAGTAAACACTGCGTGTTCAAAGTTCGTTGACCATTCTATCGCATCTTGCGGACAGGAAGTAGTACATAAAGCGCAGAAAATACAACTGCCGGTGTCGTACAAATAAGTGTCTAACACCTTTTTCTCTTTTCCGGTTTCCGCATCCACCTCTTTTTTGCTAATCACTTGGATAGTGCCGTTCGGGCAATTCATCTGGCAGATACCGCAAGCTGTACATTTGTGCTGATTATTCTCATTGTGAGGCATTACCAACTGTCCGCGCATACGTTCGTGCGGAAATACTTTTCCTCGATTTTCGGGATATTGTTCCGTTACTTTTTTACGGATAAAGTTCAGCATGGTAATATACATACCCTGCATCAATCGCCAAATCCCAATTATTATTTTCTTTATATAATCCATATCACCCAAATAGCCATTAAAACGATGTTAAGCAAACTGACAGGCATCAGAATTTTCCATTCCAGATTTAAAAGTTGGTCAATCCGCAAACGAGGCATTGTCCAACGTACCCACAAGGCTAAAAACACGCAAATGAATGCTTTAGCAAAAAACCACAACACCGGCGGGATAAAATCCATTACTTGATTGAAACCGTCCCAACCCGGAATATGCAATGGCATCCAACCTCCTAAAAACAAGGTAGTTGCAATCGCTGCGATAATAAACATATTCAAGTATTCTGCCAAGTAGAAAAACCCGAACTGAATACCGGAATATTCCGTATGATAACCGGCCGTCAATTCCGACTCAGCTTCCGGCAAGTCAAACGGTCCGCGATTGGTTTCGGCGTGTCCGGCAATCAGATAAATAACAAATGCAATAATTGCCGGAATTCCACCTCTGAAAATATTCCAAGCATAAGCCTGCTGTTCCACAATCGTTGATAATTGCATCGTTCCCGAAAGCATCACAATCGTCATCAGTGACAATCCGCACGACAACTCGTAGGAAATCAACTGTGCCCCCGACCGCATCGCGCCGATCATCGTATATTTATTGTTCGACGCCCAACCGGCCAACAAAATCCCTACTACACCCAGCGAAGAAACCGCCAAGAGATAGAAGACGCCGATATTAAAGTCTATCGCCTGAATTCCTTTGTCAAACGGAATAGCTCCGAATGTACAGATAGAGGCAATAATCACCAGATAAGCCGCCAACCGAAACAAGCGCGGATCGACACGGTTTATCTTGATTAATTCTTTCAACAGGATTTTAACCATGTCGGCCACCGACTGAAAAATTCCGAAAGGCCCTACCCGCGTCGGCCCCAGACGGCATTGGAAGAACGCGCAAATTTTACGTTCTACATAAATAAGGATAAGTGCCAGCACCGCATAAACGGCCAAAATCACAACACCTATCAATATAAATTCGATAAACAATGCCCAGCCATCCGTCAAATACGTGCGGAGGAACTCGTCTATCCACTGTGTTACTGTCTGTAAGTGAAACATATATTGTAATTCGTAATTTTTAATTCATAATTGACTATCTGTCAATACATGGTACAACATAATCTAATGAGCCGCCCAACATTATCAAGTCCGCGACTTTTGTGTCAACCGCAATCGCCTTCAAAGTGTTCACCAACGTCATACACGGCGAACGGAATTTCACGCGGTAAGGATATTTATCGCCACGACTGTTGATATAAACATCAAATTCGCCGCGCGCACCTTCCACCCGTTGGTAAAACTCGCCTTCGGGAAGTTTGATAATCGCCTTTGTTTTAGCAGCATACGCCCCACCCGGAATATTGTCTATCAATTGTTCCAAAATCTTCAACGATTCTTCGATTTCATCCAAACGGATAATGTACCGGTCAAACGTCAAACCGTCTGTGCGCAACATTTCTTTGAAATCGGCGTGGCGGTAAGCAGCATACGGCTCAACCTTCCGGATGTCGTTGCTCCATCCCGAAGCGCGTCCGGTTGGCCCGGTCGCACCCAACGAAATCGCCTGTTCCTTGCTCAAATACCCTACCCCTTCCATGCGGTCGCGGGCAATCGGATTGCCGGTGAACAGTAAATGATGTTCTTTCAACATCTTCCGCATATAGGGAATAAATTCTTTGACTTTGCGTTGGAAATTCGGATGAATATCATTCATCACACCGCCAATCACACTGTAATTCGCCATCAGACGGCCGCCGCAAGTTTCCTCGAAAATATCCATGATTTTCTCGCGGTCGCGCATGCCATACACAAACGCGGTAATCGAGCCCATATCCATCGCCATACAGCCCCAACCCAACAAGTGGGAAGCAATACGGGTCAATTCGTCGATAATCGTGCGGATATAATGCGCACGTTCGGGCACTTCCAATTCAAGACCTTTTTCCACTGCCAAACAAGTACCGTGACGGTTGATTGTTCCCGAAAGATAATCGAGCCTGTCGGTCAAGTGCAAAATTTGCGGATAAGTGTAGGCTTCGCACATTTTTTCGATACCGCGATGGATATAGCCAAAATTTGGGTCGATTTTTTTAATCATTTCACCGTCCAACGCTACACGCAAATGAAGTACGCCGTGAGTAGCGGGGTGTTGCGGGCCGAAATTCACTACATAATCCTCTGCTTCAAACAGTTTGCGGTGATGTTCCAAGCGTTCGCCTTCTACCGATATTTCCGTTACCGGCATATTTTCCATGTCTTCCAAATCCTCGTTACACAACGGCACAGGATTTAGTTCGGGGCTAGCGTCATAATCTTTCCGCAGCGGATAGCCTTTCCAATCCTGACGCAAAAACAACCGGCGCATGTCGGGATTGTTCACAAACGTGATACCCAAAAAGTCATGCACTTCACGTTCATACAATCCGGCTGATTCCCAAAGGTCGGAAATCGAAGCCAGCAGCGGATTTTCGCGGTCGTCCGTCGTTGTTTTTAACGCAATAATATAAGAAGGAAACCGGGTTGAAGACAAATAATAGATAACGCCCAATGTGTCGCCGTAATCCATTCCGATAATATCCATCAGGAAATCGAACGACAACAGCGGATTATTCTTTAAATAAGAAGCCGTTTTGTAAAGTTTCTCTTTCGGAACGGAAACCGTATAAGTTTTATCTTTTAGCTCAATTGTTGCAAAAGGCAGTTGTCCAAGTAGTTCATCAATTATTTTCATTGGTCGCCTCCTTCCTTTGTTTCCGTTGGTAGAGACGGGGCATGCCCCGTTTCTACGGGTTCGTTGTTTCCAATTGGATTCGGCTGCTTCGGTAATTTAAAAAAATCCTGCATTTTGATTTTCCGTGCCAACTGCATCATGCCGTAAATCATAGCATCGGGACGAGGCGGACAACCGGGGATATACACATCGACCGGAATAATTTTATCTACGCCCATCACCGTATGGTATGAACTTTTGAATGGTCCGCCGCTAATTGCACAACTTCCGAAAGCCATGACATATTTCGGCTCAGCCATCTGGTCGTATAAGCGTTTCAAGACCGGTGCCATTTTATGCACAATCGTTCCGCAACAGAACACCACATCGGCCTGACGCGGACTATTACGGGTAACTTCCCAGCCGAAACGCGCAAAATCGTAACGTGCTGCCCCCAGACACATAAATTCGATACCGCAACAACTGGTGGCGAACGTCAGCGGCCAAACCGAATTGGAACGTCCCCAATTAATCAGATCATCCAACTTGGCAATCACGATATTCACACCGTTAGCGCGCAACTCTTTCACATATTCTTCGAGGTATTCATTGTCTTTGAAATCCTCCGTTGCCATGTTTTTAATCTTAATGTCTTTTACTTCCATTTCAAAGCTCCTTTCTTCCAAGCATAAGCCAAACCAAACGTGAGGATGACAAAAAAGAACGCCATACACACCAAACCTTGCACACCTAAATCAATCATTTTGGTTGCCCAAGGGAACAGCAAAACCGTTTCCACATCGAAGACCAAATACAAGATGGCAAATAGATAATAACCCACCTTAAACTGTGTCCAGGACGTGCCTCGTGTCGGAATACCGCATTCGTAAGGCTCTCCTTTGAGAGGATTATTCGATTTCGGGGCCAGCAACCACGCTATAATCAGCGCGGCGACCACCATGACAACAGCCGTCAATAGAACGACCAAAAACAATGCAGAATTACTCATAGCGTCATTAAATTCGACCGCAAAAGTATAAACTATTTGGTTTGCATGCAAATTTATTCTGCATTATTGACTGTATTTTTCATCATTTCTTTATCACTTTCACAATATTTCCGCCCGAACGCAATACATACACGCCGTTGAGATAACCAGATAAATCGATTTGATTTTCCTTTGTTTTAAAAATTAATTCACCCAATGAGTTATAAAGTTGTATTTCCGTTCCGGCCGGATTTTCAATATAGACTATCCCTGACGTAGGATTAGGATATACATTGAATGTGCCGGCTTCCGGACTGTCAATACCTACATTTCCCCGATTAACAACAACTTTATAGGTATTTATGTAATTCCAATCTTCCGATATTACCAGAATGTTGAACGTATTAGCACCTTTATTCAATTCAAAATACTCATTAGCACCTATAATGGCGGCTCTGGAATTATTCGGTATTGCTTCCAGATAGATTGTACTTACATTTCCGGCTACATCTACCGTATATTTATATTGCTGTGGATTGAAAGCCGGCGACAAAGTTCCCTGGCTCACTTTCAGGCTGTTAAGCGTAGCATCATACGGCTCACTTCTCTGAATCTGAATGTTATCTATCGCAACAGGAGGCTGTATTTGTCCTGCATTATCATTATGCCATACAAACAGAAAACGAAGCATATCCGTCCATGGATAAAAGGAAATAGTAGCTTTTTGCCAATTATTTACATTTTGGAATCGGCCAATATGGCTGCTTATAACTTACAGGATAAGGAGTTGCAGGTACTGCCAATACCTAGCGAGTGACCAGAAGCGTTAATATAAACGCTAAAAAACATTTCTTTTTCATTAATAATGTCAAATTTGATTATTGGTACAAAGATATAGGAAAATAAATAAACCTAATCTTTTTTGCATATAAATTTATTTTCCTTATATTTGTTCCCTCAAAAGCAGTTACAGCATGAAGAAAATCATTGTATTATTCGCTTGTTTTATTTCTTATGCCGCTTGTGCGCAAAATACGTCTAATCTTTCCAAATTGGACGAAGACCAGCAACGATTGAGCGAGGCGATCGCACCGGTCGTTACCAAACTCCGGCTTTTGATTGAAGAATATCAGAACGCGCCGAAAGAAAAAACCGAAGATGAAACATTTGCTTCCAATATCGAAGCCCGCTACGAAGTTCTTCAAACGGAACTGAAAAACAGCTATATTACTTTTGTCAAAAACAATCCCAATTCGCAAGTCAGTTTGGGAATATTGGCGGAATTGAATCAGCAGTCGGAAAATCCGGCCGAATACATCGCTTTGCTGAAAGGCTTAAGTCCGGAACTTCAAAATCAGGAAAGCGGCAAAGCATTGGCGAAACAGCTTCAATCTCAAATGGCAACAGCTGTCGGTGCAATCGCGCCCGATTTTACGCAAAAAGACACAAACAATAAACCTGTCCACTTGACTGATTTTCGGGGAAAATATTTGCTGATTGATTTCTGGGCAAGTTGGTGTGGTCCCTGCCGGCGCGAAAACCCGCATGTTGTTCGGAGTTACCAAAAATACAAAGATAAAAACTTTGAAATTCTGGGTGTTTCGCTTGATAATAATAAGCAGGCCTGGCTGAACGCTATTGCTAAAGACCAATTAACATGGCCGCAAGTTTCCGACCTGAACGGCTGGCAAAACGCGGTGGCTGTTCAATATCAGATTTTTTCCATTCCTAAAAATCTGCTGTTAGACCCAAACGGTGTGATTATCGCTAAAAACCTGCGAGGCGAAGAATTGGCGGCCAAATTGTCCGGGATTTTTGACTGATTTTTGGAAAATTCAAAAATCAGTTGTACTTTTGTACCCCGAAAAACGTATCGAATGACTATTGTTTCAATTTATAGAGCACTTCCGTCACCCATAGTATTTCCTTGGGGCGATGTTTATCCTTTCGCACCAAGAATTTAATCTTTTCCTATGACTGAATGTCATGGCGGACTGACCCGCAAGTTCCTTTCATTTTAATTCATTTTTATAACAAATCTTTATGAGTAAATTCTATTTTCTCATAGCGTCGTTTATAACGCTATGTTTATCAAGTTTGTATGCACAAACGGAAAACCGTGCGTTTTCCATCAACGAATTGTTTCGATTGGCCGACGAGAACAACCGCAGTATCCGGGCATATACTACCGCCATTTCAGAAGCCGAAGCGGGTATCAAAACAGCAAAAAATGCTTATCTTCCGTCGATTGATGCCTCGTTATCATTGATTTACAACGGCAACGGCACGATTACAGACCGGAATTTTTCCCATTCGTTCGTCACACCTATTCCGCATTTCGGCAATAATTTTGCAATGGAAGTTTCGCAAGTGATTTTTGCAGGCGGGGCAATCCGAAATGGCGTGAAAATCGCCGAATTGCAACAGCAGATCGCCAACCTGAATGCCGAACGCAATCGCCAGGAAGTACGCTTTTTGATTGCAGGTAATTACCTGGAATTGTGCAAGTTACAAAATCAATTACAAGTATTTGAAAGCAATATCACGCAAACGCAAAAGGTGTTGGAAAATATGCGCGTGCGGTTGAAGGAAGGAATAGCTTTACAAAACGACATCACACGCTATGAACTGCAACTGCAAAATTTGAATTATAATAAAATTCAACTGCAAAATGCAATGACGTTGTTAAACAATCAACTGACAACAGCGGTAGGATTGACTTCGGACATTATCATTGTACCGGAAACCATGGTAGAGGCGTTGCGCGCAACGCCCTTACAACCCGCCGCAACAAACACATTATCGGTACAAATGGCAGAAAAATCGGAAAAAATTGCCAAACACGCCGAAAAAATAACATACGCCGAACGCCTGCCGCAAATCGCCCTGTTTGCAGGTGATTATCTCAATGGGCCTGTTACGATTGAAATTCCCGCGCTTAACAAAAATTTCAACTATTGGGCGGTAGGTGTCGGCATAAAATACAATCTCGGCAATCTTTACAAATCGGGTGTGAAAATACGAGCCAATCAGTTGGCCGTGAAGCGAGCGGGAGAAGAGAAAATTGTTGCCGAAGAACAAATAGCACTTGCGTTAGAGGAAGCGTTTGTGCATTACAAAGAGGCGTTTACCTTGCTCGAAACCAAAGAGAAAAGCGTAGAATTGGCATCGCAAAACTACAATGTCATTGCTTATCGCTACGACAATGATTTAGCATTGATTACCGATTTACTCGATGCCGCTTCGCAAAAGTTAGATGCCGAATTACAGGCAATTAATGCGAAAATCAATATTATTTACAATTATTACAAACTCAAATACATTTCAGGAACATTATGAATAAGAAACAAAAGAAAGTCTTGGCCAATGTCGTTATCATTGCGCTGATTGTGTGCGGTTTAGCATGGATTGCCTCACTGTTTATCCATATTGGCGGCGAATATACCAATAACGCGCAAATTCGCCAAAATATGGTGGAAGTGAGCAGCCGTGTGCAAGGGTTTATCAAGGAAGTGCGCTTTGACGAGTTCCAATTTGTCCGCAAAGGGGACACACTCGTAGTGATTGAAGACAGTGAATTTCGTTTGCGGTTGGCACAGGCAAACGCCGATTATCAAAATGCTTTGGCGGACAAATTGGCCAGAGGAACAACGATTTCTACTACAGCGAACAATCTATCGGTTACCGACGCGAGTATTGAAGAAATAGAGGTATTGCTCGCCAATGCGGAAAATGATTACAACCGCTATAAAAAACTGCTGGAAAACGACGCCGTTACGCGCCAGCAATTTGACGCCGTGAAAACGCAATATGAATCGCTTCGGGCAAAATTGGAAACCATACAACGGCAAAAACAATCCACCCAATTAACGAAAGACGAACAAACACAACGCCTTGCCCAAAACGACGCGAACATTGAAGTTTGCCGTGCAGCATTGGATTTGGCGGAATTGAATTTGTCCTACACCGTTATTCTCGCGCCCTGCGACAGCTACACTTCACGCAAAACCATTCAGGTGGGTGAACTCGTTATGCCCGGTCAAAACCTGCTTTCGGTAGTGGATAGCAAGGATAAATGGGTGCTCGCCAACTATCGCGAAACGCAACTCAAACACATACAAATCGGTAGTCGCGCGGATATTACGATTGACGCTTTCCCCAACACGCACTTTGAAGGTGAAGTCGTTGCGATTTCCAACGCCACCGGTGCAGAATATTCGCCTCATTCGCACGACAATGCTGTTGGCAATTTTGTGAAAACCGAACAGCGTATTCCCGTTAAAATTGTTTTTACGGAAAACAATGATAGTGAAATTTTGTCACGGGTGAATTCGGGTATGAATGTGGAGTGTAAAATCTATGATAAATATGCAACACAATAATACGCCTTTCCGTTTTATGTCCTTTCAGGAATTTGTGCCCGACAGCTTGCGTTTTTGGATTTATATGCTGTTTCTGATTTGTTTTCAGTTTTCCAACGGAATGTATTTTTGTGCTATGAGTCAAATGTCCGGTAGTTTATCGCTTACACCCGACGACGTGAGAATGATGGGAAATGCCGTGCTTGTCGGGTTGACGATGTATTTCCCGTTAGCGTTTCGACTAAAATTCCGCTTTACCAATCGCACCTGCTTAGTGATTGCCGCTTCGGTTTTAATAGCGATAAACCTGATTGTGCCACACGTGCAATCCTTTCCTGTGCTGGTTGTACTTTGTTTTGTGGCCGGATTTTTCCGATTATTCGGCACGTTTGAATGTTTTTCGTCTGTCTTGCCGAAAATCGCGCCGACGCACAATTACGCCGTATTTCTTTCGTTTGTGTTTTTCGTGGTGCTCGGCTTGATACACGTTTTCGATATTGCTGCAAGTTACATAATGTATTATTACAGTTGGCATTACATTCATTATTTCGCAATCGGACTGCTGCTTGTGGTCGTTTTGGGAGCATTTGTACTCATGAAACCATTTCGTCCGATGCCCAAGATGTTATTATACAGCGTGGATTGGCTCGGAATGGTTTTGTGGTCGATTTTTATTCTTTCGGCCATTTTTGTGACACAATACGGCGAACAAATGGATTGGTTTCATTCACCCTATATTCGCGCAGCGACAGGCATTTCGTTGTTAGCATTAGCTGCCAATCTATTGCGAATAAGGCACATTCGACACCCTTTTATCGAACTGAATGCTTTCAATACACGTAATTTGTTGAATCTCCTGGTGTTGTTCCTGTTTTTGGATATTCTTTTATCTTCGCAACAGGTTTTACAAAATACTTTTACTGACGCCGTTCTGCACTTCGACCAACTCAATACCGTCAATCTCTATTGGTTTGATCTTACGGGAATGTTGATCGGTGCATTGTTTTCGTGGTACGCGCTTACTCAATTGAAATGGCATCATAAGCTCGTAACTTTTGTGGGAATATCGTTTATTGTGCTGTATGTTATCCAAATGTATTGGCTGATAACCCCTTACACGAATATTGAAAAACTGTATCTTCCGCTTGTTTGCTGTGGTTTCGGACACGTTGTTGTCTTCATTGCCCTGACGGTTTATGCGCAGGCGACCGCACCGTTCAAAAACTATTTTCAGGTGTTGTGTGTTTTGGGACTTATCCGTACAGGTATCGGTGCACCGTTCGGCGATGCGATTTATACGCGGGCATTGGAAGCTGAAATAATTACTCATTCCTCACTTGTCGTTGCTCTGCGAGAACTTTTCGGATGGAGTATTGTTTTGGGCACATTGGTGTTAATTATTATTGCCGTATCGCGGTTTAAGAATATAAAAGTTTATTGATAATCAGGAACGGCCTGAACTTGCTGCATCACCCGCAAAAAATTTCCGCCCCAGATTTTGGCGATGTCTTCTTCCGAATAGCCTCGACGAAGCAATTCCATCGTGATTTGAGGCAGTTCATTGGCAGCGTTCGCGCCTTTAATTCCGCCACCGCCGTCGAAGTCAGAGCCAATACCAACATGGTCAATTCCTACGGTTTTGACGATGTGATCTATGTGATTGACTGCATCTTGGACGGTCGCTTTTCCCGATTTTTTCAGAAATCCCGAATACAGGCAGATTTGAATGACGCCATCTTTTTCAGCAATGGCCTTCATCAGTTTGTCGGAAATGTTGCGCGAATGGTTGCACAAGGCTTTGACCGACGAATGCGAAGCAATTATCGGCTGTGTGCTGACGGACAACACATCGAACGAAGTTTTTTCGGAAGTGTGCGAAATATCGACGATAATCCCCAGCCTGTTCATTTCTTTCACGGCTTGCTTGCCGAAATCGCTCAAGCCGTTGTGTTCGGGCTGTCCCTTGTGCGAGTCGCAAATATCGTTATGGCCGTTGTGCGACAACGTGATATACACCACGCCCATGTCAGCAAGTTTCTGCAAATTAGCAAGGTCTTTTCCTATACCGTAACCGTTTTCAATGCCCAGAAAGATGGCTTTTTTGCCTTCTTTTTTCAATCGTTGCAGGTCGGCGGCAGTTTTTGCCTGCCCGACAACCGATTGGTTATTTTCAATTTGCTTCAACAAGGTGTTAAGAATGGAAAACGTTTTATCGACCGTTTTTTGCGAATTTTTGGCGTCGCGCACACCCTGCGGAAGATAAGCCACCATCACCACAGCGTCCAACATTCCGTCCTGCATTTTCGGCACATCGACTTTCAGTTCATAATCCACCAAGCCAGCTTCCGTTTCCGCACCCAAATCCTTCGGATTAACCTTTAAAATCGGATTTTTCTTTCCGATGTCGATGCCGTATTTAAAATACATGGGTGTATCAGTGTGTGAATCAATGGAATAGATACGCCGGTGGATTTCTTTCGCTTTTTTGTACAATTCGGCTTCGCTGACTACGTGCTTAAAAAGCGGAAGCATCGTGTCTTTTTCCACTTCCGTCAGGTTTTCAGGATGCCACTGTACGCCCAAAACCGACTGTCCTTCGGTCGATTCGATAGCTTCTATTATTCCGTCTTCGGAATAAGCAACCGCTTCAAATCCGGATGCAATCGTTTTCACGGCCTGATGATGAAAGGAATTAACCGAAATTGTTTCTTTCTTAAACAGCTGATACAAAGATGAATACGATTGAATAACCACCGAATGTGTTCCTATTTCCCGCGCTTCTTCCTGATTGTGCTTGATAGCAGAATTTGGAACTTGCGACGGAATATCCTGAATTAAGCTACCGTCAAAAACAACATTCAACACTTGGTGTCCACGGCAAATACCCAAAACGGGCAACTGCTTTTTCACCGCCCGCTTGGCCAAATAGATGTCGTAAAAATCGCGTTGCTTGTCACACGAAGTTACGGACAGGTGATTTTCTTCGTTGAAAAATGAAGCGTCGATGTCACCCCCACCCGACAAAATCAGTCCGTCGATTTGCGACAAAACAACTTCCAACACCTGCTCATCGTTGGTCAACGGAATTAAAACCGGAACGCCGCCTGCCCGAATCACCGCATTGACATAAGCGTTGGAAATGCAGGATTTACCTTCTATGTGATTGACCGACAAGCCAATAAGCATAACGTATATTGAAATTAATCTGAATATTGTACTTTCGTTTTAATAAAACAAAGGTAAAAAATTTATTTAGTAAATTATTATTTTTTGAATTTCTTCTATCGTTACCGGCAATCGTTCTTCATACACCGGCCGACAACCGGCATCGGTAATTACAATGTCGTCTTCCAGACGGATACCGCCGAAATTCAAGTATTTTTTTACTTCTTTGAAATGGATAAAATCCGCATTGATTTTTTCTTTTTCCCATTTTTCAATCAGCTGGGGAACGAAATAAATGCCCGGCTCAACGGTCAAAACATGACCGGATTGCAGGCGTTTCCCAAAACGAAGACTGCTGTAGCCGAACAACGTATCTCGCTGAATTTCATCGTCATAGCCGACATACGTTTCTCCTAAATCTTCCATGTCATGCACGTCCAAACCTAAAGCATGCCCCAAACCGTGAGGCATGAACAACGCCGGAACACCCGCGTTCAAGGCTTCTTCCGTATCGCCTTTCACCAAACCCAAGTCGCGCAAGCTCTCAAAAATAATTTTATAGGCATTCCGATGAACACTTTTGTAAGTAATTCCGGGTTTGGCCATTGCAATAGACGCATTCAAGGCCTCTAACACAATGTTATGTATATTTTTCTGTTTTTCCGAATATTTTCCGCCAACGGCGGTTGTCCGCGTGAAATCAGAAGCATAGTGATTGTTGTTTTCCGCACCTGCATCGCACAACATCAACCGGCCGAGTGATAAAATTCCGCTATGGTCGTGATTATGAAGCGTTTGGCCGTTCATGGATAAAATGGTTGGGAACGAAACACGGTTTCCGTCGGCAATTGCCAGTCCTTCGATTGTTCCGGCGATTTCCTGTTCCGAAACGCCCGGCTGACACATTTTCATGGCGACAATGTGCATCGCATAACCGATTTTGCCGGCATTTTCCAATTCCATTAACTCCTCTTTCGACTTGATTAAACGCATGGCGACCACCGCTTTCGTCAATTCTACGGAATATCCGTTTAGGATTTCATCGTTTTTTTTACTTAATAATTCGCTTAAAATCAGCTGATTGCGATAGCGATACGGCCGTAAATAATGGACTATACGATTTAAATCTATCAAAGAAGATAGTTTGGAAGTCGGCACTATGGTTTCAATACCGACTGCTACTGCCCGTTCTTTCAACGACGGTAAATTGCCCATCCAAATAATATCGTCGAGCGTCAATTCGTCGCCCAGCAAATATTCCCGGTCGTTGTCGATATCCAGCAGATACATCAAACCGGGCGTATCCAAGCCCACATAATACAAAAATGAACTGTCCTGACGGAACGAATAAGTGTTTCCGCGATAATTCATCGGTGCTTCGCCGTTGCCCAACAACAAGATTCTTCCCGATTTCACCGACTTTTTCAACTCCGCTCTGCGCCGAATATAAATTTCTTTGTCAAACATACGCTTTAAATTTTAAGAAAAAACATATCTTTGCAAAGATAATCATTTTGTTATGCAAACATTCGATTGGAAAGAAATAAAAAACATCGTTTTCGATTTAGGCGGGGTAATTTTAACATTAGACCGGAACGAAGCAGTCCGCCGTTTCAAATCTGCCGGCTTGGAAAACGCGGATGAATTACTTGATCCTTATCATCAGAAGGGTATTTTTTTGGAATTGGAAGAAGGAAAATTGTCGGAACGTGCATTTTACGACGCGGTACGGACAGAAGCCGGCAAATACATTTCCAACAAAAACATCGCATGGGGCTGGCTCGGTTTTATTGCCGACTGCCCCGAATACAAACTGACCCTGTTAGAAGACTTGCGGGCACGAGGTTTCCGCTTGTATCTATTAAGCAATACGAATCCGGTGATTATGAAATGGGCGATGTCGTCCGCTTTTTCCAAAAACGGAAAAAATTTGTCCGACTATTTCGACAAACTGTATCTTTCTTATCGAATGAAATGTGTGAAACCGCACGCCGAAATTTTTCAAAAAATGATTACTAATTCCGGAATGATACCGGAAGAAACCTTATTTATCGACGACGGAACGGCCAATATCGAAATGGGCAAGCAACTCGGTTTCAAAACTTACCAACCGGTGAATGGCGAAGATTTTCGGGGAATATTTTGTTTATAGAAAAAGGGCAGAAATTTGGGTTAAGTAGCCCGAAATCTCTCTTCATCCGTAGCCGCATCCTTCCACGTGTCATCGGCATTTTCTGTTGCTGTTCCATATGGATATTCTTTTTGTCAATTATTTCATTACTATTGAATGTCAAGAAAAAAATGACAATATGTGCATTTTGAATACACGTATTGTCATTTTTGTAAAAAAAACAGGTCTTGTTTTGCAAATAGTGGAATTATAGAAAAGGGAGAATTGTCAATCTACTCATTTTTCTTGCACCGCACGCTCCACAAGCTGGCCTTGAGGGTGATGCCACGGGCAACACCGGCAGTACCGTAATTCAGATACCGCCTCCACGCACTCGTGTCACTGTTGCTACTACTACTCCAGTAGTACGTGTAGAAGCCATAATTGGCCCAAGTACCGCTACCGGCGTACCCAACGAGCAGCACCGAAAAACCCTTTTCCTTAACGTTGGAAGTACCGACCGGATTTTGGATATAGCCATTCAAAGTTGCCGGCGTTTTGCTACGCATCATCGTGCCATGAGTACCGCGATAAGTACCCGACACTTCAGTCCAAGTAGAAGCAGTGGACGAAGTGGAATACTGCGTATAGTTAGCGGAAATTTCTTTTTCCAACAAACTCCATTCGGCGTCGCTCGGCAAATGCCAACCCGTCGGACAAATATCCTCATTGACCGTATTGGCATTCGACGGACCATTGGCTGTGGTCGTACCGGTCATATTAGGATAAGTAGTTGTGTTTTGAGCAGCTGTTCCGTTTGCAGCACCTACGGCTGCCGCCCAATTATAGAATACGCCGACTTTGCCCTCGTTGTTACCAAAATAATTGGAATTGCGGACGTCGGACAAACTCATTTTTGTTCCGGTATTATTCACCTTTTGAGTAGTATAATGCGGATCGTTAGAAGTTGAATTGTTATCCGTCAATTGCACGCCCTTCTTCATGTTGTAAGTCGTTGCCAGATTTTCAGTCATCCAGCAGCCCGCAGTACCAAAACGATAAGTCGTATAAGTCGTACCTTCATAGTCGGATAAGCCCGTACAACAGTCGCGGTCGCCCACTCTAATCTGTTTCGTTACAATATAAACGCAACCGCCACTCGTCGTTACTACGCACATCAAAACCACCTTGCGCTCGTTCGCCGGTTGATTGATAAGCCAGGCGTCTGTCAGCACATCTGGCTTGAACTGAATGTTGATGCCCTGTGTCGTATTAGCGTTAACCGAAGAAACAGAGGCAGCAGTCAATATACCGTCGGGGTCGGAAACGCTCCAGACATAAGAAGTAACCGTTCCCGTACCGCCCACGCTGTAAGCATAATTACTATTGGCCGTCAATCGCACGCGATTAGCCCAAAGTCCCCACTGCACCACAGCCGGGTCATATTGTGTTTGCTTAATATCGTAGCAGTCGCTGCCGTTGATAAAGAAATTGGAAGACGCATTGGCTGCACCGGTAAAGGTCCCCGTCGCCGCCGCTGACGCAAGTTTAGAGCCGTTGGCTATCACAGATACAGTATATGCAGTACTGTTAGTACTCGTATAAGGAACAAAAAACTGCTCGCCTTTATTGCCGAGAGCCGTACCGGTTACACCCGCCGGAGCAGTTACTGTCCAGGCAAAGTTGCTGGCATCGGCCATATCGGCGTAGGGCGTTTGTATGTAAAACAGAATACCGTTTCCGCACGTTCCCGCAGTGTTAAGAACAACCGGTGTGGTCATCTGATTGGTCTGAATGGTTACGTTAGCCGTTACCTGCGCGCTTCCGCAATCGTTGCTTGCAGTAGCCGTTACCACATAAGGGCCAGGAGTTGTCCAGTTGATAGTAGCCGAAGCGCCGGTTTTCGTAATCGTAGGAGTGCCGGTAGCCGCCCAGTCGTAGCCCGATGCATTCGTAGCTGTGATGGTAAAGACAGCATCAACGCCCGGATTCACAATAGCCGGAGCCACCGTAAATTGCAAGTTAGTCGGCTGGCTGGCCAGCGTAATCGTGCGGCCGGCAGAAAGAGAAGACAGACACGAAGAAATCTGCGTCTGTACGGTGTAAGTTCCGCCTGCAGTTACGGTATAAGTGTTGTCGGTATTGTTGGCGCTTGTCTTTACCAATACGCCGTCTTTATACCACAAATAAACCAGACCCGTAGTAGCGTCGGGACTTGCAGTAAGCATCAGCGTCGTTCCCGAGCAAAGCAGCGAAGGGCCGGCAGCAATCGTCGGAGTAACCGGCTGGGCAACATTCAGCATCGCATTCACCGTTACTGATTTGGAACATACGCCCGAGCCGCTGACCACGCAACTAATGACGCAAAGTGTGGCATCAAAGGGAACGGTGTAGCTCGCTGAGCTGCTGCTACCGGTCAGTGCAACACCATTCACCGACCAAGTGTAAGTATAGGAAGGATTCGTGTTCTGCACTGTGAGCAAAAGGACAGTATTCGGGCAAATCGTAATCGTTCCGTTCATCGCCACACCATTCACATAAAAATCACTTGCACTCGGATTGGGGTCGCTTCCGGTTCCGGCTACCGGAACAATCACATTGGATTGCTTCGAATAGCAGTCGCCATTTTTACGGACAGCAAAGAAAGAATGACCCAAGTCGGTAGGACCTACACTCAACGTAGCACCTGTACCGACATGTACGCCGTCGCGATACCATTCAATCGATTCGCCTCCGCTAAGCGAAGTAGTCGGATAAGCCGTTAGCGTAAGTGTTCCCGCACCGCCGCAAAGCACGCCCGCATTTTGGGCATCAATCGTTACGATAGCATCGGGAGCAGTTGATGTACTTGCTTCGACTACTATATTGTTCGACGCACACGTACAACCAATACCACCGGCATACACGCGGTAAGAGCCCGGAGTGGTAGCCGTATAGGAAATGCCGCGTCCGATTTCCACGCCGCCGCGACTCCAGACAAGGTTATTTTCATCGTCCGAGCCTATCACAGCGGCTACATTCGTTACATAGAGATACACCGAGCCGTTGGCGCAAAGCGTGATGGGAGTAGTGTTGGCTGCCACAACCGGATTGGTTGAGTAAGTACCGCACACCGAAGCGTCGCCTTTTTGAGGAATATAAAAATCCTTGTATTCCGTCGTACAATTATTCACCACCCGGATAACCGCCGTGCGCGTTACGGCTGTGTTGTTGGCGTCGAAACTCACCTCAAACGCGCCGGTAGCCGGATCGAGTATCGTGAGATGGGTAAATTCGCTTCCGCTGACAATCAATACCGAATAGGGAATCGACGTTCCGCAGTCGGGTCTTGGGTGGTCTTCCGGAATAATCGGACCGTAAGGGCCGCCGCCGATAGCAGGTATCGTGTCGGGAATAGCTCCCGGAGTGGGCGGGGTCGGCGTCAAATCAATATTTGCCGTACCGGTACAGATACTCACCCAGCGCGTGCCGTTCCAATACTCCAAACACTTCGTGTCGGTATTGAAAATCGTCAGGCCGCGACCTTTGTCGATTTTCTGATTCTGAAATACCGTCGTCTGCGTGATCGAATCGCGCTGTGCCGAAGAGATTTGAGGCAACCGAAGTCCCCGCTTGTTGTATTGGGTATCCAACTCCAGCAAAGAAAACTCCTGAGGCAGACTCTCGCTGCCGACCGTTACCTGGGCATACATTTTCAAGCCTGCCGATACCACCAGCATCAGCAGTGCCAAAATCATTGTCTTTTTCATTCTTCTCATTTTCTAATTATTTTTATTGATTAATTGTTAATTTATTGCTTCTGCTTTGAATTTTCCCCGCCGCGTCGATAACGAATATCGTGGGTGTCGCCACCACGCTGTAATTGCGGAAATTAATACCTTCGTCGCCTTGTCCGTCGCAGAGTTGATCCGGCCAGGGATAGAGCGGGGCAAACACCCGGAAACGCTCAATGTTTGTGTCGGACGAAACCGAGATAATCCGGTAAGTGTCTTTCAGCACGTCGTATTGCTTCACCAGGGCAGCTATTTCTTCGCGGCAATGGCTGCAATCCTCGTCGTAGAAAATCACTATCGCCGGTTTTCCGTAAGTTGTTTCGTCATTATCCAACCCGGTTAAGGCCGGAGCAGTGCTGCTCACAGGAGTATTTCTTGCAGCCAGAATATCGGGATAATAACGCGCCATCTCGTTCCACAACTGTCCCGAACGGTAAAGTGCTTCTGCGTTCCAGCCGCCGGCGATTTTTGCCCGCAAGGCCGGCAATTTCGCCGTATCCGGTTGTTGTATCGCACCGTAGATTTCTCCCATGAATAAATTCAATTCCATAAACCGGTCGGCATAGAACGGCGAAGTGGAAAGGCTGTCGTCAAACGCACGCAACGCCCTTTCAACAGCAATCTTTTCGGATTGCAACGCCCCACGTAATTTGTAATTTGTAATTTGTAATTCGTCATTCTCCAACCCGCTGTTTATCCATTCCAGCGTCTGCAGCAAATTTCCCCGCCGACCGAACAGATACGCAATCCGCTCATTTTCTTTTGAATGATCGAAACGCAACGCCTGCGTATTGAATTGAGACTCTACCGTTCCCATTTTCACGACGTCTTCGGCCAGCACAAATTCAGCTCCGCCTGCATCTTGCAGATGCAAATAAGCCATCCCTTTGTAATCTTCCACCGGAAGTGAGATGCGTCCCCTGCCTTGCCCGTCGAGCAAGACCGGCAACGAGTCGGCACGGCTACCCTCGAAATAGTAGAGCCATCCGGCACGCGCAGGCAATGCAGGAAAATCCATCTCTACCACCGGCACGCGGGCGGACAAAGGAAACGAGGCCAGCAAGAAAAGTAACACTGCAAGCCTGCATCTTAATTTTACCTTTTCACTTTCCATTCTTCACTCTCCACTTCTTAAATACCACTATCATTACCCAGCCGGCTGCTGCCAGCAACAGCGGCAACTCACCGTCGCCCAGCGGAACATCATTGGCCAAGGAGATAAGCTCATTGTTGGACGTATCCACGCCCCAGCCATCTTCTTTACCACTGTCGGTGTTCCTGAACAGCCAATTGCTATTCATCGTCAGGAAATCCGTCTGATATAGGTTGAAATCCGATTCCCACTGATACAAATTGAAATTCGATTCCCAAATAAATCCACCGATGGATGGTAAAGACGCAAAATTTTGCGTTTCTACGGTATTCCACACATTATAAATGCCCGCAGACGGCTGGGAATAACCGAAGTCATCCCAACCGAAACGGACATCTTCACTCCATGCAGTCTGAGAAAATAAGTTATGCGAACTAACTACGATGAAGTTTATGAATACTATTGTTTTTACTATCGTTATCTTTTTCATTTCCGTACGAATTTAAATGTTTGTACTGACGCCGATCCTTCCAAACGTGCTATATAAACACCTTGCGCACCTCTGACTGCTGTCTGGTAGTGGGGCGAACCGGTTACGGTCGTTTCGACGACTAATATTCCCGAAGCATTGTAAATTTTCAAATTCGAGCCTTCGTCAGCCGGCTGCAAGCGGTTGAGGTGAAAAATTCCGTCCGAATAATAACCGTAAATGGCAGTGGTAGAGACTTCGTCGATACCGGTAGGCGATTTGAAATACAGCACAAAACGTTCGGAATTGTCCGCAGGTTGGGTGGTAAAGACGTATTCCGGAATTTCCAGCAAATCCGTCCAAACATTCAGTTTGGTGTCATGCAGCAGCAATTTTTCCGTTTCCACTTCTCCACTCACCGTCAGACGACATTCCATCGTATCGCGGGCAGGACTGACACTCACCGGAACACTCACTGTTTCCACCGGTAAAGCGTTGTTTTGCAGATGTGAAGTACCCGCTTGCGTATAAATCGTAAAATACTGATTGCCCGGATTTTCCATTTTCACAATATCGTATTTATCCGTTTCCACATTAGCGTCTTCGCGCAGGTAAATGCGGGAGCGGTCGTAGATAAACGGATTGGCAGCCGGCGTCAGACGCAATTCCAAACTCGCAATCGTGGATGTCGAAATCTTAAACGGACCACCATCGCCTTCATTCACTGTCGAAGTGCTGTCGGTATGTACCTGAAAAGTCGCCGGAATCGTAAAGGCTTTGCCTGTTTCCATGTTTTTATTCGATACCCTGACCATAAAGATACTCATGGCCGGAATATCAGGCAGCGTTGCACCCTGGGCTATATCGTAAGTCTCGTAGGTGGTCGCTCCATGCGGATAAACATACACCAACGACGAAAACGTGATGCCGGAGTCTTCTATCAGACGGACAAGCGAATCACCCGATAACGCACCGGTATAGGAATTACCGATCAGCCAGTTCAGCGTCGTGCCGGTAGTTGCCGGCGTGCGCGAATACAAATTAGATCCTGTAAATTTTTGTTCGGCCGTATAAGCTATATTATAAGGAGTACCGTCGAAGACAAATTTCGGCAAATCGTGATCATTGCCGCCGGTTACGGTAAAACCCTGAAAATCACCGCTGTTCTCGTAAGTATAACCGGCCGGCTGAAGTTTGAGCAAATAGGGCTGCACAGCATTCAGCAAATCGTTTGCTCCTCTCACATACTGGTTCTCGGCAATAAAATCGCCGTTCGATGATTTTTGATTGGCATACGGATAGGCCGTGCTTCCGTTGGCGTCCGTCACAGGAGTACGCACCCAGTTACCCGCAAAATAACCCGCTTTTTGATTGATATAGGGACTGGCAAAGGGAAACAGGTAGGCCGTATTCTTGTTCGGATTGCGGTAGGGTAACACGTATTTTTCCACTACCACCGCACCGGCAGTAACATTTGTGCCGGTTACACGAAACGAAGCGTCATACACCTGAGTACCCACCGGATTAGACTCTAAATATAATACACCACTGACAGCCGGATTGGCCGGGCGTGTCAAATTGTTCGCGTCTAATCCGAACGTATTAGCCACATAAACCGTATCGTTAGTTGCCAACTCAACATTGGGAAAAGCAACGTAATGTATTTTACGACTAAAATCCGTACCATTCAAATTATAATACGAATTGGGGTTGTTCCAAACGGCAATCTCGCGCTTCTCTGCGGGATTGCTGTCGGTCTTAAACCGTACTTTACCTGTGCCTATCGTAAAATTACCGGCAGCATCTAACGAAAACGCAGGAGTGGAAGCACCCTGATAGAAATTTCCGCCCACTGCGGTAACGCCGTTCTGAAGAATGGAAGAATTTCCCGCAACGGCAACAGCGTCAGGAATATATAGCACAGCCGTATCCGACAAGCCTGCCGATGGCTGGGGTGCGACACACATCTTCCCTGTATTCACAAACCGCACTACCGCAGGATTGTGTGTTTGGGCAACCGCTCCTGATGACAGGAGCAGTAGAAGCAATAGCCAATTTTTCATTGTTTTTCGCATAAGTTTATATTTTTACTAAAGTTTATATTTAATAGTTTTATAAATCATTGTTTTTCATAACTTTGCGGAAATATTCCGCAAGATGATATACGACAAGGTTAGAAAAAATGCACCATAAAAGTTCGCAAAGGTCAAAATAATCTTCCCCAAAAAACTGACAAAACAGTTTTATTAAAGTCAGTTTGCGTATAAAATGGATATTTTTTTGTCAATTATTTCATTACTATTGAATATCAAGAAAAAGAAAATGACAATATGTGCATTTTGAATACACGCATTGTCATTTTTTGTAAAAAACAGGTCTTGTTTTGCAAATAGTGGAATTATAAAAAGGGAGAATTGTCAATAAACGTAGGTGAACTTAGCATCTGTAGACAGATAAGTTTCTGCATATACCCGCTGTTTTTCGTTAAATTCTGCTTGGAAAATTTCGCCGGAGAGCGTAATGAACATCGACTGCTTTTTTAAGGATTGACACCATTTTTTTTGTATGGAGCAGATTTCCGGATTTCGGATGATAAAAGGATTCATTGGATAAATCCAAAAATGTGTTTCACGCATTTTATCATATTCCAAGTAAAGAATGTTGGAATTAATATTCAAGGGAGAAAGATAAATATCAATACCAACCTTAGTCTCGTCATTCACATAACCGGTTTTTGCTAATTTTGCTAATAAATTAATAAAGTCCAACATATCCTGTTTGAGCAGTAGCAGTTCGTCCGCAGTAATCAGTTTGCATTGATAATAGTACTGTATGCTTTTGATGGTACGCAGATAAACATAGGAAGACATAATGACGGATACATTATCCATTTTCGTAATATTAGTTAAAATTTCTTCCTTCAAAGCCAATAATTGCGGATTCAAAGTCAAATCGGAAAAGGAATAAAGGACAGGTTTTTCCGAATGTGAATGTAGCCACTGGAAATAGCAAAATTTGAACAGTTGGTCGGACAAAACAAAGAATACAGGAGGAAATTCGTTCAATGTAATAAGTATTTCCGCGTGTTTTGCCGTAACCAATTTTTCCAAATAATTATTATATTCTTGAAACTGAGAAAAATAGGCATTGGCAGCCGGCGAAACTATTTTCGACTGTAAATCAAAAGAAAAAGTTTCCTTTTTGCTGCCTTCAATCAATTCATCAATAGAAAAATGGAGAGCCAATGCTAATTTTGAAACTTCATCAAACGTAAACGGAATTTCTTGCCGAAGGCGGCGATAAGCGGTTTCCTTGCTTAAACCCAATATTTCCATTATACTACTAACCGGCATCACATTGTCGGGAGTATTTTTCAAAACATAATCAACAATAATGTCATTAAAATTATTTTCACCCATATTTCCATATCTTATAACAGAGCAATATTGGTGCAAATATAGCCGAAAATTTCTAAATATTGCAAAGAGCGTACCAAATTTTTAATATCCGCGTTTCATTTCCATATTTGTATTAATCACATAACGGACGCTATCTTCCTGCAAACGGTCGGATGCGATGCTTTTTTGCAACTGCTGTTCGGGGAAAGTGATGTCTGCCATATCCAAAATCGAATAGAAAATATTGCCGGCACTCAGTTTTTTATCCTTGTTTTGTTGTAAATTTTCCACTTTTTCGGGATAGTGCAAGTTGTATTTACCGGAAGTCCAAACAAAAAACGGCACATGAAAATCGTATTCCGTAAAATAGCTACCGCCGTGCATAACGACATTTTCGGGCGTATCAAACAGGTTTTCGCCATGGTCGGCCACATACACCAGCGAACTGATACAATGCAGGCTATCGATTTTTTGAATGGTCGTCGCCAAAAAGAAATCCGTATAAAGAATGGAATTGTCGTAAGTATTGATAAACTGCTGTTTGTTTTTGGACGAAATCAACCGTATGTCGAACGCACCCGCCAAACAGGGTTTAAATACTTCAAAATTAGATGGATAACGAAAATTATAGCGGAAATGACTGCCCAACGTATGCAATACAATCAGTACTTTTTTATCGTCTTTTCGCAACACTTCTTCCAAAAACGGCCACAATTTTTCGTCATAATTATTCTGTGCGTCCCGTTCGTTCTCCATAAAAAACGATTGATCCGTATCGTGTGCAATCCTCCGGATAAACGGATTTTCCCCGCTCTGATTGGCAATCCAATAGGTTTTAAATCCGGCTTCGCGGAAAGCATCGACAAACGATTTTTCAACGTAGAAACGGTTGTAAGCCATTGGCGTTGCACGAGTTAAAATCATGGGCAAACTCGACGACGTAATATTGGCTTCGGAAAAAAAATCGGAATAAGTTACCAGATTTTCGACCTGCGCCAACATCGGCGAAGTATTGCGCGCATATCCGTTAATCGAATAACTGCTGTAACGTCCGGTTTCACCGATAACGAATACATAGATCTCTTTTTCGTTCAAACTGTCCGCTTTTTGCGCCTCAAACCGGAAATTTTGCAGTTGTTTTTCGCCCGCATGAATTTCTTGTTTAGTGGCACAAACCTGATAAAAGCGCAAAATCAAATCATACGGATAAATCTTGCGAAAATGCAACAGCGAAGAACTGTAGTGGTGGGAATATCCCGCAAAAAGAATGATTAGAAAAATGCCCAGCGCACCGAAACGGATTTTTTTGGAAGAAAAGAAATAGCGGTTTTCTATTTTCCTGAAAACGACCCAGAAATAAAAAATCCAAAACAATCCCAGCAATATCAACGGAATGCGAACGGAAGTCAGCACTTCGGACGTTTCATTCCAATTCGTATCTACAATCGAAAGCAGGAAAGCCGAAGTCGCCGGCATTTGATTAAGGTAGATATGCGCAATTTCCAACGGAGCTAACAAAACAAATATTCCCTGCAAAAGGAAAAACACCCTCGTCTTCAAAAAGAATGACGGCAAAGCAAAGAGGAAACACGAAAACAGGGCAAAAATCAGCATTTTGAAAAACGGGTGATTGTTAAAATCACTTCCGTAAAAAAGAAGCAAAATGTTGGGTATCAATACAATAAAAGAAAGCAATAAAATCCATCCCCTATCTTTTCGTTCAGAATAAAACATGCTCAAACAACGAATTATAATTTTGAATTTCAGATTCCTGATTATAGAAATGTACCCGTCCGAAAGGGTCTTTAATAGCGTACATCGGAATATTTTCGCGGAAAGTCTTCACCGCCCGCGCCTTTTCCCAGCGGACAGTAAAAAGTTGATGCCTTTTATTCTTTATCTTGCTAATAGGCTCTGTTCCAATGATTACGATATTTTTCGGACAAATATACTCCTCAATCAACTTCCGCGTATATTGAATACAAGTTATCCGGATTTCTGTTTGCAAATTCCGGTCTGCCCTATCGCGAAGCTCTTTTTCATTAAAATAAGTGTAATTCAGGCCAACCGCATTGTCGAACAATTCCCACAACTTAGGGTGTCGGCCGTAACCGAACAAATCGCAAACCGTGTCCCAGCAATCGGGGTCGCCGTTTTTTTTGCCTTCGGTAAATAAATTCACCGGCCGGTCGAAAATCGCCTCGTGGCTATATTCCGCCGTATTTCGATTTCGGCCGATAACCAGCAAACCGGGTTTCGGCCGGTAAGGCGTTTGAAATACAGCATATTCCAAGCCGCCCAACAACTCTTGATACGAATCGAAAGCAACCTTGATTTCTTTTTCCCACAACCACTGAACTTTGTTCATAATCCGGCATCAAATATTAATCCACTTCACCAGCGCAAAATCCATTCGGTGCGGAATGTCTTTGTTGAACGGATATACGCGGAACGCATATTTGAACGTACCGGCCTGCGAAACCTGGATTTTCGTCGTAAAGTGGAGTTTTGTATCTTTCGTTTTTTCCAACTGCATGGAATACACTTTTAAAAAATCCGCCTGCGCGACCGGGTCAGCGCGCAACTGCACTAATTCCAAGCCCAAATCGCCCTGCAAATGATGCTTGTCCAAAACAACGGAAGCAGTGATCGTATCACCTACTTCAACGACATGGCCGGCGGTGTTGCCTTCATATTGTATCGAAACGACTTCAATTTCGTCCCAATTTCCGGCGACTTCAGCTTTCCATATCGCTAACTCCTTCGCTTTAGCGAAGTTATCTTTCTTCAATTCGTTGGAACGATTGGCCAGCACATTGTAGAAACGGCTTACATAATCATCGAACATGCGCTTCGTGGTATAATGCGGGGCAATCTTTGCAATCGAACTTTTAATGTATTGTATCCATTCGGGCGAATAACCTTTGCTGTTTTTCGCGTAATACAACGGAATGATCTCGTTTTCCAACATCGAATAAATCGTAGCAGCGTCTAATTGATCTTGGAACTGTTGATTTTCGTAAGTGCGTTTTTCGGTCAAAGCCCATCCCGCGCCTTCGCGATAGCCTTCGTACCACCAGCCGTCCAATACCGAAAAGTTAAGTACGCCATTCATTTCGGCTTTTTCGCCCGACGTTCCCGACGCTTCCAACGGACGAGTGGGCGTATTCAACCAAATATCCACACCCGAAATCAAGCGTTTCGCCAAGCGCATATCGTAATTTTCGAGGAAAATGATTTTTCCCAAAAATTCGGGACGGCGCGAAATTTCGACAATGTGCTTGATTAAGCCCTGTCCGCCACCATCGGCCGGATGTGCCTTTCCTGTAAAAATAAACTGCACCGGATAATCGGGACTATTGACGATTTTCGACAGCCTTTCCAAATCGGTGAATAACAAATGCGCGCGCTTATAAGTCGCAAAACGGCGTCCGAAACCAATCTGCAAGGCATTCGGATTGATTTTTCCCAAAATAGAAACTACTTTCGACGGGTCGCCCTGATTTTTCAACCAATTATCTTGAAACGATTCCCGGATATATTTCACCAAACGTTTCTTCAACGCCATACGCACATCCCAAATTTCACTGTCGGGCACTTGGTAAATGCTTTCCCAAACCACCGGATTGGACTGGTCGTTGTAAAAATTCTTATCAAACGTTTTTTCATAAAATTTCCGCCATTCGGAAGCCGCCCACGTGGGCATGTGCACGCCATTGGTAACGTAGCCTACATGCGATTCCTGCGCAAAATAACCTTTCCACAGCGGCGCAAACATTCTTTTAGAAACCTCGCCGTGCAAAAACGAAACACCATTGGCTTCCTGACAGGTGTTTAACGCATACACGCTCATCGAAAATTTTTCTTGACTGCCCGGATTAGCGCGCCCCATATCCATAAATTCCTGCCACGAAATACCGAGTTTATTGGGAAAATGGCTCATGTATTTTTGGAACAACGGCTCGTCAAAATAATCATGACCAGCCGGTACAGGCGTGTGGCAAGTATATAAAGCCGAAGCACGGACAATCTCTAACGCTTCGTTAAAATCCAATTCATCGTTTTGAATATAATCGGCCAAACGTTGCGCATTGATCAAAGCGGCATGGCCTTCGTTGCAATGATACACCTGTTTTTGAATACCCAGACGTTTTAACATCAAAATTCCGCCGACACCCAGCAAATATTCCTGTTTCAAGCGGTTTTCGTTATCGCCACCGTAGAGTTGCGCCGTAATCGACCTGTCCCATTCGCTGTTTTGTTCCAAATCCGTATCCATTAAATACAGTTTAACACGACCGACATTCACCCGCCAAATGTTCGCATAAACGGTAAAAGAATTGTAAGGGATTTCCAAAACTAACGGGTTGCCGTCGGCATCCAATACTTGCTTAATCGGCAGTTGGTCAAAGCGTTGCGCTTCGTAATTCGCAATCTGCTGGCCATCCATCGAAAGTGACTGTGTGAAATAGCCGTAACGATATAAAAATCCGACCGCCGTCAAATCGGCACGAATATCGCTTGCTTCCTTGATATAATCGCCGGCCAAAACACCCAGACCGCCGGAATAAATTTTCAAAACACTGCTCAAACCGTATTCCATACTGAAATAAGCAATGCTCGGAATGGACTGGCTCACCGGCTCTTTCATATACGCTTCAAACTTGGCATAAACTGCCTGCATTTCTTTCATCAACGCCTCATCTTTGGTGATTTCTTCCAGACGAGCGTAGGAAAGACTTTGCAACAACAGCACCGGATTACCTTCGGTCTTGCTCCACAACTCCCTATCTATATGAGCAAACAATTCGGTTGCTTCGTAGTTCCACACCCACCACAAATTGTGGGCAATTTCATCCAAGAGTTTCAATTCTTGGGGAAGTTTGAAATGAATAGTGCTTTCGCGCCATACCGGCTCATTTGCCTGATTTGTCATAATTTTCATAATACCTTTATTTTATCTTTTTATTAAGTGCTATATCGTAGGCCTCCAAATAGTATTGTATAAAATGTTTCCAAGACGCTTTTTCAGATAATTCATAAGCTGCCTTTTTTGCGTTCAAAAGTTGTGCCGAAGAATAGTTGGAGGCATATTCCAGTATTGTATTTTTAATTTCTTCCGCTACCTCGAAATAGTTAAAGTCCGTTCGGTCAATCACTTTCACGCCCGGCGACAAACGGCCCGCACCTTCTGTCCGCGCCCACAAACCGAAACCTGCCAGATTAGTAGTAATGGTCGGAATATGAAACGCGATACTTTCCAACGGTGTATATCCCCACGGCTCGTAATACGAAGGGAAAACCGTCATATCCAATCCCACCAACAAATCGTAATACGGAAGATTGAAAATGCCGTCTTCGCCTTTCAAATACGAAGGAACAAAAATAATCTTCACCCGATTATTATCCTGATTCGTGAAATTCAGATAACGCAAGTAATCGCAAATTTTATCGGCTTGAGGCTCAACCAATTCGTGAGTAATATACGGATCAGCTAACGGCGTTTTCGCCGGCGTTTTCTGTGCCAACCGTTCCTGTAAATCTTTGCGTACGCCTTTAATCCAAGCCGGAACTAAAATAAATGCAACAATCTCTCTCGCGGGTTGCGCCTGCTTTATCCGGTGAATGGCTTCAACGAAAACGTCTAATCCTTTGTTTTTGTATTCATAACGTCCGGCGGTCGCCAACAGAAAAGCGTCGTCTGAAATTTGCGTACCGGTTAATTGTTCGGCTACGCGAATGAACGCTTTGCGTGCTGTTTCCCGCTTGTCTTCAAACGATTTTCCTTTCGGGACAAAATTCGCCTCAAAGCCGTTGGGCGTAATCACGTCGGGGGGTTTATTCAATAATTGTTCGGATTCCTTTGCCGTAATCTCGCTCACGGTTGTAAAACAATCAGCATACAAAGCCGCCTTTTTTTCGAGCGAATGTTTGCCGGTCATGTTCAACTCACGCGCCATTTGGTCGCCGTCGTAGTGCACCAAGTCACAGTAGAGCGGTTTGTTGTTTCCGCAAATCGAACGCCCGATGGAAGTCGCGTGCGTGGTAAATATAGTCGCAATATTCGGAATTTTCGCATGCAGATACAACAGTGTCATACCGAGCGTCCATTCATTAATATGAGCAATGACTTTCCGGTCTTGCAGTTGAAAAAACTTGTAAAAACTGTCAATCACCAGGCCGACTGTGTAAGCAAACACACAAGATTCATCATAATCGCCATAGCCTACCGTAGAATCAATCCGGTAATTTTCCCACATCTGGTAATACACCGAATTTTTTGCGTTATATTGCGGACGAAAATCGACTAAAACCACGACCGGCTTGCCCGGAACATTCCAGCGTCCGACACGTATTCGTAACTTTTCCTGTTCGGTCGCCTGCTTTTTCCACTCTTTCAGGAGGGTTTTATTTTCGGTAAATTCCGGATTTTCCTCACCGGGATTTAAATCCGGCCCGATAAAAATAATTCGGTCTTTGAAAAGACTTTGAAGCGTCTTCGCGCGTGTAGATAAAACCGTATAAATACCTCCGACTTTATTACAGACTTCCCAACTTGATTCGAAAAGATAATCCGGGGTTAGTTTCTCAATCTCTGCCATATTTAGTGTAGTCAACCATTATCCGGCAAAGATACACATTTTCCTATTAAAGAAAAAATCCTTAATTTCGTACCCAAATTATAAGTTAATGAAACAAATCTATTCTCTTTTGCTCAAAATTGCCGGTTGGCGTTCTTCCGTAGAAATTACAATACCCTCTAAATGTGTCATTTGCGTTGCACCGCATACGAGTAATTGGGACTTTCTGATTGGCATGCTCTTCTATAAATCCATCGGTGGAAAGCCACATTTTTTAATGAAAAAAACATGGTTTTTCTTTCCTTTGAAGTATTTTTTGACAGCTATCGGGGGTTTTCCGGTTAATCGCACCAAAAATTCGTCGCTCACCGAAACAATGGCCGAAGAATTTAGCCGGCACGAAGAATTTCAGCTCGCGATTGCGCCCGAAGGTACTCGAAAGAAAAATCCGCACTGGAAATCCGGCTTTTATTATATCGCTTGGAAAGCGCAAGTGCCGATTACGTTGGCTTATCTGGATTATACAAAAAAGATTATTGGGATAATGAGCAATTTTATTCCGACCGGAGATGTCGAGGGCGATATTGCCCAAATCAAACAATTTTATGAAAACATTCCGGGAAAATATCCGGGAAAATTTGCTATATGAACGAGCTACGCATCAGTTTTATTCAATCCGCTATCGCTTGGGAAGATAAGACACAAAATCTGCACGATTTTTATGCTCGTGTGTTTTCTTTAAAAGGGTTGTCCGATTTGGTCGTGCTTCCCGAAATGTTTTCTACCGGTTTTTCCATGCAGGCAAGTTATTTGGCGGAAACCAACGAAGGCAATACAATCCAAACCGTACGACAGTGGGCGAAAGAGTCTAATCTCGCCATCGCTGGAAGTTTTTTAGCGAAAAATGCCGAAAACCGGCTGTTTAATCGCGGTTTTTTCGTTACACCGGAAGGCAAAAGTCATTTTTCCGACAAACGCCACTTGTTTCGCATGGCGGAAGAACACCACCTTTTTACGGCCGGCAATAGCTATACGATTATTCCGTACAAAGGCTGGAATATCCGCCTGATTGTTTGCTACGACTTGCGTTTTCCGGTTTGGATACGGAACCGGAGCAATGAATACGACCTGCTGTTGTGCGTGGCCAATTGGCCGCAACCTCGCGCAAATGCTTGGGACATCTTATTGAAAGCCCGCGCTATCGAAAATCTTTGCTACGTCTGTGGAGTCAATCGAATAGAGAAAGACGGCAATGGTATTTCTTATCAAGGCGATTCTGCGCTAATTGATTTCAAAGGCAACCTGCTGGCGCAAGCCGAAAAAAACCAACCGGCCGTCATTACCGATTGCCTTTATAAACGTGATTTAGAAGCCTTTCGGGCAAAATTTCCGGCATGGGAAGACGCAGATTATTTTGAATACGCCTGCATGATATAAGCGTCGACAAATCCTTCGGGGGTTTTAATCCAATCTTTTAATATTCCGGCAGTTTCAAAGCCGCTTTTTTGAAACAACCGGTAACTCGGCTCATTCGATTGAGGTACAACGACATACAGTTGTTTCAAAAACAAAACTTGAGAAGCATAGTTTTTTATTAATTGCAAGGCTTGCAAGCCAAATCCTTGCCGTTGGTACGCGCTGTCTATCAAAATACCCACGCCGGCACGAAGATTAACCGGATCGAAATCGTATAAATCAATGGCTCCGACAGGCGTTTCGGTCTGTTTCTCGACAATCAGTAAGCGGAGTTGTCGGGTTTGAAAAATATCCTGCGAAGAATTAGCAATATAATCGCGTAAGACATATTTGGAAAACGGCGTGAGCGTCGATCCGTGATGCCAAAGAGCCGTATCGTTTTCCCAACGATACAAAACGCCCAAATCTTCCGGCTCCAATGCGCGCAATCGAATCTTATTGTTTTCTAAAAAAGCCATAGAATTTGTTTTTTAAACGACCAAACAGATTGCCGGCAAGGGCAAAAAACATCCCCAAACGAATGGACGAGCGCATGAGTATTTTGGCAAAAAAATTTGCGTGAGCATAATGTTTGTTGTAGAAAATCAACATCGCATTGTAAAAAATCCGCACATATTTGCTGTTTTTTTTCGTGCTTTCGCCTTTGTAATGCACAATCGGCTCCGGAAAATAATAATTTTTGTACCCACTCTGCCGAATGCGGTAAGAAAGGTCGATATCTTCACCGTACATAAAAAACCCTTCATCCAATAGCCCTACCCTATCCAACACTGTTTTTCGCAACAACATGAACGCGCCCGCCAAGACTTCGACTTCATGCACACTATTTTCGTCTAAATAGCGCAAATGATATTTTCCGAAAATCTTGGACTTCGGGAACAACACCGACAAGCCCGACATCTTACAAAATGAATTCCATGGCGAAGGAAAACCCCGCTTGGATTCGGGCAAAAACTGTCCATAACCATCCAACATTTTCACGCCTAATCCGCCCGCTTCCGGGTGCTTATCCATGAAATCGCACACACGAACAAGCGTTTGTTCTCCAATCACCGTATCGGGATTTAACAACAAAATATATTCGCCCTGCGCCAAACGAATGGCCTGATTGTTGGCCCGCGAAAACCCAACATTTTCTTCGTTGGCAATAAAGCGGACTTGCGGAAATTTCGGTTGTAAATAGTCCAGGGAACCGTCGGAAGAACGATTATCAACGACAAAAATCTCAACCGACAAATCTTGTACGGCTTTCAGAACAGATTCCAGACACTGTTCCAAAAAATATTTAACGTTATAATTGACAATGACAATCGACAGCTTCATAGTTATTTAAACTGCATTTTTTGTATTTTATTATCTTTTATTTGGATTTGTTTGCTGTCGGCCAGAAATCGCAGGGCTTTGATAACCGGCTTTTCGGGATATTCCAAATCGTGCATCAGTGTTTCCAAATCGGTTTCCGTTTCGGACAAACGAGCCAATATTTCCTGAATAATCTGATTGACAGCCACTTCGTTCGCGCCGTTTTTCTTTTTGGAAAGACAAACATCGCAATGTCCGCAAGCAGTGGCTTCGGTTTCACCGAAATAGTTCAGTAACAATTTATTCCGACATTCATTCGTACTTGATCCGTATTCAATCACCTTCTCGACACGACGTATCATGCGGTCGCGCCGTTCTTCATACACCGGTCGCGGAATTTTCAGATATTTGCGTTCTTCGCGACTGCGGACGTAATAGATTGTCGGTACTTTTTTGGCCGGAATATAATGGATAATGCCCTGCGCGGACAAAAATTTCAGTCCGTCATACACGTCCAACGGCTCTACACCGGCACGTTGCGCGATAAGCGTTTCGTTGATATACACATAATCGGCAAACAATCCGGTGTAGGAACGCAAAACAACCTGCAACAGTTTATCCAATTCGGGACTTAATCCGTCGAGATGGTACAAATCTTCCTTTTGAAGCAAAAAAAACAACTTGGAATGTTTGTCGATATCTTCAATATATTCGATATATCCCGATAAATCAATGATTTTCAGCGCGTTGTGTGTATGTGTCAAATTATAATGAAAAGACGAGCAAAACTGTTCAATATTAAAATTATGCCCGGTATTCTCCCCCATTCCCATACCGATTTGGAAAAAATAAGCCAATTTTTCATATACGTCGAGGATAAATTCGCGTTCAGGAAATTCATCTTTGATACGTTTTTTTAATTGCGCCTGGTCACGCGAAGTGTATAAAGCCACCGCGTAGGCTTTTTGTTCGTTTCGACCGGCGCGTCCCGCTTCCTGAAAATATTCTTCGAGCGAATTAGGCAACTCAAAATGAATGACCGCACACACGTCAGGCTTGTCAATACCCATTCCGAAGGCGTTGGTGCAAACAATCACGCGGCACAAATTTTCCTTCCAGGCATCTTGCTTCTTCGTTTTTTCGTCCGAAGTCAGTCCCGCATGGAAAAAATCGGCCGAAATGCCTTGCCGTTGCAGTTCTACCGCAATTTCTTTTGTCCTTTTCCGGCTTCTGACATACACAATCGCGCTTCCCTGCACGCTGTTGAGAATTTTAACGATTTCAAACAACTTATCGTCCGTATTTCGGATTACATACACCAGATTTTTACGTTCAAAACTTTTCCGGAATACATTTTTCTGCCGAAAATGCAATTTTTCCTGAATGTCGTCAATCACTTCGAGTGTGGCAGTGGCCGTCAATGCCAACACCGGAACATCAGGAAAAAGTGTACGCAATTCCACAATTTTCAGGTAAGACGGACGAAAATCGTACCCCCATTGCGAAATACAATGCGATTCATCCACCGCAATCAGGCAAACCTGCATATCGCTCACTTTGGCAAGAAATAATTCCGTCCCCAAGCGTTCGGGCGAAACATACAAAAATTTATAATTACCTAAAATGCAATTTTCCAGTGCGACCAAAATTTCCTGACGACTCATGCCCGAATGTACCATCGTGGCCTTAATACCTTTTTTGCGCAAGGCATCAACCTGGTCTTTCATTAGGGCAATCAACGGTGTAACCACAATGCAAATGCCTTCCATCAACATCGTCGGCACTTGAAAAGTCAGTGATTTTCCGCCGCCGGTGGGCATCAGTCCCAACGTGTCTTTTCCCTCATACACCGAAGCAATGATGTCTTCCTGCAACGAGCGGAAAGAATCATAGCCCCAATACTGCTTTAGAATTTCGAGAAAAGAATTCAATTTTCAACTCTTATGTCTTTAATTAATAATTGTACGCTGCTGTTGCCGTTATAATTATTTTCTTCCACCGTATAACAAATATCAAACGGTTTTCCCGATTTGATGTTTTCGTAAAAACGGTGCATACCGAAAGCAATCGCCTGAACGACATTTTCCGTTGAGTTATCAACAACATCTAATTTAATGTGTTCCAGCTCTTTACCTACTAATTTACTGCTTCCTGCGTCTTTTACCCTAAATGAACAAAAAACCGGCTTTTGATTTTCCGGCCCAAACGGCTGCATGCTTTTGATGTCCGTCAACAGTTTAACATCAATTTCCTTCAACTGCAACGCAGCATCGATGTCGAGCGTTTGCGTCATTTGTTCCGCAATCATGTTTTCGTCCGCAAAATTTTCCAAGCGTTCTTTAAACAAGTTCAAATTTTCTTCCGAAATGGTAATGCCGACGGCAAACGTGTGTCCCCCAAAGTTTTCGAGCAAATCCTCTGTGGATTCTATGGCCTTATAAATATCGAAACCGGTAATGGAACGTGCTGAGCCTGAAATAAATCCATTGGATTCCGTAAAGACAATCGCGGGCTTGTAATATTTTTCCGTCAGACGGGAAGCCACAATACCGATAACGCCTTTGTGCCACTCGCGTTTGAAAATCACAATCACCTTTTTATCAGCAACTTCAGGATTCGCGTCTAAAAACGCGTAGGCTTCGTCGGTCGTGCGTTTATCCAACTCGCGGCGGTCATCGTTGTATTGGTTGATGTTTTCACTTTTCTCTTTGGCCGATTTAAAATCCTTCGACAGCAGCAAATCCACTGCTTCTTTTGCGTTCATCATTCGTCCCGATGCATTCAAGCGGGGGCCGATTTTAAACACAATGTCACTAACGGTAATTTCTTTGCCCGACAATCCGCAGACATCAATAACTCCTTTTAGGCCTTTGCTCGGATTTTGATTTAACTGCTTTAAACCATAAGCCGCCAGTACACGGTTTTCACCGGTAATCGGCACAATGTCCGACGCAATGCTCACCGCACACAAATCAAGCAGGTTTTTCAAACGAATAAACTCGATTTCGTTGTTTTGCGCAAAAGCCTGCATTAACTTAAATCCCACACCACAACCCGAAAGATGGGAATAGGGATAAGTAGAATCTTCGCGTTTCGCGTCCAGAATAGCCACAGCGGACGGAAGTTCCTTGTCCGGCATGTGGTGATCGCAAACAATAATGTCAATTCCTAACGAACTGGCATAATTAACCATATCGGCCGCTTTTATCCCACAATCCAAGGCTATAATCAACTTCACATTATTTTCGTGTGCATAATCAATACCCTGCGGAGAAATACCGCAACCTTCGTCCGAACGATCCGGGATATAATAATCCAGATAAGACTTTGAGCAAAATTGCTCCAGAAATTTATAGACCAACGCTACAGCCGTAGTGCCATCTACATCATAATCTCCATACACGAGAATTTTTTCTTTGTTTCCTAAGGCTCTTTCCAGACGGCTGACAGCTTTTTGCATGTCCGGAAATTCAAAGGGATCGTGCAAATCCCTTATGCTTGGATTAAGAAATTTCTGTACTTCTTTTTCAGTGGTTATCCCTCTCTGTATCAGCAATAAACAGACAGCAGGATTCAATCTGAATCTTGTTGAAAATTCTTCTTTTTTAAGTACTTGTTCGTGTGTAGGAGGTTGATAGTTCCATTTGCTTGTCATTTATATATGTTTTATTTTCTTTTTTTTCTCTCTCGTAAAAACACACAAAGGTAGTGATTTATTATGAGAATTGATTGAATTTATAGTTTTTTTTGAAAAATGGCAAAACAATCCGGAATAATTTTGTAGTTTTGCACCTCAATATATGATTATGAACGAACAGATTAAACAAATTGCCGAACGGCTGAAAGGCTTACGTGAGTCGATGGATTTGTCGGCGAAAGCGATGGCGCAACAGACAGGAAAGGCGGAAAACGATGTTTTGCGGTATGAATCCGGTGAGGTCGATATTCCGATGAGTTTTCTTTTCGACGTGTCGCAAAAATTCGGTATTGACACTTCAACGTTGATTTCGGGCGAAGAGCCGCGTATGAATGCGTATTTTCTCACTCGCAAGGGACGAGGCGTTTCGGTCGAACGCACCAAAGCCTACAAATATCAGGCGTTGGCGAGTGGTTACCGGCATCCGAAAGTCGAGCCGTTTGAAGTGACCGTCGAGCCGAATGATAACCCGATTTACCTGAACACGCATGACGGAGAGGAATTTAATTATGTGCTGGAAGGCCGCTTGCTGCTGCAAATCAACCGAAAAGAGCTGATATTGAACGCCGGCGATAGCATTTATTTCGATTCGTCTTATCCGCATGGTATGAAAGCGTTGGATAATCAATTAGTTAAATTTTTAGCAGTGATATTGTAATGGTAGAAAAATATATTCCTCAAACTGAGTTTAAAGATCAAGCAGATTTCAATGCGAATTTCAAAATCAAGGTTCCCGGACAGTTTAATTTTGCATACGATATAGTCGATGAATGGGCGAAAACCCGGCCGGATAAAAAAGCCTTGTGCTGGGTGAATGACCAGGGCGAACATATCGACTTCACTTTCAAGGAGATGAAAGAGAAAAGCGATGCGGCCGCTTCTTATTTTCAATCGCTGGGTATCGGCAAAGGCGACATGGTCATGTTGATTCTCAAACGCCGCTATTGGTATTGGTTTGCCATTTTGGGACTGCACAAAATCGGTGCGGTGGCTATTCCCGCCACGCATTTATTGACGAAAAAAGACATTGTTTATCGTTGTAATTCGGCTGATATTAAGGCGATTATCAGTGTCGGAGAAACATTGATTATGCAACACGTTGATGAGGCTTTGCCTGAATGTCCCACGTTGAAACACCGCATTTCAATTGGCGCGGAAGTTCCGAAAGGCTGGTCTGATTTCCGGCAAGGAATAGCGGAAGCGAAACCCTTTGTCAAGCCGGCACAATCGAACAGCAACGACGATATTATGTTGCTCTATTTTACTTCGGGGACAACCGGAAATCCTAAAATGGTGATTCACAATTTTGCTTATCCGCTGGGACACATCATTACGGCCGGCTATTGGCAAAATTTGAAGGAAGACAGTTTGCACCTGACGCTGGCCGACACCGGCTGGGCGAAAGCTGCTTGGGGAAAATTGTATGGACAATGGATTATGGGCGCGTGCATTTTTGTGTATGACCACGAGAAATTTACGCCCGCCGATTTGCTACAAATCATGCAAAATTATCGGATTACATCTTTTTGCGCACCACCGACCGTTTTCCGCTTTTTAATCAGGGAAAATATCAAAAATTACGATTTGTCTTCTTTAAAATACTGCGAAATTGCAGGCGAGCCGCTTAATCCCTCTGTCTATGAGGCTTTTTACGAAGCAACCGGCTTGAAACTGATGGAAGGTTTCGGACAAACGGAGACGACTGTTACGATTGCTAATTTCCCTTGGATAACACCCAAACCCGGCTCAATGGGTGTGCCGAGTCCGGCTTACGACATGGACTTAATCACTTGGGACGGCAGAAGTTGCGAAGACGGCGAACAGGGCGAAATCATTTTCCGCACAGACAAATCCGTTCCGGTGGGGTTATTTATGGGCTATTACCGCGATTCGGAATTAACAGAAAGTGTATATTCCGATAATATCTATCATACCGGCGACATCGCTTGGCGCGACGAAGACGGCTATTATTGGTTTGTCGGTCGAAACGATGATGTGATAAAAAGTTCCGGCTACCGTATCGGACCGTTTGAAGTGGAAAGTGCGTTGATGACGCACCCGGCTATTGTGGAGTGTGCGATTACCGGTGTTCCGGACGAAATTCGCGGACAAGTGGTCAAAGCGACAATTATTTTAGCACCTGATTACAAAGCCCGGGCGGGCGAAGAATTAATTAAGGAAATTCAAGACCACGTGAAGAAAGTGACTGCGCCATATAAATATCCACGCATTATCGAGTTTGTCGAAGAACTGCCGAAAACCATCAGCGGAAAAATCCGGCGAGTACAGATACGGGGAGAGGTGAAGAATTAAAATATTTTTCGTACCTTTGCACCCTTAAAAATTAGGCATTAAGATTAATATGCAGAAAATAAGGAATATCGCCATTATCGCGCACGTCGATCATGGCAAAACAACTTTGGTGGATAAAATGTTGCTGGCCGGAAAACTTTTCCGAGACGATAAAACCGAATTAGACCAATTTTTAGACAGCAATGACTTGGAACGCGAACGCGGAATTACTATTTTGGCGAAAAATGTGTCCATCAATTACAAAGACTATAAAATCAACATTATAGATACGCCGGGGCATGCTGATTTTGGCGGCGAAGTAGAACGGGTATTGAACATGGCCGATGGCGTGCTGCTCTTGGTTGATGCCTTTGAAGGACCGATGCCTCAAACCCGCTTTGTGCTTCAGAAGGCAATTGCATTGGGATTGAAGCCGGTGGTGGTAATTAATAAGGTAGATAAACCCAATTGCCGTCCCGAAGAAGTACAGGAAATGGTTTTTGATTTGATGTTTGCGTTAGACGCGACGGAGGAACAGTTGGATTTTGCAACGATTTACGGCTCGGCCAAACAAGGCTGGATGTCGGACGACTGGAAAAAACCGTCGGACAATATTTTTCCTGTTTTGGATGCAATCATTGAGCATATTCCCGCGCCCAAAGTGCTGAAAGGAACGCCCCAAATGCAAATCACCTCGCTGGATTATTCCAATTATGTAGGACGGATTGCTGTCGGACGCGTCCATCGCGGCGAATTGCGCGAAGGCATGGACGTAGCTCTCTGCAAACGCGATGGATCCATTTTGAAATCACGAATTAAAGAATTGGACGTTTTTGAAGGGTTGGGACGGACAAAAGTCGCATCAGTCGAGTCGGGCGATATTTGTGCCATTATCGGTATCGACGGCTTTGAAATCGGCGACACAATTGCGGATTTGGAAAATCCCGAGCCGTTGGCTCCCATTGCTATTGACGAGCCGACCATGTCGATGTTATTCACTATCAACGACTCGCCGTTTTTCGGGAAAGACGGAAAATACGTTACTTCACGCCACATCTATGAACGCCTGTTGCGCGAATTGGACAAAAACTTGGCCTTGCGCGTACTCCCTTCCGATTCTGCCGATGCTTGGATAGTTTATGGCCGGGGCGTATTGCACTTGTCGATTTTGATTGAAACCATGCGCCGCGAAGGTTACGAATTGCAAGTCGGTCAGCCGCAAGTGATTATCAAAGAAAAAGAAGGCTTGAAATTAGAGCCGGTCGAACAACTGACTATCAATTTGCCCGAAGAGTCGTCGAGCCGGATCATCGACATGGTGACGAAGCGCAAAGGCGAAATGCTTTCTATGGAACGCAAAAACGACCGTATCCATTTGGAGTTTATCATTCCTTCGCGCGGAATTATCGGATTGACCAACAACGTTTTAACAGCTTCGGCAGGTGAAGCGATTATTGCGCACCGCTTCTTGGAATATCAACCTTGGAAAGGTGAAATCGAAAAACGACAAAACGGCTCGATCATCGCCATGGAAACCGGAAACGCTTTTGCCTATGCTCTGGATAAACTGCAAGACCGCGGACGATTTTTTATCCATCCGCAGACAGATATTTATGCCGGACAAATCGTTGGCGAACACAGCAAAGAAGGCGATTTGGTGGTAAATGTTACGAAATCGAAAAAACTGACCAACGTCCGTGCGTCGGGAAGCGACGATAAGGCGCACCTTGCTCCACCGGTCATTTTCAGTCTGGAACAAGCCCTTGAATACATTAAAGAAGACGAATATGTGGAACTGACGCCCAAAGCGATACGTCTCCGCAAAATTATTCTCGACGAAAACGAACGGAAACGGCAAAGTAAAAAGTAATTACATTTGAATGGAACGGATTACCGACTTGGCTAATTCTTCCGCTTCTTCCTGAGTCGGTGCTTCCGTATAAATCCGCACAATCGGCTCGGTGTTCGACTTGCGGAAATGCACCCAACTGTTCGGAAAATCGACTTTCACGCCGTCGATGTCATTCACCGGATAATCGGCATATTTTTTCTTGATGGTGTTCAACAGTGCGTCGATGTCTGTTTCGGGCGTTAAATCCAAGCGTTCTTTCGCCATAAAATAAGCCGGATAATCTGCCCGAAGCTCGCTCGTTTTTTTACCGGATTTCGCCAACTGCGTCAGAAACAGGCCGATACCTACCAGTGCGTCTCGTCCGTAATGCGATTCGGGATAAATCACACCGCCGTTGCCTTCACCACCGATAACTGCCTGCGTTTCTTTCATTTTTTCCACGACATTCACTTCACCGACAGCCGAAGCGGTATATTTTTTTCCATATTTTTCGGTAACATCACGTAAAGCGCGTGTCGAACTCATGTTGGAAACCGTATTTCCAGGTGTATGCGACAAAATATAATCCGCCACAGCAACGAGCGTGTATTCTTCTCCAAACATTTCGCCTTTTTCGGTAATAATCGCTAATCTATCGACATCTGGGTCAACCACAAAACCCACATCGGCTTTGTTAGTCCGCACAACATCAGCAATTTCCGTCAGATGTTGCGGAAGCGGTTCAGGATTGTGCGCAAAAATACCAGTCGGCTCAGTGTTCAATTCGATAATGTGTTGAACACCCAAGGCTTTCAACAATTCCGGCAAGACGACACCGCCCACCGAATTAACTGTATCGATTGCCACCGTAAAACAGGCTTTTCGAATGGCTTCTTTATCCACTAATTTCAACCCCAAAACGTGGTCGATATGTTTTTTTGCGTATGAATTGTCGGCACTTACTTTTCCCAAATGGTCGATGCCGGCAAATGAAAAGTCTTCTGAATCAGCGATTTTCAATATTTCGTTTCCTTCATTGGCATTTAGAAATTCACCTTTTTCGTTCAATAGTTTCAGCGCATTCCATTGTTTGGGATTGTGGCTTGCCGTAAGAATAATTCCACCGGCGGCTTTTTCCATAATTACGGCCAATTCGGTGGTCGGTGTGGTGGCTAAACCGATGTCCGTTACGTCAAATCCCATTCCGGTCAATGTTCCAATCACTAAATCGCGCACCATTTTGCCCGAAATGCGGGCATCCCGGCCGACTATAATCCTGTTGGAAAGCGGATTTTTCGACCGTATCAACGTAGCATAAGCCGCTGTGAATTTGACTACATCCAACGGCGAAAGGCCTTCACCGGCTTTTCCGCCTATAGTTCCCCGAATACCGGAAATCGATTTAATTAAAGTCATTTGTGTAGTTAATAAAACTTCGTGTATTTCAGATTTTTATAAAAAACCGGTGTGAAGTTACTGTTATCCGTTGAATTTCCCAATGCCGACGGAATAATCAAATCAATCACTGCTCCCTCAGTTACATGCTCCAACGGAATTGCCCAACCGCTGCAGGCCAAACAAATCCCCGAAGATAAACAGAGAGGATCACTGGCATAACTTCCGGATTGCCCGTATTGAAAAGACGGAGTTCCATATACTGTAAAATCAATTCGTATGCTGTCGCCTTTTCCGGACACATAATTCTTAATATCCAAATAAAAATTGAAACGTACTGTTATTTCGTCAATCAACGGTTTTACTTCCGTTCCATTACCGCGCTTAACTACATGAAAATACAGTCCTTCATTGGTTTTAAAATATTCGTTTTCTTTAAAATCTCCTGTAGGATAAGTAGTTACAACCGAAATACCCTGCTGGTCGATAAAGCGTTCAATGGCTTTTTTTTCTTCTCGGATATATTCCTGCATGGTTTTCTGGTCGTTGCAAGCCATGTTAGCGACAATTAAAAGGATAGCGGATAAAACAAAAATGACTGTTTTTCTCATATTATTATTTATATTTTGCGGACAAAGGTAATAAAAGTTCATCAGAGACCCATCAATTTAAGAAGAAATAACAATTTTCACGCCTTTACCGTTTCCTGCAACTGCCCTTTGAATTGCGGCAAAGCATTTTCAAACAGTGCGACAGCTTCTTCCAGTGTGCCGTAATATTCGCCGCCCGACGCATTCAGATGACCGCCGCCGTTGAAAATGGTGGAAGCAAACTGATTGGTCGGAAAATTTCCCTTCGAGCGCAGCGAAATCTTTATCATGTTCTCATCTTCACGGATAAATGCCGAAAAAATCACTTTGTCGATACTCGTCGGGATATTCACAAAGCCTTCCGTATCGCCTTTCCGTCCGTCAAACCGCTTTTGTTCTTCGGCCGAAAGCGTAATCAGAGCGGTGTTGTATTCCTCAAAAACCTTCATTTTTTCGTACAAAATATAACCTTGCAGGCGGATACGCGACTCCGTATAATGATTATACACTTTATCGTAAATCCGGTCTTTGTCGATACCTTTTTCCAGCAACTCGCTGATAATATAATAAATCTGAGGTGAATTGGAATTGAACGTAAAGGCACCGGTGTCCGTCATCATACCGGCATAAATGCACTCTGCACACTCTCTATCGACGTATTCAAACATACCCATTCGGCAGATAAACCGGAAAATCAACTCGCTGGTCGAAGAAATTTCGGGGTGCGAAATCGTCAAATCGCAAAAATTTCCAGGATCTAAATGGTGGTCAATCAGCACTTTTTTAGCCGAAGCCTTTTCAACCCAAGGGGCAACCCGCTCAATCCGTTTCAACGCATTGAAATCCAAACAAAAAATCAATTCGGCAGCCTCCACGACTTCGCGCGCCAAATTTTCTTTCCATTCGGCTACAACAATTTCTTTCGCGCCTTTCATCCATTTCAAAAATCCGGGAAAATTATTTGGAACAACCACATTGACGGATTTGCCCAATTCGAGCAAAAAATGATATAGTCCCAGCGAAGAGCCAATCGCGTCTCCGTCGGGCGAAACATGGGTAACAATGACAATTCTATCGTATTTATCGATCAGTTTTTGTGCCTGTTGGATACTATTTTCGGGAATGATTTTGTTAAGCATTCTATTTCATTTTAAAAATCCAGCAAATTTACGGCAATAATTTCATTTTACATACAGACTTGTGAGAAAAAAAAATAATTTATATTTTAGGTACAGGGATTTATATTTCTGCCGAAGTTTCAAAAAGTTTTTGTAATCCCTCCGAATAGTTCTTTGTTGTAATCCAATCTTGAAAATTCAAGTCGTGATTGTGCTTGTCAAATACAAAAGTTTTCAAATTTGATTTGCTGCATGTTTTAAATCTGTTTTCAAGATCATAGACACCTTCAACAGGAACATTCGCATCCTCTTTTCCATGGAATATGTATATAGGTGTGTCAATTTTTAAAAGCCTTGTTTTGTTCGGTTCAAGTGTAAAATGTTCTCTAAACCAACCAATAGTTATTCGAACGTAATTATTCCAAATCCAACTTCCGTCATTTTCGGAAATTTTTGTCATTAAAAGTTCTTGAAAAGGTTCCCGCATAGTTCTAATATCTTTAATATCTATAACATTGTCTTTTACAACATTAACAGAATCAAAAACCATATTTTGGAACAGATAGTTTCTATATCCTGCAATGGTTGGATCTTGTGATTCGTATTCTTCTTTATCCACAGCCTTATCTCCATTTTTGTCAAATATAGAATTAACCATTATCATAACTCCTTCGCCTGTGTTTTGCCATTTGATAATATCAAACATGTTATCGTGTGCATATCCATGCAAAAATAGTGCATCTATTTTTACTTTTTTTCTTTCGGCTACCATGGAAGCGATGATAGTTCCTTCACTTATTCCATAAAGAATAATTTTACAGTTTTTGAATCGTGGGTCATTTCTCAAATAGGTAATCATTGTTTCAACATCAGTGGCTTCATTATGAGGCAAGTATTTCGCATACTTTAGGCTGTCCACTGTGTCGAACCAAGGAGCCGTTTCTCCCAAATCAACACCACGACGATTATAGGTGAAAAAACCAACTCCTTTTCCACAAAATCCATTTGCCAATACATCATAGTAGTTGAATCCCTGTCTTTTTACTAAATAGGTATTAGGTCCTGTCCCATGAATTACTACTACAATTGTATTGATTTGCCCCTCTTCCGGAAGGCACAGTCGTGCTGTTGTATTTTCTCCATCCGACAACTTAATTGTTTTAATCTCGGAAGTGAAAGCCTGCACTTGTATTGAAATGACAGTCAATGTTACCGCCAATACACTCTTGAATAATAATTTCATATATACAATTTTCTTGATTTTATTTCGGAGATAAAGGTACGAATAAATTAGTATGGCAAAAAAAATCATGTATCTTTCCCCTATAAATTCTTTCTGCGGGCAAGTAACATTGGCCAAGAGAACGAATCGAAACAGTCGTCGTTGTAAATTCTTTTACGGTTGAATAACTTTTTCCGTCGTAAATCGCACAAAATATACTATCTTTGTGCACGTCTAAGCCTGATGTTTTCATATAATATTTGTTTAATGTTATAATCCTGCAAATATAAGAAAACATTTGGAGCGGACGGATTGGCGAGACTGATTGTCCCGCCAATTTTTATGCGTTTGTGTGGAATCTGAAGATTTTATGCTAACTTTGTACCCAATTTTATTAACATCTTTTTTACATGCCGAGAATTTCCGAACGCGGGATTGAGATGCCCGCCTCGCCTATCCGTAAATTAGCACCATTGTCCGATTCTGCCAAGGCAAGAGGACTGAAAGTTTATCATTTGAATATCGGTCAGCCGGATATTCCGACGCCCGAAGTCGGATTGAATGCGGTGCGGAATTTAGACCGTAAGATATTGGAATACAGTCCGAGCGACGGTTTCCGCAGTTTCCGCGAAAAATTGGTCAATTATTATTCCCAATTCAAAATCAATGTCAGCGCGGACGACATCATTATCACTACCGGCGGCTCGGAAGCGGTGTTGTTTGCTTTTATGGCCTGCCTCAATCCGGGCGACGAAATCATTGTGCCTGAGCCGGCTTATGCCAATTATATGGCGTTTGCCATTTCGGCGGGCGCGGTGATACGCACTGTCGTTTCAACCATTGAAACCGGCTTTGCGTTGCCGCCGATGGAAGAATTTGAGCAACTGATTAACGAACGTACCAAAGGCATTTTGATTTGCAATCCGAACAATCCGACCGGTTATTTATATTCTCGTGCAGAAATGAATAAACTGCGCGATTTGATACGGAAATATGATTTATATCTGTTTTCGGATGAGGTATATCGCGAATTTATTTACACCGGCTCACCTTATATCAGCGCGTTGCATTTGGTTGGTATTGAGGAAAATGTAGTATTAATTGATTCTGTTTCAAAGCGTTACAGTGAATGTGGAATACGCGAAGGCATGTTGATTACGAAAAACAAGCAGTTGCGGCAGACGGTGATGAAGTTTTGTCAGGCGCGGTTAAGTCCGCCCTTGTTGGGACAAATCGTTGCCGAAGCCTCGTTGGGTGTTTCGGAAGAATATATGCGCGACGTGTATGAAGAATATTTAGACCGGCGCAATTATGTGGTGGATACGTTAAACCGCATTCCGGGCGTATATTCGCCGATTCCAATGGGCGCGTTCTACACCATTGCCCGCCTGCCGGTCGATGATGCGGACAAGTTTTGCGCGTGGTGTCTGTCCGATTTTGAATACGAAGGCCAGACGGTTTTCATGGCACCGGCTTCCGGTTTTTATACTGACCCTGATTTGGGACGAAACGAAGTCAGGATTGCCTACGTCTTGAAAAAAGAAGAATTGCAAAAAGCGATGTTGGTACTCGAAAAAGCGTTGGAAGAATATAATCGAAAAAAATAAAACAAAGTGAATGCCGATTTTTTCATAGCGAAACGGATTTGTCTGGACAAAGACGGCGAAAAGCGAATTTCTCCGCCCGCCATTCGGATTGCCCTCGCGAGCATGGCGTTGGGCTTGGTCGTTATGTTGTTGTCGGTGGCCGTTGTGGTCGGTTTCAAAAAAGAAGTCCGCAACAAAGTGATTGGTTTTGGCGGACACATTCAGATTACACATTTCAACAGCAATACCCTGTATGAAACCTATCCGATTGCTGTCAGCGATACGTTGTTGGCTGAATTAGAAGCTGTTCCAAATGTTTCGCACGTGCAAAAATACGCTTCCAAACCGGTGATAATCAAGACGAAAGACGATTTTCAGGGTGTCGTATTGAAAGGTGTCGATGAAACTTTTAATTGGGATTTTTTTCGTAAAAACCTGAAGGCAGGCGAAGTTTTGCAGTTGCACACCGATTCGCTCGTTTCCGATGTGCTGATTTCTCAATACACAGCCGATAAACTAAATCTCAAACTGCACGACACGTTTATTTGCTATTTTATTCAAGAACCTCCGCGCGCCCGGAAATACCGGATTGCAGGCATTTACCAAACCAATTTTATCGATTATGACAAGTTGTATGTGCTGGGCGATATTCAACAAATCCGCCGGCTGAACGACTGGGACGAGGATATGGTCAGCGGATTGGAATTGACGTTGAAAGATTATGACCAATTAGATCAAACACTTGAAACGATTTATTATGACATGGCTGCTCGCACCGACCGTCTGGGCAATCTCTATTACACTACTTCTATCCGGCAACTCAATCCTGGACTTTTTGCCTGGCTCAATGTGTTGGATATGAACGTGGTGGTGATTTTTGTGCTGATGGTTTTAGTCGCGGGATTTTCCATGATTTCCGGCCTGCTGATTATTATTCTGGAACGTGCCAACATGATTGGTGTTCTCAAAGCTTTGGGCGAAAACAACACGAGTATCCGACGGATATTTTTGTACATTTCGGTCTATCTAATCGGCAAAGGCCTTTTGTGGGGAAATGCTATCGCTCTGATACTCTATTGGTTGCAACGCTATACCGGCATTTTCAAACTCAATCCCGAAGTCTATTACGTTTCGGCAGTTCCGGTCGATTTGAGCGTTGGCACATGGCTGCTCGTCAACATCATCACGCTCGCTGTTACGCTTCTGATGTTAATCGGCCCTTCCTATTTGGTTGCCCGCATATCGCCCGCAAAAACCATTCGGTTTGAATAACTTTTTCAGCAGAAAAACAGTATCAGCAGTTGGGCGCACAGCACCCGCAGAAACATCGTGAAGGGATAAACAGTTGCATAACTGACGGCCGGTGCATCGTTGCCGGCCGAAGCATTGGAATAGGCCAGTGCAGGCGGATCGGTCGTACTGCCGGCCAACAATCCCATCAAGGTATAATAATTCAACTTGAAAACCGAACGGCCGATAATGCCGACAGTTAATAATGGTATGATAGTAATAATCACGCCGTAACCTATCCAGGCGAAACCACTCTTATCGACAAGCGTTGAAACAAAATCTTCGCCCGCGCCCAAGCCGACGCAAGCCAAAAAGAGGCAGATACCGATTTCGCGCAACATCAAATTCGCACTCATCGTCGTGTAAGTGACTAAATGATATTTCGGCCCGAACACACTGATCAAAATCGCGACAATCAACGGTCCGCCGGCCAAACCCAACTTAATCGGTTGCGGAACACCCGGAAAAGCAAACGGAATACTGCCCAGCAATACGCCCAGGAAAATCCCGATAAAAATAGGTATCAAATTCGGCTCGCGCAGACGTTTCATTTGATTGCCTAATACACGTTCTACGCTTTTAATAGCGTTTTCATCACCAACCACCGTTACACGGTCGCCCATTTGTAAATTCAAATTCGGGTCGGCAATCAAATCCACGCCCGAACGATTAACGCGCGTGATATTCACACCGAACTGGCTGCGCAAATTCAGCTGACGAATAGGACGACCATTTACACCGGCACGTGTAATCATAATCCGTCGCGAAACCAAATGCGTATCCAGCATATCCCATTCGGGTTGTCCCATTTCAATCTTTTTTCCCAAGAAAGCCGTTACGGCCTCAATATTTTTCGGCGTAGTCGCCACATAAATCTTGTCCTGCTCATTCAAAACCGATCGGGAAGAAGCGATTTCGATTTGTCCGCTTTCTTTGTGCAATATTCGCGACACGATAAATTTACGCTCAATCAACCGGTGCATTTCGCCAATCGTTTTGCTATAAATCGCCGGATTGCTCACTTCCAGCGAAATCAGTTCAATATTTTCTTGATTTCCGGAAACTTTGTTCAAATCTTCGACTTCTTTTTCCGGATTTACCTTAAAAATATATTTCATCAGGATAATCGAAAAAATAATGCCGACCACCGCCAGCGGATAAGCCACCGCATAACCCATAGCAATTGTTCCGTCGGCTACACCGCCGTGCATATCGGAATAAGCCTGTTGTGCCGCACCAAGTCCCGGCGTATTGGTAACCGCACCCGAAAGAATGCCGACCATTGTCTGCATGGGGATTTGCGTAATAAAATGAATCACAAACGTAACCATCACGCCCAACAGTACAATTCCCATAGCCAGCATATTCAGGGTGATTCCACCTTTTTTGAACGAAGAGAAAAATCCCGGGCCGACCTGCAATCCAACCGAATAGACAAAAAGTATCAATCCGAATTCTTTCATAAAATGCAGGATTTCGTGATTCACTTTCAGTCCGAAATGTCCCAGCAAGATACCGACAAAAAGTACAAAAGTAATGCCTAACGAAATACCGAACACTTTGATTTTGCCTAAGGCGATCCCCAATGCAATCACCATGGCAAACAACAAAACCGTGTGGGCAACTCCGTCCCTCAAAAATAACTCACTCAACCAATCCATGCCTGTTTTTTATTTTATGTGCCTAATAAAGATGTAATATTACTCATAAACAACTTGACGGATACCGCTAATAGAATGATACCGAAGAACTTACGTAAAATGTAAATTCCGCCCGCTCCTATCAGTTTTTCAACCAGATTGACGTTGCGAAGCACAATATACACGATAACCATATTAATAACCAATGCCAAAATAATATTTAAAGAACTGTATTCGGCTTTCAGCGACAGCAAAGCCGTGAATGCGCCCGGCCCAGCCAACAGCGGAAAAATAATCGGCACAATGGTCGCATTGTTGGTCGGCCCATCCATTTTGAAAATTTCAATACCGAAAGTCATTTCACAGCCGATTACGAAAAGTACAATCGAACCGGCAACCGCAAACGAAGTAACATCTACACTGAACAGGTGCAAAATTCCTTCGCCGATAAAAAAGAAAGCCAGCAAAATCAGGAATGAAAAAAAGGAGGCTTTCAGCGGACTGAAGGTTTTATGCCTCTCCTTCAAATCCACTAATATCGGTAATGACCCTGTAACGTCGATAATGGCGAACAGGACGATAAACGCACTGACAAGTTGTTGTATATCAAACTGTTCCATAATTCTTATTTATTATTTAATACTAAAGCATCGTTAAGCGTAATCACCGCATCGGCATACCGCTCGCGTGCAATCACAAACTGCATATTCACCTGTTTCAACGATTGACCAAAACATTCAATATTTATTTCGTTGTCACTCAGGGCTTTCGCTGCGCGGTATAAAAAACCCGGACGCGCGATGTTCGTTCCCATCGCACACACAATCGCCACCGGCTTGACGGTCAGTTCATACACCTGCGTCTGCATTTCCTTTAGCATCCGGTGAACTTCAGGTTTGTCCCAAACGACCATCGTGATACTGTTGGCATTGGTCGACTTGAGAATATAACTGACTTGATGTTTCTGCATGATTTGCATAATTTTCAAATCATAACCCACTTCACCTACCATCATGGGATCATGTACCTCAAACGCAATCACTTTGTCTGTTCCCGACACGATTTCGATTTTAGGTACAGGTGAAACATAATCCTTGGAAATCAACGTGCCTTCGTGGTCAGGCTCAAACGTATTTTTAATGCGGATTTTCACGCCCGCCAATTCCAACGGTTTGGCCGCTTTCGGATGAATGGCTTCCATGCCGACGTCGGCCAGCTGGTCGGCAATCATATAATTTGTTTTCCCTACCGGAATGGATTTATCTACACCCACCAACTTCGGGTCGGCACTCGACAAATGAAATTCCTTGTGGATAATCGCTTCGTCGGCTTTCACATCGACTGCTACTTTACTAAATGTAACTTCCGAATAGCCGCGATCGAATGCACGCATAATTCCCTCTGTTCCTTTGGTATAGCCGGTTGCCACGCACAACGTTTTCGAGAAATCAATACCCTGAAAAGCCTTATGTATCCGTTCGTCGATGGTCAGTGGCTCGTTATCATTAAATCCGCAAAGGTCGATAAATGTGGCATTAATACCATGATTATTTAATATATTAACCGTATTCCAAGCCGAATGGGCTTCGCCCAGCGATGCCAGAATTTCGCGGGCTGCCAGATAAATATTCGTTTTTTCGACATAACCCGACGCCAACACTTTGTACATCGACGAAAGATAGATTTTTGCCTGCTCGATACGATATTGAATAAAACTGTCGGCTTCAGATACGTTTAGTCCGACCGGCTCCAATTCGCGATTGATAATCAAGAGTTTAACACAAAGTTCGTCAAGTGCCGTTTCGTATTCCTCGTTGTTCAGAAACTTGGCATAAACGCCCGGCTCGCCGGTTTTTTTATGTTCGAGCAGCCAATTGGTTACATTATTATAAGCCGAAACAACAAAAATTCGATTATACATGTCCGCTTCCGTGCGGTTGCGCTTGATAATATTGTTTAGACAATCGCCAAACTGCGACATGGACGTTCCCCCGATTTTCTCTACTGTAAGCATTTTCTTCTAATCAAAATTGCGCGCAAAGGTACGAAAAAAAGTCGATAGAATAAAGAACAAAATGGAAAAGTAAAGTCATGTTTTGTTTCGTATCCCATGGTAGGATTCTTCAGTAACTCGTCCTTGAAAGAGGACAAATCGTCTTTTAGGGAATGATATTTTTTGCTTAATATCTTCGCTTCCTTTTGTTGCAAGTCGAAGACCTGCTATTAACGGACGAATTCCGGAGACTTCGCCCAACACCTTAGTTACATTGGTCATCACTCTACGATGAACCTATGGATAATTTTTTTCCGGATTCGTTCTTTTTTGCTTATACAGATAGTTCTACACCATCTTGTAATATTTCACTATCCATTCTTCCGAAAATTGGCTAAATCTTTTTTTGAGGTGCTATTGGAAATTCTCCGACAAGGAGAACTGTAGAAAATTGTGCTTATTGGCAGCAGATGTCTCGCGATGCTCGACATGACGATTCCTGTCTTGGAGGGTAATAGGATGGGGGGATTGGGGCGGCGAAGCCGCCCCAATCCCCCCCACCACACACAAAAAAAGTCGTCGCGTCATGTCGAACGAAGTGAGACATCTGCTGAAAATTATTGCATCTCCAAGATTTTTATTTTCCAATAGCACCTCAAAAAAAGATTTAGCCAAAGTTTTAATAATTCTCGTGTGCAAACCAACCTCTCAAAGAACGCTCTGCACTACGTCCGATGGAACTCAGGTCAGTCTTTCACAATCTTTTGAGAAAGGGTCTTCCCATTCTCTAAAATAACCCGCACAATATACATCCCGGAATGAAGGGAAGATGTCTTTCTATCACCTTATTCCCTGAAACAGCATGGATAGCCACTCGTTTAATCGGAGTTTCTGACTGAAGAAATACCATTGACTGCACGAAACTTGGGTAAATTAAAAGTTTTTCTTTCTCTGCTTCCACCATTCCAGAACCCGAAGAGCCAGTGATAACCACATTAAAATAAACCATTTCAGATGGAGAAGTAGCTGTTCTGCTAAACCATTACACTAAGCCCGTAAAATTTAACACCCAAGCACAGAAATGGGAATCACATTCACTCCGTCTTTGCGCCGGTAGGGGAAACCGCTACTGGTAATTACATTCAAAGAAGAGGGTTTTTTGACCTTTTCGAAGTCTAAAATGGTGTGAATTTTTAACAACGATTGCGCACCCTCATCTATTCTGCGGTCGCCTAATTTTATTTCAATACCTGCCCATGTTCCATCCGCTTTATGCACAATGGCATCAATTTCTCGCTCTTTTGCGTCCCTGAAAAAACTCACTTTAGCGCCAACTGTTTCGGCATAAACACGTAAATCTCTGACAACAGACGATTCAAACAAATAGCCGGTATAGTTCAAATCATTCAATAAATCATTCGCAGAAAGTTCTAATGCACCAATAGCCAAAGAAGGGTCAACAAAATGCCGTTTGGGTGTTGTGCGCAGAGCAACGGTAGAACGAATATGAGTGTTCCAAGCAGGCAAATCTTCAATAATCATCAATTTTTCAAGCGCATCGACATACGAAAGAGCCGTGTTTTCGGACAATTCTCCTTCCGCACCTTTTACGTCCTCAACGATGGTGGATATGGGCGTTTGCGTTGCAATATTACGTGCAAACGAGCGCATAAATCGCAACACTTTTGCAGCATCTCGCTTCACACCGTCAACCCGTGAAATATCCGTATCGGCAGTCAACTCTACGTAATCGCGAGAAAATTGAATCGCTGACTTTAAATTTTTTCCTAAAAGGGCAGGCCAACCTCCAAAAATTAACTGTTCAATCACTTCTTCAATAGAATAAAATCGTGCCTCTACATCTTTAAAATCAGCGTTAAATTCGCTATTGAGTAAATCGTGCAGGGAAACCTGTCCGTTAGAAAAACCCAACTCGAAACGCGACATCGGTCTCATTCGCAGTATGGAAAAGCGACCAACACCGGAGTGAATTTTTGCATCAAGAACAGGATTTGCCGAACCTGTGAGGATAAATTGTCCCGAACTTTGTCGAATATCTACTTCTCTGCGAACATAATTGAAAAGTTCAGGGTAAATTTGCCATTCGTCAAGCAAACGAGGTGTTTCTCCTCGTAGCAGCAAGTTAGGGTCGGCAGCCATCCAGCCTGCAACATTAGCATCCGTATCTACAAACAGTTCGCTCTTGGCGTGTTGTTGGGCGGCAAAAGTTTTTCCACAACCCTTTGCTCCACGTATTAAAAGTGCTCCGGAAAACCCCAAACGCTCCTCTATTTCGCCATCAGCCAATCTGTTTCTATATGCCATAAAATCAAGTTTTTATCAACTGATTATGAGAATAATACCATTTTCATTTGTGAAATAATACCATTTCTATTTGTGAAATAATACCGCAAAGATACTGTTTTTTATTAAACTGCCAAAAATATACCTGTAAAACAATTAATGTTGAGTTATTATCACGCTACGCTGAACGGGGGATGCTACGCCAAACGCAAATCATTCAGTATTTGCACGTTACGACCAACAGGGGAGTGCATCTTTTGTGAAAATCTTCCTTATATGTATCATACCGCTCTGCACTACGTCCGATGAAACTCAGGTCAGTCTTTCACAATCTTTTGAGAAAGAGTCTTCCCATTCTCTAAAATAACCCGCACAATATACATCCCGGAATGAAGGGAAGACACCTCAATCTCTCGAATATCTCCCACTCTTTCTATCACCTTATTCCCTGAAACAGCATGGATAGCCACTCGTTTAATCGGGAGTACATTGTTAATTATGATTTGCTCATCGATTATGGTAATGCTTGGTTGTGCCGAAACTTCGGGTATATCGTTGACACCGTCTAAAACCGTTATCACGCAATAATCACTTATTCCCATAGCCACAGGTCGCTCGCTTACATAAATATACGCATTGCCATTCATCCAATCGTGGGCGGTAACCACGCCATTTTCATCTACACTTGCAATGTGCGGACCGGTAGAATACCAGTTTAACTCAGAATTGCAAACATCGGACGGTGAAACAATGGCATGCAATGTAAGTTTATCGCCAACGTGCAGCGTAGCGGAATGTTTGTCTAATGTAACGCTTTGCCAATCTATATAAGGTGTTATGGTAACAAGGCAGGAATCAACAAATTGTCCATCAACAGAAGATACTTTAATTACCGTTGATTCGCCCATATTTACCCAAAAGTCCTTGCTTGCGCCACCTCTTTCTGTTATCAACTGCCAATCGTTCATGCCTGCGTAATGATATGTCCATATCAAATCCCGGTACGTGGCATTGGCAGGAAAAAATTCACATTGCAGGCTTACCTCGCCATTGCCGCACTGCGTGATACTTTCGGGCAACGAAATGCCTGCCACAGGCACATAATCGGGTTTTCTTATACTGAAATAGACATCATTCCTTGGCGAAGCACCGTAACTATCGCCTGTTATGAACAAATATTCTTCATAAGGCACATTCAAAATATAGGAACTTTGCATGCCAGCGACCTTTTCGCCTGCTATGTATTGTGCATACAGCCAATTAACTCCGCCCTTTGAGCCATTGTATGTGGTAAAATACGGATTACACCGCAATTCCACTATATCGCTTGCATTTTGGGGACGCAGTTCTACATATTCGCCCGATTGCTCCACATGAAATATTTCTTGCGTTATTCCCTCTGCATAACTAAATTGAGCGCCATTGTGAGTGATATTCCCCATTTTTACCCCATTGACCCAGATTTCGGGCCACGAGATGTAACTGACTTTAGTCCCTTGTACTCCATCACTACCAGTGTTGTCATAAGGTCCCGGTAAGGAAGCACTTACGAAATTAGCATAACTATTATCCTCTGGATGTCCCACAGGAGTGGACCAGAAATTAGTAGTCCATCCAAATCCAATTTTTACTTGCGATGGGGCTACCTTTTCTACTACAATTTTTGTCACACTTTGTCGAGGAAAATTGCCATCATAAGGTACCACGTACTCTCCTGGTGTAGTGATAATCGTCTCCTGAGCCCAACTACTGGTGTTCATCAGACTCAACATCGCCACGAGGACGATCAAAATTTTACTTGTTTTCATTTTCGGGCTTAAATTTTATTATTTCACTATCTTCCTTGACCTTACCGCACCGGTACCCAAAATTTCCTTCTTAACATATATTCCGGCAGGGAGCGCCGATACTTCCCCGGCTGTGGTATCGCCCTGTTTTTCGATTATTATTTTTCCTGCAAGGTCGTAAACAACTACGCGCGCTATCGGCGGGGCAGAGGACAGGTCGGGAATGTCGGTTGTCCGTGTGAAATGAGCAACTATTTCGGTGTCGGCGGTTACGATAAAAGAGTAGTTTCCCGTGTGATAATAACCATAAGCATCGTTAATGGTGTCGCCATTGACTGTCCAACCTATTTGTTGCCAATCATCTATACTGTAATCCGATATTTTTACTGAGCAGTATTGTCCTTCTTCAAATGTGCCATCGCTTATTGCTGTGTTCCAGCTCCCATCTATATATTCATAGATAGTGACGGCAGGGGCTTCGGGCGGGTCGGTATGGGCGGTTACAGTGTAGTAGTTAATTACCGGTGGTGGCGAGCCGACAATAACACTTGCCGTGCCACTCTTAGTATTATCCACCGTTGAGGTCGCTCTAACCACAAGGGTAGTAGCAGTCTCACCACTTCCTACACTCAAGAGTCCTGAAGTACTGATACTAGAAGCCGTAGCTCCTTCTACAGTCCAATTTACCGTTGTAGCAGGAGTATTAGTCCCAGTCACCTGAGCAGTGAATTGTTTCGTCTGACTTTTTTCAACCGAAGTTGATGGAGGAGAGACAGTAACATTAGTCACTGTAGGAGTCATAGAACCACCGATATTCACTTCAAAGTCTAAATTTTCAAGCGGACTCGAACTTCCACTACGAGTGCTAAGACGATAACTCCCTGATTCCGAGATGGTATACACTGCTTGATTGAGACCAATAGATGCAACTTCAATACCATTTTCCAATTTAATTATTTCATCATAATAACTTGCAAAGACACTACTTAATTTCAAATTAACAACATTTTGGGCAGTAATCGTTCCACCAAAACTTGTTAAATGTGGACTCTCTGCATCCGCTGCCTGATCTACTCCGATCCATGGGTCTGAAATATAAGACACATCATACTGAACAAGTCCCACTCCTGCAAGAGCAATCGAATAAGGGGCACCTGGTACACTAATAGGAGCCCAATGTGCATTTACCCAACTAGAATAATTAGGATAATTACCAGGGAAATTACGATATGGAGTTGTCCACGCATTCACTCCTGTATTAACTAGCTGAGGATCAGCTTGTTCTACTACAATTTTCAAGAGATAAATCTGCTTGACTACATCTGTCGGAACAATCCAATCCGTAAGATCCACATTCCCTGCGGAAGTTACCGTCTTGCTCCCTGCATAGTCTTGTGCCAAGCTACTATTGTTCACCGAGAACAGGATCGCCAAAAGGGCGAACCAAAATAATTTTGTTTTCATTTCTTATTAATTTTTATTTATGTCTTCTTTCTGTTTTTATTTGAAATAAAAATGGAATATTTTGCCTGATTGCAACAGATTAAAGGCTTACAATTTTATGCAAATATATGAATTATTTGAGAAGAATCCATCAATGATGAAATAAGCGAGTGCCGAG
>BNTW01000002.1 GCA_025996895.1 Bacteroidia bacterium | reverse complement strand
GCGAGTTATGCCCATTTCACCGTTGGGAAAGAAGTAAGAGAGGCAATAATGCGGCTTGGCGGAGTTATGCCCGAAGATTTACCAACACCCGAAAAAGGAATTATAGCACTCGAAAAAGAGGCAATAATAAAATTGAAAGAGAAAAATAAGGAAATAATGACAGATGAATAATAATTAAATTTTATGCCCTCACCAAAAAATATAGAATACAATAAACTACCGCAAAAGCCCAATCAGTTTATCATTTTCAAAATCGAAGATGATAAAATTTCGGTAGATGTGCGTTTTGAAAGCGAAACAGCGTGGCTCACTAAACCACGCAAGGGAGTGGAAAAAATTGGTTTCCCTGATGTCGGGAAAACCAAAAAAAATTCCCGTAGGGAAACGAAGTTCGGCGTTAGCCAATACCGTTCGGTAGAAAGGTCAAAACACGTTAACGCCCTGCATTCCGTAGGAATGCAAAGCTCGGTAGAAACGACACAATATCCACCTTTAATAACATTCCGCAGGAATGTAACCAATGAAATATCAAAATAAAATATATGGCAAACTTCGGATATGTTTACATAATGACTAATAAAAACAAGACAACGCTATATGTTGGCGTTACGAATGACTTGTGCCGTAGAATTTACGAACACAAAAATCATTTAATAAAAAACTCATTTACAGATAAATACAATCTTGAATATTGCATTTATTACGAAGAAATAGCGTATTTCGATTTGGCAATAAAGCGAGAAAAAGACTTGAAAGGTTGGAATAGGGCAAAAAAAGAGGCGTTGATAAACAAGAAAAATCCTGATTGGAAAGTGTTGGTTACTGAAAAAGGGGTTGTGCGCAACCAACAACAGATTCTTCGCTACGCTCAGAATGACACTCTGCGAAGCGTGAGTGATGGAGGAAGTAGTGGCGGCGAAGCCGCTACTACTTCCTCCCCCTCTCCTAAAAATGGCGAGTGTCATTCCGAACGGAGTGAGGAATCTGCTGAAAATCGTTTGCTCGTTACGGATGAGATTCTTCGCTCCGCTCAGAATGACGGCACCATTTGGGATAATAAAGGCGAGGGAGTCGGCGGCTTCGCCGCCGACTCCCTCGCCCCCTCCTCTATAGTAGCGAATTGTCATTCCGAACGTAGTGAGGAATCTCCCCAAAGACGCACAACCTTTAGTAATTCATAATAGAGTATCTTTGCATTAAAAAAATTAAACCGTGCAGGCTTGGAATTTGAAAGAGAAAGGCGAAATAACCACTTCGGCATATTACCGGATTTTTTTATTTATAATGATGTAAGCGATAAATCCGGCAATAATCAGCAGCCAGCTGGCGAGCAGTGTGCCGTTGGTTTGCAGACCGGTAAAAAAAGGAATAACAAGTCCTGACGTCCCTAACAAAATCAAAATGAAGCCGATGTTTTTCATAACACCTTTTTCCGCAGTTCAAAGTCTTTTCCGAGATATTTTTCGCGCACAATGGGATTGGCCGACAGTTCTTCGGCATTGCCCTGAAATAGGACTTTGCCTTCAAACAGCAGGTAGGCGCGGTCGGTGATACTCAACGTTTCATGTACGTTGTGGTCGGTAATCAAAATCCCTATATTTTTATGTTTCAATTTTCCGACAATCTGCTGAATGTCTTGTACGGCAATCGGGTCGACGCCTGCAAATGGCTCGTCAAGCATGATAAATTTCGGGTCGATGGCCAGACAGCGAGCAATTTCCACGCGCCGGCGTTCGCCTCCCGAAAGTTGGTCACCCAAATTTTTGCGGACTTTCTCCAAACCGAACTCGGCTATCAGATTTTCCAACTTTTCTTTTTGATATTCAGGCGTTTGCGTCGTCATTTCCAACACGGAGCGGATATTGTCTTCGACCGACATTTTCCGAAAAACAGACGCTTCCTGCGCCAAATAGCCGATACCGTTTTGCGCCCGCTTATAAACCGGATATTTCGTAATTTCCTTATCGTTTAAAAAGATTTTCCCCTCGTTCGGCGTTACTAAGCCGACAGTCATGTAGAAAGTGGTTGTTTTGCCTGCGCCATTCGGGCCTAACAATCCCACGATTTCTCCCTGTTTCACATTGATGGAAACATGATTGACCACCGTGCGGCTCTTGTATTTTTTGACCAAATTCTCGGTACGGAGAATCATTTCTTCCATGTTTTCAGAAATTATAGGTTAAGCCCAAGCCGAAAATTTCTTTGAATTGAATTCGCTTGATTTCCTGATCGTAATACCGGAGTGTGGTACTTAACGTTACGGTAAATAATTTGCTCAACTTGTAATTCGCTAGCAAATTCCAATTCATGTCGATTTTGCCGAAATCGCTGTTATAGGGTGTAAAAAGGTCGAGCGTAGAGATAACGTTGCAATTCCGGAACACGGTTTGATTGAGTGTTGCCCGCGCATAAGCCCCTGTTTCCCAATGCACTTTTTCACCCGGATCGACACCCAGCGCACCGATACTCGACAGAGAATCGTCTAAAACGAAAATCGTGCGTTCGGCCAAAGGCGAAATAAACACGGTATAGTTGGCGGTTGGCTTATAAGTGAAACCCAATGCGACGTCCATGTAAGCCGGTGCCATTAGTGTAGAGATATAATGCTCTGTATCAGGATAATTGTAACCTTTGGTCAGTTGCGTATTGAAGTTGAACAGGAAAGCCGCCGACCATTTATTGCTGATTTGCCGGCCGACAATGGAGTTAAGGTTGATTTTGTCGGCCGATTTCTGCCAACCGTTGTTTGCGGAAGAATAAAATGAGCCGTATTCCAGCGATAAGTTATTGTCCCAAAACCATTTATCTTTTAGATAATTCGCCGAAGCGTTGAGCATAAAATCGACCGAAATCTTGTCGTCCCCGCCGGCTACCCAATTTGTCAGCGAAGTCTGACCAAAAGTTAATCCGGTGATACCCGAATGTTTCCAACCCTGCACGGTATCTTTGGTCGTGTAAGCCGCCAAATTATCTACCGTCGCCTTTGTGTCTTGTGCTTGAACACCAAAAAATAATCCTGTCAGCAAAAAAAAGGATAATAATACTGATTTTTTCTTCATATTTGATTATTAACTAATTGTCGCGCAAAGGTAAAAAAAAATCATTACATTTGCCGAAAAATAAAAGTTTTATATCTTTATGAAATTTGATGATTATACATTAAAGCGAAAGTGCATGATGTCGCCGTCCTGCACCACATAATCTTTTCCCTCCACATACATTTTGCCGGCTTCCTTGCACGCGCTCTCCGAGCCTAACACAATATAATCGGCATATTTGATCACTTCGGCGCGGATAAATCCTTTTTCAAAATCGGTATGAATTACTCCCGCACATTGAGGTGCTTTCCAACCTTTTTCGTACGTCCACGCGCGTACTTCCGGCACACCTGCCGTGAGGAAAGTTTCGAGGTTTAATAATTTATAAGCCGATTTAATCAAACGGTTGACACCGGATTCTTCCAATCCCAATTCACTGAGGAACATTTCGCGTTCTTCATACGTTTCAAATTCGGCTATTTCGGATTCTATCTTAGCGGCAACAATCAATAAATCAGCGCCTTCCTCTTTGACGGCTTCCCGAATCATTTCCGTGTATTTGTTTCCCGAAACGGCAGAGGCTTCATCCACATTGCAAACGTAAAGCACCGGTTTGTTAGTCAATAAAAACAAGTCGTGCGCCGCTTTTTGTTCATCTTTCGTATCAAATTGAACAGTTCGTGCGGATTTGCCCTGTTCTAACGCCGCTTTATATTTTTCCAAGACTTCCCATTGCAATTTGGCTTGTTTATCGCCGCCCGTTTGCGCCTGTTTTTGCACTTTGCCGATGCGCGATTCGACGGTTTCCAAATCTTTCAACTGCAATTCATAATCGATGATTTCCTTGTCGCGCACCGGATCGACCGATCCGTCCACATGGGTTACATTCTCATCGTCGAAGCAACGCAAAACATGCAATATTGCATCCGTTTCGCGGATATTGGCCAGGAATTTATTGCCCAAACCTTCCCCTTTGCTTGCTCCTTTGACCAATCCGGCAATATCGACAATTTCGACTGTTGTAGGCACGATTTTTTGCGGATGCACCAATTCCGCCAACTTGTTGAGTCGTTCGTCGGGAACGGTAATCACACCCACATTAGGCTCAATCGTACAAAAAGGAAAATTAGCCGCCTGCGCTTTCGCATTGGAAAGGCAATTGAAAAGGGTCGATTTACCAACATTGGGAAGTCCCACAATACCACACTGTAATGACATTATTATAGTTTAAATTTGTTTCGTGGGTGCAAAGATAAGCAAATTATGGGAAACAGGCCACATTTTTGTTTTTGTAATACTTCCACTTCTTTCTATAAATCCCCTTATGAGAAGTTCGCAGATGGAACAGTCAAATGTATTGAGGATGAGATACCTTTTGAGATTCCGGAGAGTTGGGAGTGGGTGAGGTTAGGAAATATATCCAATCACAATACAGGAAAAACCTTAGATAAGGGAAGAAATACAGGCATTTTACGTGAATATATCACAACTTCAAATCTTTATTGGGGATTTTTTGAATTGGATGAATTAAGAAAAATGCCAATCAAAGAAGATGAATTGGACAGATTTACAGCAGTAAAGGGCGATTTATTGATTTGTGAAGGTGGAGAAGCTGGACGTTCCGCTATTTGGGATAAAGACAATTCTATTTGTTTTCAAAATCACATACATAGAGTTCGTTTTTTTGCAAATATACGTTCGTTATATGTTTATTTTTTCCTAAGAAAAATATATTTTACCGGTGAAATTAATAAGTATAGAAAAGGAGTTGGCATTCAAAGTTTATCAGGTGATTCTCTTTCATCTATTCTTTTGCCCCTCCCTCCACTTGCAGAACAATATCGTATCGTTTCCGAAATCGAACGCTTATTCTCTGTAATTGACCTTATAGAAGAGAACAACCGATCCTTAGAGCAAATCATTAGGCAAGCCAAATCCAAAGTCCTTGACCTTGCCATTCATGGCAAACTTGTTCCGCAAGACCCGAATGATGAGCCTGCATCTGTGCTTTTGGAACGGATTAAAGCAGAACAGAAAACGAAGAAACAGACTGCTGATAATTCACATTATCCGTTTGAAATACCGGATAGTTGGGTGTGGATGACTGGTAATGAATGTTTTGTTCCTATGGAAACTAAAAAACCAATAGGAGAAAAGTTTGGATATATTGATATAAACGCGATAGACAATAAGAAACATATAATCAGTGAAATAAAGTATCTTAATGTGTTAGAAGCCCCAAGCAGAGCAAGTCGGCATGTTAATAGTGGGGATACTCTATTTTCTATGGTTAGACCCTATTTGGAAAATATAGCATTTGTAGATGATAAATACTCTAATTGCATTGCCTCAACAGGTTTCTTTGTCTGCAAACCAACACAAATACTGTTTCCAAAATATTTGTATTACTTAATGACATCCAAATACGTTATTGATGGTCTTAATGCCTTTATGAAAGGAGATAATTCTCCATCAATTAATAATGAAAACATAACTTCTTATAGATTTCCTATACCCCCTTTATCAGAACAAAAGCGCATTGTAAATCAAATCGAAGCAATCTTCAAAACATTGGATTCCATTCAAAACAATTTATAAGCATCCCACATAAGATACTTTTGTTGCCGTAAACTATTAAAAATCAAATTATGGTAACAAAATTTCAAAAATTTCTTGAGAAAAGCGACTTGTCTAAAAGTACGGTCACATCTTATGTGTGGACTATCAATCATTTTATTACGCAGTATGAAATGATTGACAAAGAAAATCTTTTAGCCTATAAAGGCTATTTGATAGAACGCTTCAAACCACAAACGGTTAATTTGCGGTTACAGGCATTGAACAAATACCTTGAATTTATTCAAAAAGAACGTTTGAAACTCAAATTTGTGAAAGTGCAACAAAAAAACTTCCTTGAAAATGTTGTTAGCGATGCAGATTACAAGTTTCTTAAAACCAAACTAAAAAGCGATGGACATACCGAATGGTATTTTGTAGTTTGGTTTTTGACAGCAACTGGTGCAAGAATCAGCGAATTACTGCAAATAAAAGCGGAGCACGTTGAAACCGGATATTTGGATATGTACACCAAAGGCGGAAAAGTTCGCCGACTGTATATTCCGAAAAAATTGCGGGAAGAAGCCACAAAATGGTTGAAAGAAAAAAGTCTTTCTTCGGGCTATATTTTCCGAAATCGTTTTGGCAAACGAATTACTGCAAGAGGTATTTCGCAACAACTCAAACATTTTGCCGATAAATACGGATTGAATACCAAAGTAATTTACCCTCATTCTTTCCGCCATCGTTTCGCCAAGAATTTTTTGGATAAATTCAATGACATTGCCCTATTGGCAGACTTGATGGGTCATGAAAGTATTGAAACGACCCGGATTTATTTGAGAAGGACGGCAAGCGAGCAACAAACGATTGTTGATAAGATTGTTACATGGTAATATTTCAATTACGAATTAAAAATTACGAAAGCGTAGGGAATTGAAACCTACGCTTTTATTGATTGTTCAATAGCGTCTAATTGATTAAAAATTGTTTCGATTTGATTTACTATGCGTTTTTGCTCTGCTAATGGAGGAAGCGGAAAATAAAGTAAATTAAGTGCTTGTCCTGTTAAATGTTTAATCGTTACACCTTTGCAATATTCTTCTAAAATTTCGCTATTATTGTAATGCCAAAGAGCATACATGTAAAAGTCTGAATTGATTTTAGCATAAAATCTTACTCGATGAATGGCATTTTGGTATCTCACCGAAACCGATTGATTTTTCCATACCGCACACCTTCCTGCTTCGCCACCTTCACAAATCAATAAATCTCTTTCAAGGATATTGTATTTTTCAAGCTCCGATTCTTCAAATTTCATTTCTTTTAAATCATCCAAATCAATATGTCCCCAACGGATATTTACACTTCTCAAATAAGTTTTAAATTCTCCTTTATTTTTTTGTTTATCAAGTGTTTTTCCAAGAGCAATGTTTGCAATATCATTTAACCTACACCACGTCCAACTTTCCGGCACTTCAAACGGATAATGTGAATTATCAGCAGTCTGTTTCTTCGTTTTCTGTTCTGCTTTAATCCTTTCTAAAAGTACAGATGCAGGCTCATCGTTCGGATCTTGCGGAACAAGTTTGCCGTGAATGGCGAGGTCAAGGACTTTGGATTTGGCTTGCTTGATGATTTGCGCTAAGGATAGTTTATTGTCCTCTATAATGTCGATTATAGAGAATAAACGCTCAATTTCGGAAACGATGCGGTGTTGTTCAGCAATTGGAGGAAGTGTAATGACTAATTGTTCAAATTTACTTTTGTTTATAATTGGTAAAGTTGTCGCGGATGCGTTTTCTTTTATTTGGGTTTGTAGAAAATCTGTTATGCAACAAAAATATAAAAATTTATACTCTATACTACTATGTGGGATAATTGCATTAATTTGCTGATTACATGTTCCGTTTTTTAAAATTAATCCTGTTTTTCCTATTGTTGCACCAATACAAGTTACCAAAACTGAAAATGCAGGTAATTGTCTGGCATTTGCATAGCCTAATGACGATAAATTGTCACTTGCTTTATCTACAAATAATCCTTTTCCTAAATCAGTAGGCTTGTAGAAGGGATATTCATCTCCATAAAAATCTTTTCTTTCTTTTAATGGTGTATTACCGGTAACTATTTCTCCAATATCGCCTAACCGACACCACTCCCAATTTTCCGGAATCTCAAATGGTACATCCGTAATTGACTTCTCATAATGAGATTTATCTTCACCCCGAAAGATAAACGATTCGTTCTTATCCCGCTTGATTTTCTTTTCCTTGATTAACCGCTCCTTCTCGGCACGGATTTTCTCAACAAGCGCCGATGCCGACTCGTCATTGGGGTCTTGCGGAACTAATTTGCCACGGATGGCAAGGTCTAATATTTTTTGTCTTAACTGTTTAGTATTCATCTCTTAATCAAATATAATTAAAAATCTTGTTGAAAAATTTGTTATCTAAATATAATGTATTACCTTTGGGGTATCTCATTGACCATGTGTTAAAAGAGTTACGGGGTCGCACTAATACTGCGACTTGTTCGTGATTAGGAATTGATTTGTCCGGCACAACCAACGCACGAAAATGAATATCGTCGTCATCGAAAAAATAATCAATCAGGCGCAAATAAAAATCGGTGCGAGCAGGCGATACCTTATTCCACTTAATCTCAAAATCTTTGGCAAGACCACATTCCACTTTGATTTCGCGTATTCGTTTGAAAATTTCACTTTTCTTTTCTTTCAAACACCAAATCGCCCCCCAAACCATAACATGGATGTTATCGTTCTCTAAATGACAACTTTCGTCACAATAAACATTATATTTCATTATTCTTCAATTTTACCGATTATGTTTTTCAATGAACTTACCGCTGAAAGGATGTTTTGGCTCTTTTCTTCAATCATTGTCATTAATTCGGCAAGCGAATAATCGACCGCTTCTTCGCCGGATTTAAGCCACGTAATATCCAAACTTGTTTTATCTCGTGCAATGATTTCTTCGTAACTGTATTTTCGCCAACGACCGGTCGGGTTTTCAGGCGACCATGTAGAGACGTGGCATGCCACGTCTTTACGTGAGCTGTAGCAATTCACAAAATCATCCAAATGATAGCGTTGGATGGGATTTGTGGCTAAGGTATGTTTGATTTCGGTGCGATAATCGTAATACCAGATTTCTTTGGTGTTGTTTCCTTTGGTGAAAAACAGCACATTGGCTTTCACGCCGTTGGCATAAAAAATGCCGGTCGGCAAGCGTAAAATGGTATGCAAATCGAAATCCGAAAGCAGTTTTTTGCGCACTGTTTCGCCTGCTCCGCCTTCAAACAATACATTATCGGGCAATACCACCGCTGCACGTCCGCCTGTTTTCAGCGTTAACATAATCTGTTGCAGGAAATTGAGTTGGTTGTTGCTGGTCGATACATATAAATCGTCGCGCATTGCCGAAATATTCGTAGAGCCTGCCGGGCGCGTACCAAAAGGCGGATTGGCAAGGACTATATCAAATAACTTTTCTGGCGATTTTTCCAGTGAATCACAACAAGTTACCGGACTTTTCTCTGTCCCGACTCCATGCAAATAGAGATTCATGGAAGCCAACGTTACCACCAAGGGTGTAATATCGTTTCCGTGCAAGGCTTCGTTTCGCAGAAATTGCTGTTTTGCGCGGTCGTTGGATTGTTTTTTCATGTAGTCGAAGGCAGCCAACAAGAAACCGCCTGTTCCGCAAGCCGGGTCGCATACCGTTTCGGTAATCAAAGGATAGGTAACATCGACCATGGCATTGATAAGCGCACGAGGCGTAAAATACTGTCCGGCGCCGCTTTTCTTGTCTTGTCCGTTCTTCTCCAAAATCGTTTCATAGATAGCACCTTTCAAATCACCGTCCATCGACAGCCAATTTTCTTCGCCTATCAACGAAATCACCCGTTTGAGCAAGACCGGTTGTTGTATTTTATTTTGCGCTTTGGTAAAAATGCTGCCAATCAAATCGTCTTTTTTGGATAAAGTATCCAATGTCTGCTCATACTGCCGGATTAAATCCAGTCCGACTAAACTTGTCAAGTCTTTCCAACCGTAACCGTCAGGGATAGTGCTTGTATAGCCCAACACGGTTTTCTCGTAATCCATTTTCAGGAACAAGAGATAGGTCAGTTGGATAATGTAGTCGGTAAAGCCAACGCCTGCGGCGGCGATGACGTCGGCAAGATTCCATACTTTTTTTGTGAGGGATTGCTCTGTCATATCAATTACGAATTAAAAATTACGAATTACGGGGTCAATTAAAAATTTAGAATTACGAATTACGGGGTCATTCTGAATAATAATCTTTTCTTCTAAAATAATATACGCATTGCGGATACAATCTGGTTTATAAATTTTTCTTTTTTTATTCATTTTCGTAATTTTTAATTCGTAATTTTTAATTTATCTTTCATTGTTATTTGGATTTTTCCTAAGATTTTACAGATTTCTTCTGCATCTTTGAGCATACTTTCTGCTTGTTCCTGATTAAGATAATCGGTTGCTAAAAGTAATTTTATCCAATACATGGTTTCTCTTGCTTCTTTGTATGAAATGCTAAGTTTTGATAAGAAATCTTTGTCAGACTGTCCGCCAATGGATTCTTCAATATTTGCGCCTATCGAAGTGCCACATCGAAGCAATTGCTTTGACATAACAAATTCTTTCTTTTCTTCGCTCAGATACTTATATAATTTCACTATCCGTATAGCGAAAGCGAATGATTTTTCTTGGATTATGTTATTCTGTTTCACTTCTATTCCATTTTAAATTCTTTTTCCCAAATTATTGAAATATCATTGTTTGCAACAAGGTATTCTATATTCCTATAATAAAGAGGTTTGTTATTTGAATCTATTGCTGTACAAATTTCTTTGTTCTTTAAATATTTTAAAAAACCACTTTCTTCCATAATAATCGGGCAATGATATCCTTTTGCAGATAAATAAAACAAATCAAGTCCTTTGTCATTTTTAAAGTACTTTCCTGATGTGTAATAAAAACTTGAATAATCATATGTAATACAATCAATAACACCATATTTTATGTAATAGTTTCTCTCTAATACATTATTTTCTTTTAATATTTCTTTAGACAATTCTGTTTTGTTTGAAAGAATTTCAAATATTTCCTCAATATGGCTTTTATAGAATTTGTTATTCATTGCATATATATTTTCTTCTATGTCGCTTTTATCTATTGTCAGAAAAATAAATTCCGGACTTAAAATTTCATCATATTCTTTTCTCCAGCGAGGAATAATTTTATCGTATTCATAAATTGTAATTTTAGGCTCATCAGCAGCAGTAGCAATGTCCATTTCGGCAACTAAATCCTGAATTTTTGTTCGACTTATTATTTCTTGTTCATTTGGAAATGATTCTGATTTCAATTTATCAAGTAAAGTTTGCTCATCAAAAGCCATTTCTTTATATTTTTCTACTAAATGCTGAATGGCTCTTTTTATTCTCAAATCATTATCTTTTGTCGGTTTTGAAAATAATAATTCAAAAAGTACGGACATCATTAACGTCAATATAAGGTAAAATCCGTATATAGTAAATAAGATTGTACCATAAACTAAGAAATTGCCTTTGGAAAATATTAGTGATATTAAAAGACAGAGATACGAAATAGAAAGGTTAAGTATTGGATTTAATGAAATTTTTAATTTCAATTGATTTCCTAAGTGGGTTAGATTATTGACATTTACAGAAATCAATATTGAAAAGAAAAACCATAAATAAAGCATTATATTTTTAGATTCATCCTCACTTGTTTGCAAGAATGTAACAACACCAATAAACGTAGCAATTAAAAATGTAATGGCTATCAAATAAAATTGTTTCCAAAAGTTTGAAGTTATATCAAAATCTTTTAAGAATAGCGGAATAGCAAGAGCAAAAGCACTCAATCCGGCAGTTATTTCACAAATAGTTTGAATATCAGACTCGGATATGGCAAAAGCTGCTTTTATTATAAAAAGAGTAAAGACAAAAACCGTTATTGTTAAAGATGATACAAGTGTTGCTTTCCGAAAAGATTTATCGGAAACTTGAAATTTTGCTTTTTTCTTTTCAGAAAACTGTTGTTCTCTGTTGTTGTCATTTCTACCTCGTCTATAAAAAGTCATTATATGTTAATTTTAATAAATACTCTATCATCGTAATTCGTAATTTTTAATTCGTAATTGACATATTATGCTGCCTTCAATATCACCCACGACAACGACCCCAACACCTCATCCACCACCTCCGGCGACCCAAAACTCCTTACCATCTGCGCAAACAGCGTAATATTTTCATCCCGCAATTCGTTGTTCGTATAACTTCCATTCGCAACAATATACCCCACTATTTCCTTCACAATCTCTTTTTGCTGTTCAGTCAAAGGACGTTGATTTTGTCCGCACCACAATTCAAAACGAGAGGCGGCAAAGGAAGAGAGCGATTTCAATTCGGGGATTATTTGGAAGGCGTAACGCACCAATTGGATTAAATTCGTGAGGGCTTCGCGTTCTGTTTCTGTGCGTAATGTAGAGACGCGATTAATCGCGTCTCTACCGGCATTTACAATGGAATACGAATTCCATAACCGCAACATATTGAATCGTCTGTCGTCCGCCAATAATTTTTCTTTCAAATCGGAAAGCAGGGCGTAGGTAATCGGTTTGTTTTGGTTGTTGTAGATGATTCGTAAGGCTTCAATTTCGTCCCGATGCGTGGTTACATATTCCTCAAAGGCTTGTGTGGTCGATGCCGCTTCTTCCTTCGAGAAACCGGTATATATCACCTCATCTTCGCCCGGAATCAGTACTTTGACAAATCCGGCATTGAGTATCAACATCTGTTTTCGGGCTTCGGGATTGTGTGCCAATAATGCGACCAATGCTTTGCGTTCCGTATTCGGCTCATTTACTTCATTAAATGGCCGCAAAGTGTCGTTTTCAAGTGCGTTGAAAATAGAAATCGCCAAATCATACATCGTAATACCGGCAATATTGGCAAAATCATTGCGTTGCTTTTCCTTGCTTTTGGCATTGATGCGCGAAAGACGGCTTGCCAACAACTGCAAATAATCATCGGACAAATAGCCGTGAGCGATTTGCTCCAAAAGTTGTTCAAGCGTTGGATTTGTCGGCGGTGGATTGATTCCCCCCTGCGGCTTGGGAATGAATTTTTCATGCTCGGTAACGCCCACAGCATCTACCAGATAGAACAAATCTTTGCTTGTGGCATTGGGTGTAACATTGCGTAATTGCTCATCGCCAATGGTGCGAACGCCGCGACCTTTCATTTGCGTATATAAAATTTCGGAGCCTACATCCCGCATGAATAGCAGGATTTCCAAGGGTTTTATATCCGTTCCTGTCGCCACCAGATTGACTGTAACGGCTATGCGGAACGACTTTTCGTTGCGGAAACGGCGTATCAATTCTGTGCTGTCGCCTGCCGAATAAGTGATTTTTTGGACAAAATCAGGTGATTGATTGGGGAAAATGTCTTTGGCTATTTCCACGATTCTTGTGGCGTGACTGTCGTTTTTGGCAAAAATCAATGTTTTGGGGATATAGGCTAAATCCGGCGTACGGTCGGGATATAAATCTGTGTAAACGGCATCGCGAAATGATTCTAAAACCAAGCGGATTTGTGTAGGATTGACTACCGAGCGGTCTAATTCCGTATTGCCGTATTGAACTTCTTCTTCGGAATCACTCACTGTGTTTTGCCCTGTATGAACAGTAACTACATTTATTTTCTCGCCTTTTTCTATCGTACCGCCTTCAGAACTGACTTTTGTTTTAATACGATATATTCGGAAATGAACATTGATGCCATCGGCAATGGATTTTTCAAGTGTATAATTGACAATCCGGTTGTTGTTGAAGAAAGCCAATGTTTCGGGCGCAGGGGTTGCCGTTAATCCGATTATTCGTGCCTGCTTGAAATATTTTAGCACCTGTTGCCAACGTCCGTAAATTGAACGATGACATTCATCTACAATGATAACATCAAAGAAATCAGGCGGTAATAAAACATTATTGTCCAACGTGATTTCTCTATCGTCTTCCTGAATCCCTTCAAATTCATCTTCATCTGTAAACTCTTTTCCAGTCAATACGGCAAAAAGTCGTTGGATAGTAGAGATTACTACATTCGACTCCTGTGGAATTTTTGGTGATTTCAATCGTTCGGTAACAAAAATCGTATTAAAAGGCTCGCCGGTTTCGGTCAGCCGGAAGGTACCAAACTCGCCTTCCGCCTGTTTTCCCAGATTATTACGGTCAACCAAGAATAAAATACGTTTTGCGGGCGTATAGGAAAGTAAGCGATAAGCAGCCATGCAAGCGGTAAATGTTTTTCCGGCGCCGGTTGCCAAAACCATCAATGCCCGTTTTTCGCCTTTTCGCAAACTGCTTTCTAATTTCGTAACTGCTTCATATTGACATTTACGCAATCCTTTGTTTGAAAGATAGGGTAGTCCGGCATATTCATTCTGAATGTTCGCTATTTTAGCCAATTCTTTTGGGGTGTGCATGGCATGTAGGGGTAAGGCGCGCCTTACCCCTACGGAATCACGCAAATCTTTGAACAACAATTCTTTCCCATTCGACAGATAGACAAGCGGCAAGGGTTTTTGCCAGCATTGATACCAATCCAATAACTGATGTGTATAGTCTTCGGCTTGTGCTGCCACTACTTCCGACAATTGGATGTCTTCTCTTTTGGCTTCCAAAACGCCAATGGCTTTACCGTCCAAAAACAATAAGTAGTCCACCTCTTTATTCCCTTTCAGCAAACCTTCGCGGACAGCTATAGCAGAAACGGATGGAGCATATTCGTCTCTATTCACGACTTTCCAGCCTGCGCCTTCTAATTTCTTGTCTATTTCTACTCTTGCTTTTTCTTCGGGTGTCATTGCGTTATAACATTAATCTTTATAACTTCCAATAATACCGATTATCAGATGTTAAACGCAAAAGTACGGAATTATTTCAGAAATGGATTGATTTCCATTCGCTAATTACTTTGTTCTAATCCGAATAGTTTCTTTGTTTTTGAGATTGTAGCCCATATTTTATTGATTAGCTCAAATTTCCGTTTTATTCAAGCCCTGCCAACTCATCAATATTTTTCTGAATTTCCGCATCCGGCACAGAATAGTTGGACAAATCGCCTGCCAAATATTGGTCGTAAGCCGCCATGTCGATTAATCCGTGTCCCGAAAGATTGAATAAAATGACTTTTTCCTTGCCTTCTTCTTTGGCTTTCAAAGCCTCTGTAATGGTTGCCGCAATGGCGTGTGCCGATTCGGGAGCAGGAATAATGCCTTCCGTTTGAGCAAATAAAACGCCTGCTTTGAACGAATCCAATTGGTCAATATCCACTGCTTCCATCATATTGTCCTTAATCAATTGACTGACAATCGAACCTGCACCATGATAACGCAATCCACCCGCGTGAATGTGCGCCGGAGCAAAATTATGTCCGAGTGTAAACATTGGAATAAGCGGCGTATAACCAGCCTCATCACCAAAATCGTAGTGGAACACACCGCGAGTCAATTTCGGACAAGAGGACGGCTCGGCAGCAATAAAACGTGTTGTCTTGCCATCCAAAATGTTGTGACGCATAAACGGGAACGAAATACCGCCGAAGTTCGAGCCTCCGCCGAAACATCCGATCACAATATCGGGGTATTCGCCAGCCATCGCCATTTGTTTTTCAGCCTCCAATCCAATGACTGTTTGATGCAACGTCACGTGATTCAGCACGCTACCCAAAGTATATTTACAGTTGAGAGTTTGCATCGCCAATTCGAGTGCTTCCGAAATCGCCGTTCCCAAACTTCCTTGATAATTGGGTTTTTCCGTCAAAATTTTACGTCCTGCTTTGGTGGACATCGAGGGCGAAGCAATTACCTGCGCTCCCCAAGTTTGCATCAACGAGCGGCGATAGGGTTTTTGTTCGTAACTCACTTTGACCATATACACCGCCAGTTCCAATCCGAACACTTTGGCAGCGTACGACAAAGCCGTACCCCATTGTCCTGCACCGGTTTCGGTGGTAATATTCGTAACTCCTTGTTGCTTGCAATAATAGGCTTGCGCCAATGCGGAATTGAGTTTGTGCGAACCCACCGGACTCACGCTTTCGTTTTTGAAATAAATATGCGCCGGAGTATCCAAGGCTTTTTCCAATCCGTAAGCACGTACCAACGGCGTAGAGCGATAGACTTTGTATTGTTCGCGCACTTCTTCGGGAATAGGTATCCACGCATCCGTTTGATTCAATTCCTGTTTAGACACTTCTTCGGCAAAAATCGGGAATAAATCTTCGGGATTCATCGCCTGTTTCGTTCCCGGATGCAATAGCGGCATCGGTTTGTTTTTCATATCCGCTACAATATTGTACCATTGTGTCGGGATTTCTTGTTCACTGAGAATAAATCGTTTCGTTCTTTCCATGATAATTAAATTAATCGAACTACAAAGTTAGCATAAAATCTTCAGATTCCACACAAACGCATAAAAATGTCGGACAAAATTTATAGGGGAAAAGTACAAAAAATATTGTTCCAATCATTTATTATTATAATTTTGCACCTAAATACTCTATTTATGAAAACGTTCCCATTCTTTTTGGCGTGTATGTTCCTTTGTCAAGCGTCGTTGTTCGCACAGAACACGACTGATACAGTGCCGGTTGCCAACGATTTTAAAGTAAAGTCTTTCATTGTTCCTGCTTCACTGATTGTGGTCGGCTCGTTGGGTGTTGATGGCTTATTGACGCCGCTAAACAAACAAGTTAATGAAAAAATGGACGATATTCGATGCCGGAAATTCCACGCCGACGACCATATTCAGTATTTGCCGGTGGTTTCGGTCTTTGGATTAAGTCTTGCCGGTGCGCAGGCCAAGCACAATTATTATGAACGGATATTGCTCACAGCGACTTCGTGGGTGGTGATGGGTGTGGCAGTGAATGGTGTCAAATATGCCGTCAAAGAAAAACGACCGGATACGTTTGCCAGGAATTCATTTCCGTCGGGACATACGGCCACTGCTTTTATGGGGGCTGAACTGGTGCGATTGGAATATGGCGACGAGTCTATTTGGTACAGCGTTGCGGCTTATTCCGTTGCAAGTGCCGTCGGAATTATGCGGATTTACAACGAGCGGCATTGGCTCATGGACGTAGTGGCCGGCGCAGGATTCGGTATTTTGAGCGCGCGTATCGGCTATTGGCTGTTGCCTTACATCAAAGGATTTACAGACAAGATTTTTGACAAAAAATTCTCATTGGCAATCCAACCGGTGGACGAGGAAGGGCAAATGGGGATAGGATTAAGCTATATTTTTTAAAATAATAATAGCTCGTACGATTATTTGTTTCTTGGATGGTGTTCCAATATCTCGCTTCTCAAAAAGTCTCTGTCTAAATGCGTGTAAATCTCGGTAGTGGTAATTTTTTCATGCCCTAACATGGCTTGAATGGCGCGCAGGTTTGCACCGCCTTCCAATAGATGTGTCGCAAACGAATGCCGAAAAGTGTGCGGACTGACATTTTTGCGGATACCCGCTTGTTCTGTATATTCTTTTATTAAATGAAAAATCATAATGCGGGAAAGGGAAGTGCCCCGCCGGCTCAAAAACAAAATGTCTTCAAAGTCTTTTTTCACCGTAACCAAATTTCTGTCCAAAAGATATAGCCGGATTTCTTTGACAGCCGTTTGTGAAATCGGGACTAACCGCTGTTTGCCGCCTTTGCCTTCCACCTTCACAAAACCTTCGTCGAAATACAAATCGGGGAAACGCAAGCCGGTTAGCTCGGAAACACGCAGACCACAACTATATAGCGTTTCAATAATCGCTTTGTTGCGTTGTCCTTCGGGTTGTGACAAATCAATGACCGAAAGTATCCTGTTGATTTCGTCCAACGTAAGAAATTCGGGCAGCTTGAGGCCGATTTTGGGAGCTTCCAACAACTCTGTAGGGTCTTTCGTAATCCATTTTTCTAACTCCAGAAACCGGTAAAACGATTTGATACCGGAAATCACTCGTGCCTGCGAACGCGGATTAATACCCAATTCGTGCAAAGCGACTAACATTTCCTGCAAATCTTCCAACAGGGCTTCCTGCGGGGATTTTCCGATACTTTCCAAAAAATTCAGCAGTTTATTTAAATCGTCTAAATAGGCCTCTACCGAATTGCCGGACAGCGATTTCTCCAACAATAAATAAGTATTGTATGACCGAATTAACGTTGAAATTTCTTCGTTTCTGATGAAATCACTCATATTTGAAGAATAATAACTAACTTTGCGCCAAAGTTATAAAAAACGCCGGTGATATGAAAATTCAAATAATAAATGGTCCCAATCTGAATTTGGTAGGCATTCGCGAACCGGGAATTTACGGCTCGTCTTCCTTTCTTTCCTATTTTGAAACGTTAAAAAAAAGGTATCCTGCAATCGAATTTGCTTATTTTCAATCGAATATCGAAGGAGAGATTATCGATAAAATCCACGAAACAGGGTTTTCGTTCGACGGAATTTTGCTGAACGCGGGAGCTTATACGCATACGTCCGTCGCCATTCACGACGCCATCAAAGCAATCAACGCTCCGGTCGTTGAAATTCATTTGTCGAACGTGCATGCACGGGAGAAATTTCGGCACCAATCGCTGATAACTGCTGCGTGTAAGGGCGTTATCGCCGGTTTTGGAATGGATTCGTATCGGCTGGGCGTGGAAGCGATTATCGAATTAAAAGCGAAATAAAATATGTTAAAACAGACAAAAATAGTAGCAACGATTTCAGACAAACGGTGCGATGTAGATTTTGTTACCGATTTGTTCAACGCCGGAATGAACGTTGTGCGCATGAATTCCGCTCATTTAGACGCGGAAGGTTTTGATAAAATTATTCAAAGTGTCCGCGCCGTTTCCAACCGGATTGGGATTTTGATGGACACCAAAGGGCCGGAAGTACGCACCACGGTTGCCGACACGCCGATTGCGTTTAAAGCAGGGGACAAAGTGAAAATTCAGGGCGCACCGAACGAAAAAACGACTGCTGAAACGATTTCGGTCAATTATACGAATTTTGCTAACGAGCTGAAAATCGGCGACATGATTTTGATTGACGACGGCGAACTGGAATTGAAAGTAATTGAAAAATTATCTCGACAGCTGGTTGTCGAAGTATTGAATGACGCGGTATTGGGTAGTCGTAAAAGTGTGAATATTCCGGGGGTACGTATCAATCTGCCGTCGCTGACTGAGAAAGACCGCAAAAATATTTTGTATGCAATTGAGAATAAAATTGATTTTATTGCTCATTCGTTTGTCCGAAGCAAACAGGACGTGCTGGATATTCAATGTATTTTGGACGAATACCACAGTCCGATAAAAATTATTGCGAAAATCGAAAATCAGGAAGGTGTAGATAATCTGGACGAAATTTTGGAAGTTTCGTACGGAATTATGGTTGCACGGGGCGATTTGGGCATTGAAGTTCCGCAGGAAAAAATCCCCGGACTGCAGCGCGTCATGATACGCAAGTGCGTGGCTGCGAAAAAGCCGGTGATTGTCGCTACGCAGATGTTGCATTCGATGATTACCAATCCGCGCCCGACGCGTGCCGAAGTTACGGACGTTGCCAATGCGATTTATTACCGCACCGATGCACTGATGCTGAGCGGTGAAACGGCTTACGGCAAATATCCGGTCGAAGCAGTGCGCACGATGACGACCATTGCCCGCGAAGCGGAATTGACCAAGTTAGCGGAAAACGACATTCGCGTTCCCATGCCCAACGACGACATAGACGTGCGGGCATTTCTTTCCAAGCAGGCTGTCAAATCCTGCACCAAATTGATGGTAAAAGCGATAGTTACCGACAGTTATTCGGGACGTACTGCCCGCAATCTGGCTGCTTTCCGGGGCAAAGCACCGGTTTTTGCGATTTGCTATAAAGAACAGACCACGCGCGAATTAGCATTGTCCTACGGCGTGTGGGCTGAATATCAACCCGAATCGGGCGACCCGAAACAGTATTTTTTGGACGCTTTGGGCAAACTGCTTCGGAAACAAATGATAGGTAAAAACGATATGGTCGCTTATCTGAGCGGCAGTTTCGGCGAAGGCGGCGGCACGTCTTTCCTCGAAATCAACAATGCAGGTAAAATACTGGAAGAATCGCAACGCTACCAACTACCATTTTTCAAATAATGACGTTGGAAGAATACATATTAAATCATATCGACGAAGAAGGCGAACAACTTTCACGTTTAAGCCGGAATGCACACGTCAATCTGCTTCGTCCGCGAATGCTTTCAGGGCATTTGCAGGGGAGGATTTTGAAAATGCTGGTGCGCATGCAACGGCCGCAGCGTATTTTGGAAATCGGTACTTACACCGGTTATGCGACTTTGTGCCTGGCGGAAGCCTTGCCCGAAAACGGCGAAATCCATACGATTGAAATTGACGACGAATTGGAAGATTTTATCCGGAAACAGTTTGAAGATTCTCCTTTAAAAGATAAAATCCATTTGCACACCGGCGACGCACTCGACATTATTCCGCAATTGAAAGGCACGTTTGATATGGTTTTTATCGATGCCGACAAACGCTTGTACAGCGAATATTACGATTTGATTTTCGACAAAGTACCGGTTGGCGGAATTATTTTAGCCGATAATACATTGTGGGACGGCAAAGTGTTGGAAAAGCCTGCCGCCGCCGACAAGCAGACAACCGGCATTCAAAATTTCAACGAAAAAATAAAACAAGACACGCGGATTGAAAAAGTTATCTTACCTTTACGCGACGGTTTAACGATAATATATAAACTCGACCATGGACACAACGAGAACTCAAAAAATTGAACGGCAGATACAGAAGGATTTAAGTGAAATCTTTTTGATGCAGACCAAACTCATGCACGGCGTGATGGTCTCGGTTACGAAAGTGCGTATCAGTCCCGATTTAAGCGTTGCAAAGGCTTATCTCAGTATATTTCCTTCGGAAAAGGGAAAAGAAATCATAGAAAACATCCAACAGAACAAAAAGGCAATCCGCTACGAACTGGGTGTGCGTATCGGCAAACAAATCCGGCGGATACCGGAATTGGCTTTCTTTTTGGACGATTCTATTGACTTTATTGAAAAAATCGACAAATTGCTTCAACTTTGAAACTGCCGCTCTATATCGCCAAGCGGTATCTTTTTTCCAAGAAATCGCACAATGCTATCAACATCATTTCGCTGATAGCGGTATGTGGTGTGGCTGTGGCGACACTGGCAACCGTCTGCACGTTGTCGGTTTTCAACGGATTTCAGGGCTTGGTGGCCGATATGTTCAGTTCATTCGACCCCGAATTGAAAATCACGGCCGTCAAAGGTAAAGTGTTTGAGCCGGCCGGTGAGCCGTTTTTGCAAATCCGCTCGCTGCCCGAAATTGCCGTTATCACCGAAACGCTGGAAGATAATGTGCTGGTGAAATACAAGGAACGCCAAGTGCCGGTCGTCCTGAAAGGTGTGTCGGACAATTTTAGTGAATTAATTGCTGTTCCTGACATTTTGTTTGATGGCGAATTTCAGTTGCAGGAAAACGGACATACATTTGCTAATCTCGGTATCGGCGTGGCAAGCAACTTGGGCATGAATGCGCAATTTATTTCCCCACTGACGATTTACGCGCCGAAACGCAACGCGCAGGTCAATTTGGCCAATCCGATGTCGTCGTTCAATGTCGATTATGCCTATATCGCATCTGTTTTCCGCGTGAGCCAGCCGGTGTATGACGATAATTATATTATTGTATCATTGGATTTTGCACGCGAATTGCTGGATTACTCTACGCAAGTCGGCGCATGGGAAATCCGGTTAAAAGACGGAGCTAATCTCTCTGCTGTTCAGAAAAAAATCCGGCAGACACTCGGTGACGATTTTGAAGTAAAAAACCGCTACGAGCAACAGGAATCCGCTTTTAAAATGATTAGTATCGAAAAATGGGTTACGTTCTTGATGCTGTGTTTTATCCTGCTGATTGCCGTGTTCAACGTGATTGGCTCGCTGTCGATGTTGCTGGTCGATAAAAAAGACGACATTCAAACGCTTCGCCATTTGGGTGCAGACAATCGATTGATTTCCAACATCTTCCTGTTGGAAGGCTGGTTGATTTCCACATTGGGAACGTTCGTCGGCATTGTTCTCGGCGTATTGCTCTGTCTGGGACAATCTCATTTCGGCTGGATTAAGTTAGGCGGCGGAAACGGTGCCTTTGCCACCGATTTCTATCCAGTAAAAATCGAAATTCCCGACTTGCTTTTCGTTCTTGTTGCTGCGTTGAGCATCGGATTTTTGGCAGCATTGTATCCGGTAAAGGCGTTGTCTAAAACGAAATAAATGCTTACCTTTGTGCCTTATTTTTGATAAAGTAGGACAATTAATATGAGTAAGAAATTTGCCGAATACAACAAATTTGACTTATCGGACATCAATCAAGAGGTATTAAAGCGTTGGGAAGAAAACGATATTTTCCATAAAAGTCTGAAAATCAGGGAAAATTCCCCTTCTTTTGTGTTTTATGAAGGGCCGCCTTCGGCCAACGGAATGCCGGGTATCCATCACGTGATTGCCCGCAGTATTAAGGATATTTTCTGCCGCTACAAAACCATGAAAGGCTTTTTGGTCAATCGGAAAGCCGGTTGGGATACACACGGTCTGCCGGTGGAATTGGGCGTGGAAAAGGCTTTGGGCATTACCAAAGAAGACATCGGTAAAAAGATTTCCGTTGAGGAATACAACGCCGCCTGCCGCAAAGACGTGATGAAATATACCAAAGAATGGGAAGATTTGACGAAAAAAATGGGCTATTGGGTGGATATGGAAAATCCATATATCACTTACGACAACCGCTACATCGAAACGCTTTGGTATCTGCTTAAAGAACTGTATAAGAAAGGATTATTATATAAAGGCTATACCATTCAGCCCTATTCGCCCGCAGCGGGAACAGGTTTGAGTACGCACGAACTCAATCAGCCCGGTTGCTATCGCGATGTGAAAGACACCACTTGTATTGCACAATTTAAAATTACGAATTACGAATTACGAATTACGAACGGGCTGCCGGCATACTTTTTGGCTTGGACTACGACGCCTTGGACTTTGCCCTCTAATACTGCGCTTTGCATTGGGGCAAATATTGATTACGCGCTTGTGAAAACGCAAAACCCCTATACAAAAGAGGCTGTGAATTTGATTTTGGCAGAAGTTTTAGTGCCGAATGTTTTGGCAAAACAGGAATACGAAATTTTGCAAAAATTCAAAGGGGCGGAATTGGCAGGAATAGAATATGAACAATTGATTCCGTGGGTAAATCCGGGCGACGGTGCGTTTCGCGTAATCACCGGTGATTTTGTAACCACCGAAGACGGTACGGGAATTGTGCATATCGCGCCGACTTTCGGTGCGGACGACGACCGCGTGGCGAAAGCAAACCGAGTGCCACCGATGTTGCTTACAGACAAAGATGGTTTCCGCCGGCCGATGGTCGATCAGACCGGTAAATTTTACAATTTAGACGATTTAGATCCGAATTTTGTGAAAACACACGTCAATGTTCCGCTTTATGCCGAATTTGCCGGACGGTTTGTGAAAAACAGTTACGACAACAACCTGACGGACGCCGACACGACGCTGGATATTGATATTTGTGTGATGTTGAAACAGCAGGGTTTAGCGTTCAAAATAGAAAAGCACACGCACAATTATCCGCATTGCTGGCGCACCGATAAACCGGTATTGTATTATCCGTTAGACAGTTGGTTTATCCGCACGACTGCCATCAAAGACGAAATGATTGAGTTGAACAACACGATTAATTGGAAACCGCAATCAACCGGCTCGGGACGTTTTGGTAAATGGCTCGAAAACTTGCAGGATTGGAATTTATCGCGCTCGCGCTATTGGGGCACGCCGTTGCCTATCTGGCGCACGGAAGACGGCGCGGAAGAAAAATGTATCGGCTCGGTAGCGGAATTGATAGCAGAAATCAACAAATCCGTTGCGGCAGGTATGATGCAGGAAAATCCGTACAAAAATTTCCAACCGGACGTTTATACGAAAGAAAACTATGCAGTCGAAAACATCGACTTGCACCGTCCGTTTGTCGATAATATCATTTTGGTTTCCGAAAGCGGAAAACCGATGAAACGCGAATCGGACTTGATAGACGTATGGTTTGATTCGGGCGCAATGCCGTTTGCACAACTGCATTATCCGTTTGAAAACAAAGACGCTATACCCTGTCATTCCGCGCTTGACGCGGAATCCCCTGCTAAGCAGGCTTTCTTCCCCGCAGATTTCATTTCTGAGGGAGTTGACCAAACGCGCGGATGGTTTTTCACTCTACACGCTATCAGTACGATGATTAAAAAATCGGTAGCGTTCAAAAATGTGATTTCTACCGGTTTAGTGCTGGACAAAAACGGCAACAAAATGTCGAAACGCTTGGGCAACGGTGTCGATCCGTTTGAAACGATTGCCATTCACGGCTCCGACCCTTTGCGGTGGTACATGGTTACGAATGCCAGCCCTTGGGACAATCTGAAATTCGACCCGGAAGGCATAGAAGAGGCTCGCCGCAAATTTTTCGGAACGCTCTATAACACCTATTCGTTCTTCGCGCTCTATGCCAATGTAGATGGTTTTGATACGACAGAGCCGAGCGTGGCGTGGGAAGACCAGCCGGAAATCGACCGCTGGATTCTCTCACTCTTAAATTCGTTGATAAAAGAAGTTGATGAACATTTTTCTACTTACGAGCCGACCAAAGCCGGACGCGCCATTAACGATTTTGTCAATGACAATTTGAGTAATTGGTATGTCCGCTTAAACCGCAAACGCTTCTGGGGCGGAGAAATGAACACCGATAAATTTTCTGCCTATCAAACGCTTTATGCTTGCCTGAAAGCCGTTGCACAACTGATGTCCCCGATTGCTCCGTTCTATGCCGATAAACTTTATTGCGATTTAGTCCAAAACTCTCCACTCTCCACTCTCCACTCTCCACTCTCCGTGCATTTGACCGATTTTCCGGTTGCCGACGAGTCGTTGATTGATAAGGCATTGGAAGAAAAAATGGAAATTGCACAACGCATCTCTTCGATGGTGTTGGCTTTGCGCCGGAAAGTGAATATCAAAGTGCGTCAGCCGCTTTCGTCAATCATGGTGCCGGTTTTGGATAATCATCAGAAAGAAGCGATAGAAGCCATTCAGGCGTTGATTTTAAACGAAGTGAATGTGAAGGAAATTCGCTATGTAGATAATGCAGCGGGTATTCTGGTAAAAAAAGTAAAGCCCGATTTCAAGAAATTAGGCCCGCGTTACGGAAAAATCATGAAAGACTTGGCCGCTACGATTGCCGGAATATCGCAGGAAAAAATCCTTGAATTAGAAAAGAACGGACAAATCACGCTTTCGGTTGCCGGACAAATGACAGAAATTACTATGCAAGACGTCGAAATTATTTCGGAAGATATTCCGGGCTGGCTGGTGGCCAACGAGGGCAATCTCACTGTCGCTCTGGATATTACGATTACCGGCGAATTGAAAAAAGAGGGAATTGCCCGCGAATTGGTCAACCGGATACAAAATATCCGCAAATCGAACGGATACGAAATTGTCGATAAGATTAAAGTTACGCTTCAATCGGACAATCGGATTAACGAAGCAGTCGAAGAATATAAACAATATATAGCGAATCAAGTTTTAGCTAATAGATTGATTATAACCGATTTAACGGATGGTATCGAGTTGGATTTGGACGATTTCAAGCTGTTTGTGAAAGTAGAAAAAGCATAGTGTTTGTATATTCAAATAGAAAACACTACTTTTGACAAAATTTTAAAATTATGAGTGAAAAGACAAGATATTCGGACGCCGAATTAGATGAATTTCGTGCGATTATCAACGAGAAATTGGAAATGGCAAAGCGTGATTACGACCTGCTGAAGGCGACGCTAATGAATACGGACGGAAACGACGTAACGGACACTTCTCCCACGTTCAAAGTGTTGGAGGAAGGTGCGGCTACTCTGTCGAAGGAAGAAGCCGGCCGTTTGGCGCAACGCCAAATGAAATTTATCCAGAATTTGCAGGCAGCATTGGTACGTATCGAAAATAAAACGTACGGCATTTGTCGCGAAACGGGTAAATTAATTCCGAAAGAAAGGTTACGTGCCGTTCCGCATGCCACGTTAAGTATTGAAGCTAAACAGGGACAAAAATAAATGAAGTTGTCAAAAGGCTTTTGGGCTGTAGCCGTTATTTTATTCATTTTGATTGTCGACCAAATACTCAAAATTTGGGTGAAAACTCATTTGACTTTGGGTGAAGATATTCGTATCACGAGTTGGTTTCTCATTCGTTTTGTAGAAAACCCCGGTATGGCAATGGGTATTGAAGTGATTGGAAAATTATTTTTGTCTATCTTCCGCATAATTGCTTCGATTGTAATGATTTATTACCTGTATCTCTTAGTAAAGCGAAATTTTTCTATGGGATATATTATTTGTGTTTCGCTGATTTTTGCCGGAGCGGTCGGAAATATTATAGACAGTATTTTTTACGGCGTGATATTTAACGAAAGTACGTTTTATTCGGTTGCCACGCTGTTTCCACCGGAAGGCGGTTACGGAACATGGCTATACGGCAAAGTCGTCGATATGTTCTATTTCCCTCTGTTTGAGTTTGTTTGGCCGTCATGGATACCGTTTGTCGGTGGGACGGAATTTTTATTTTTCCGTTATATTTTCAATTTGGCCGACGCCTCTATCAGTGTGGGAATTATCGTTTTAATCCTTTTTTACAGGAATACGTTTGTAGAAAGTGAAAATGTTTTTCCGTCGTTTTTGAAAAAACAAAAAAATTGAAACTGCATTCGTTTATCTTATTCGTTTTTGCCCTTGCTTATCTTTCGTCTTGCACCAATCGTCCGCTGAATGTGTTGTCCGACAGTAAAATGGAAGCGGTTTTATACGATATGTACATTGCCGAGCAGGAAATTAAAAACAACAGTGCGGTTTTTTACAACGATTCGGTACGCCGGCAAAAACTGCTTCAGTCCGTTTTTGAAAAACACCGGATTTCAGAAGCCGCTTTTGATACTTCGCTTGTTTGGTATAATGCTCATTTGGAGAAATATATAAAAATAAACAACCGGATTTCTCAAAAATACGATGCGGAATTAACCCAATTGAACAAAGAAAACGAACAACTTATCGCCCAATTCACGGTGATTGATACGATTGTTTTGTATCGTTCGCCTGCTTTTTTTCTGCAATCGGCTTTACGCGAAAACCTTCACGATTTCTGTACGGATACTGCAGCTTTGCTTGGGCTCAAACAATTTGACGTCCAATGCCTTGTCTTGGGTGTTTGTGATACCGTTCCACCTGTGCTGACGTTTTATATTGAAAGTAAAGATTCGACATTTGTTCATCTTGATACAATCAGAAATGACGGATTGTATTCGGCTCAATATTCCGTTCCTGCAAGATTTCGTGTAGAAAGTATTTACGGCAATATCCATTTCCCCGCTCAAAAACAACATTCGGTTTTTGTCGGCAATTTCACGGTTTCAAATCAAAAAACGACTGTTCTCCCGCAAGGGCGTCCGCGTTGACAATGGATAGGATTAAAAAATAAAAATCACTACTTTTGTATCTAATTTTATTATAGTATAATATATATGGAATATCGATTATATAATGGACAATGTTGCATGAACTCGAAAGGCTGTTGTAAAAAACAGTGCGACAAGCTGAATACTTACGACTGGTTGTGCGACATTCCCGAATCGCAAAATGCCACTCAATATGTGGAGGTGCAATTCAAAAACACGCGCAAAGGGTTTTACCTCAACAGCGAGAAAATTCCGCTTGAAAAAGGCGATGTGGTGGCGGTAGAGTCTAATCCGGGACACGACATCGGCACGGTTACTATGACAGGACAGCTGGTTTTGCTTCAAATGAAGAAATACCGCATTCGTCCCGACGCAGAAATTCGACGAGTGTATCGTAAAGCAAAGCCGAACGATTTGGAGAAATACACAGAAGCCAAAGCGAAGGAACACCAAACGATGATACGGTCACGCAAAATTGCCGAACAATTGGGATTGCAAATGAAAATCGGCGACGTGGAATATCAGGGAGACGGCAACAAAGCGATTTTTTATTATATCGCCGACGAAAGGGTGGATTTCCGTCAACTGATTAAGGATTTGGCCGAAGCATTTCGCGTACGTATCGAAATGAAACAAATCGGCGCGCGTCAGGAAGCCGGACGTATCGGTGGCATTGGCCCCTGTGGTCGGGAATTGTGTTGTTCAGGTTGGGTGAGTAATTTTGTTTCGGTTTCGACCGGCGCGGCGCGGTTGCAAGACATTTCTCTTAACCCGCAAAAGTTGGCGGGACAATGTGCGAAGCTCAAATGTTGCTTGAATTACGAAGTCGATGATTATATGGAAGCGCAACGCGGTTATCCGTCGCGCGAAATACCGCTCGAAACGCTGGACGCTACCTATTATCATTTCAAAACGGACGTTTTCAAAAATCAGATGCAATATTCGACCGACAAACATATAGTGGCCAATGTGGTAACAATTACGACCGAAAGAGCTTTTGAGGTAATCAATCTAAACAAAAAAGGGCAAAAACCCAAAAGCCTGAACCGGGAAGAAATCGAAGCGAAGCCGAAAAAAGAATACCAGGATATTTTGCAGGACGAAAGTTTGACGCGCTTCGATGGACAGAGAAAAAAGAAAAAACCCAAGAAAAAATTCAACAATCGCCCACAAGAGCCGCAGAAATTTGTTCATCAACAGAGAAACAATCATGAATAAACATACAGTGATGCGAATCTGTAGCGTAATACTGCTTCTCTTTCTGATAGCGTGTTCAGGAAAAGAGGCGTATTCCGAATTTCGGTCGTTTCCTAATTCGGAATGGGACTTGCACGAAGCAGTACGCTTCAAAGCACCTATAAAAAACATTTCGCAAGCTTACGATATTTTTTTTGAAATCCGCAACACAAACGATTATTCCTATCGCAATCTGTGGCTGTTTGTGGATTATCAAATGCCGAAAGGACAAGTCCGCTCGGATACGATTAACGTGGAATTGGCCGATGACTACGGCAAATGGTACGGCACAGGTATCGGGCTGTTTTCCTACACTTTTCCCTACGAACTGAACGTGCAATATCCCGATACGGGCACTTACACTTACACCATTCGGCAGGGAATGCGCAATAATCCGCTGACCGGCATTTCGGACATCGGGTTAATTGTCCGCAAAAAGACCGACCAATAAGCGTTCAAGGTGCTTCCGCAACACGGCGCGTTTGCCGGTAAAATTATTCACAATTATCGCAAAAGCATAGCGTTGTTGTCCGCCGCGTTCTACATATCCTGCGTATGCCTGAACATTGGCAATACTGCCCGATTTCAAATGCACTTTTCCCATTAACGAAGTGTTTTTCAGAAAAGAAGCGACTGTACCCTCTTTTCCGGCTACCGGTAAGGATTGATAAAACGCAGGATTATCAGACATATATACCAAAATATCCGTCAAAAATTCGGCAGAAACCGCGTTAGAAGGCGATAAACCGCTTCCGTCGTACATGAACAACGCCGAAGCATCCATTTGTTTCTTTTTCCAAAAATCCGGTATTGAAATCCCATCGACCGTTTTCAAATGCTGATACAAATGTTCCGCATAATGATTGTTACTTTTCACATTGGTAACACGGGCAATCGTTGCCAGCGGCTCGGAACGAGTTACGGCAAGTTGTTGCTCGCGAGCGGGCGTTTGGGAAGAAAGTCGATAAGTGGTTGCCTCTCCACTCACCGGAACACCGCTTGTACGCAGGTATTTGATAAAACAATTTGCTAACAAAAGTCCGGGATCCGGAATATCGCCTTTCAACATAAAAGTTGCTCGACGGGGAGGAATAGAGCCGTATAATCGCCGTTCGGACGAAAACGGCAATCCGAAAATGGCTGAGCTGTCTGCGTCGATGACACCCGATTTGATTTCGTTGCGGAAAGTAACCGCCGGCATTTCAGGGTCGGTACGCAAAATCGTCGTTTCTTTTCCCGGTGTGAAAGACTGCAAATAAATCCGGTACAGATTGTCGAACACGCTCACGCCATAAATGCCTGCTGCATAATAGTTTCCCAAATCCTCCAATACCCAGCGGGGCGAAACGCCTTCGTAACCGAACAAATTATCCAAAACCACCACATTGCCGATAACACCTTTAATGCCCGCTCGCCGGACGCCGTTCAGCCAATCGCGCAAAAAATCTGTCCGGCCTTTTTCCATATATTCAGAGCCCAAGGTTGGGTCGCCCGCTCCTTTCACATAAATATTTCCGCGCAAGACGGAATCCCGAATTTCACCGTCATAAACGATTTCCGTTTCGTATTGAAAATTACCGCCCAGCACGTCCAAAGCGGTGGCAGTGGTTATGACTTTCATCGTCGAAGCCGGCGTCAAAGAATGCTTTTCATCCCACGAGATACAGGATTTTCCGGTCGATAAATCCACGACATTAAAACTCACTTCGGCATGTTTCAGGCAATCCGCACCGAGAAAATTAACCAATGCTTCCGGATTAAACGGTGCACCGAAAACATAATTTCCTGTAAATAAGCAAATAAGACTAATCAATAAACGATACATATTTTTTCGTTTTTATTTTGTAAAATAAAATCAAATAGCTACCTTTGCAGTCGCTTTTCAAAAAGCATGCCGGAGATTCACTAGCTCAGCAGGTAGAGCACATCCCTTTTAAGGATGGGGTCCTGGGTTCGAGCCCCAGGTGGATCACAAAAAACCAAAAACACTACAAAATAAATAAATCAAAACTTGAACAAATCTTCCATATTAACTTCGCTCTGAATATTTCCCCAATATTTATTGTGTTTAACGCCGTAAGTTGTTATCAGAGTGATATGTATTGCTTTGTTTGTATTTGTTTCCGAACGAAATATTGCACGTTTATTCTGTAAAGCGAGGTCGTATTCTTTGTCAATTTCAAATACTCCGGAATAATACTTCATTTCACAAAGATTGATTACATTGTCGTTGCGTTCTATGAGCAGGTCAATTTGTGTCTGTGTTGTGCGTTTTCTATGAAATTTGTCCAAAAATACTCGTCATTGTTTCGCTTGTCTGCCATAAAGTTGAAATAAAAAAGCGAGAAAAAGTCAACTAATTGAAACAAAGCATTTTTCTCTTTCTTTTCAAATGAATTGTAACGCCTGATAAAACCACTCAATTCTAATTCTTTGAGTATTCGGGATTCGTCAGTCAATTTTCCTTTATCTTTAAAACAAAGATAATCAACATTTTGAGTTAGTCCAAAACGTTTTGAAACAGCGATAAATAGTAAGGAATACCACCAAAAATCATATAACTTTCTAAAATTTGGTGGCGACTTAAAGATACCCCATTTTCTTCAAAAAGTTGTTCGCACTCTGCCAGATTAAAGGGTTTCGGGTATATTTGCTGCGTAACCCGGTTGTGCAAACCGCCCAATCATAATTTTATTATTTTATTTTTGGCTGAAACATTTGGTAATTATGAGCAAGTGATTTTTTTGTATGAAATTTCTGCATATGGAAAGATTTTTTCGAGAATTTGTTTTTAATTCTTTTTTTATGTAGTTTTGCGGAAAATTAGAAGTCAATAAAATGAACTTTTGGCAATTAAGAAATCAATTTTACGATTTGGTGTGTTTCAATGTCAATCAGGTTTATGCGTGGCAACCTGATTTTGAGAAAAACAATCTTACTCGTTGGACAAAGCAAAATTTACTTGTAAAACTGCGTAATTCGTGGTATAGTTTTCCCGAATATTTGAAAACGCCTAATATCCAGCATTTTGTATCGAACAAAATTTATACTCCCTCGTATATCAGCCTGCATTCTGCATTGGCATTTTATGGCATTATTCCGGAGGCAATAGTGCAGACAACCGCAGTGAGTTCGTTGAAAAAGGCAAATTTCGAGAATGTTTTCGGCTCATTTTCCTATCAACAAATTTTACCGGAATTGATGTTTGGTTATGAACAAAAAGTGTTTTTGAACAAACAAAGTTTGATTTTTGCCACCCCCGAAAAAGCAATTTTGGACTTGTTGTATCTTTATCCACAGTACAATAACGAACAAGAAATCAGAGAATTGCGTTTTGATGAAGAATTTATGCAAGAGGATTTGGATGTAGAACGATTAAATGAATTTACGGAAAGATTTCGGTCAAAAACAGTAAAAAATAGAGTTGATTTACTTTTAAATATCTATGACTTATGCTAAATTTAGGACAAATACAAAATTATTTTCCGCCGCAAATCAGAGAAAACCCGGCACACAAAAAATATATGGTGAAGGAATATATTCAACTGATGATTTTGAACTTTTTGGCAACTTCGAAATTTGCAAAGAAAATCACTTTTATAGGTGGCACAAATTTGCGTTTAGTGAAAGGAATTGATAGATTTTCAGAGGATTTAGATTTTGATTGTAAAGATTTTTATGCCGAAGATTTTGAAGAAATGTCGCAATCGGTTTTGACTTTTCTAAAACGTTTGGGCATACAAGCCGAAGCGCGAGAAAAGCAAAGCGAAAAATTAACCGCCTTTCGTTCAAGAATTTATTTCCCCGAATTGTTGTTTGAATTAGGGTTGTCGGGTTATAAGGAAGAGCGATTTTTGATTAAGATTGAAAGTCAAAATCAAGAATTTGAATATACGCCTCAAATGGCTACTATCAGCGGTTGTGGTTTCTTTATTTCGTTTCCTGTTCCGCCCGATGATGTACTTTGTGCAATGAAATTGTCGGCATTACTTTCACGAGCCAAAGGGCGCGATTTTTACGATGCTATGTTTTTGCTTGCTCAAACAAAACCAAATTACGATTTTCTTACTCAAAAACAAGGTATTCACAATCTAACCGAACTAAAAACAAAACTAATAGAAACGATAGAAAAAGTAGATTTATTACACAAATCCAAAGATTTTGAACACCTGCTGTTTAATAAAGAAAATAAAGATATAATATTGAATTTCAGTGAATTTGTCAAAAAATTGGAATTCTAAAAATAATTCACGGCTACTATATGAAATATCCAAATATTTTTCATATTTTTATCCCCAAATTTTAAATATAATTTTTTGCGAATGAAATAAAAAAAGAAATGTGTGCGTAAAGCACACAAAATAAAACATATAAAGTAGCGATTTGCTGCTATTCTTGAACCCTATTTTCCACAAATAAGTTTCTTGCGAAACACTTTCAAGAATAAGATAGCGAAACGCCGTGTAATGCGGCGTGGAACGTCTTATCGGAAAGTGTAGGCGTGGAAACCTTGGGTTCAGATAAGGTTCCACGCTATTTTTATGTCCAAATTTTTGAAAATCCGATGACAGAATAAAAGATGAATAAAGGTGTACAAGTCAAATTAATAACAAATTTAAATTGCAAAATTTATGTATCTCGGTAGTAAAAAAAACAGAAATGCAGCTGATTATGGCAGCGCAATGGAGCGAGAAACCATTTCAAAAAACCGCGTCAGTACCCGAAAGACGACAGGAGTAAGGGGAAACTTTTTCAGAAAGGAGGAATTATTATGGGTGCGCCAATGATTCCGGGATTTTGTCCCTATTACGTTCTGACACAGGACAGATGCTACCTGTCGGAAACCACGCCCGCGTCAGGCACAAGAGATTACAAGTGCAAGTCGAGCAGCAATTTTAAAACCTGCGGGAACTTCGAGGCAAAAATGAAAGGAACTAATTATAGTAACAAATAAAAGAAAAAAAATACTTAAAAAGATTGTATCATGAATTACGATTCAACAAAGTGGACAGATACCACAAAAAAAATCTACTACGGAGTATTGTTATACTCGCTCGTTGGACTGGTTTATCCCTTTTTCAAGGCAATAAACAGTATTACTTCAAGCACTTCCGGTCTGATGAACTTAGCAGGCAGTTTCGGAGAAGAGTTTTCCGGCGGCAGAAGTGTCGGCTTGATTGCGAACGGCACACAGACGGTTGTCTATATTATGCTTGGCGCCATCATTCTCGGTTACATTCTGTATATTTCCGGGCTGGGCGCTTTTGCGAAAATGCTTGACGCGCCCGAACAAGGTTCTGTCGGCAGTGTACGCAACGGAGCAATTGTGATGATTGTTGCCACGCTTGCCGAAATGTTTGTCTGGTCGTGGCTTGCATCGATTATTTACCTCGTCGGGTTTATAATCATGATGGTTGGTTTTTCGGGAATGAAAAAGTCCACAACATTGCCGCAACGCGCCATATCGGGTGCATCAACGCTGTTTACCTCGATGATACTGCTGATAATCGGCTTTATTACCGGACTGATTCCGTTTGTCGGCGGATTTATTGAGGGTATATTCTGCCTGATTGCTTTCATTATGAATATCTCGGGCTGGGCAAAAATTAAAAATGCCGGCAATGATATATAGCAATATAAATAAAAAAATAAGTATAATTAAAAATAAGAAAATCATGGCAGAAAATCATCTAATTATAGGATTAGGCGGCACCGGAGGCAAGGTGCTGAAAGCGTTTCGCAAACGCTTATGGTCGGAGTTTAGCGACGAGGAACGCGCAAAACTTCCGATAGGTTTTGTTTATGTGGATTCCACAGACGAAATGATGAAACCGGGCGATGTAACTTTCCGCGTACACGGACAGGACGCTTCATTTACAAACAGCGAATTTGTAAATATCAAAGGAGTGGACTTGGATACGGTCTTTAAGAATCCAAGCGGATTCCCGGGTTTGAAAGGCTTTATCGGCGACCCCGAAGTGATGCAAAAAACAATTGGCTCGGTAGGAGCTGCTGCCGGACAAAAACGCAAAGCGGGAAGAATCCTGTTTGGCGGCTCGGTACAATCCTATTTGGATACTTTGAGTACGCAATACACAAAAGTAAAAGAAATTAGCAATGACTCGCCTGTAACCATTCACATTTTTACAGGATTGGCAGGAGGCACAGGCTCAGGCTCTATTATTGACATTATTGCGCAAACCCGCAAAAAATTTCCGACTGTTATAGACAATGCCCGAACTTCGGGTGCGGATATTCTGGTCTATTGTATGACGCCCGAAATAAATCCGCCTGCAGGCTGCGAAGCAGGGCGTTATCACGCCAACGGTTATGCAGCTTTGGCAGAATTGAATGCCTTGTTGGTAAAAAAATACAAACCGCACGATGTTACGGGAATGTCCGACCGTATTGATGTTCCTACAAAAAAGATAGCAAACGGCGTTTTTGTTTATTCCAATATCAACGAACACGGAAAAGTAATTGATTCGCACAAACAGTTGCCGCTCGTAGCTGCCGATTTTGCATATAGCCGCATTTTTCTTGAAAACAATGATAACACACAGGATTTTATGCGCTCATACAGCTTTGAGAACATAGACGACCATTTGTTTGAAAATAATGAAAAAGCTAAAGAAGGTCAGATTGATATTGTACGCTCAAAAACATTCGGCTCATTCGGAATCAAACGGGTAATTATCCCCGAAGAAGAAATCGTAGAGTATTTTACCTATAGTTTCGGACAGCAGGCATTGCTGCAAATTCGCTACAATAATTGGAACGATGATTTAGGCTTTCGCGAAACGCCGGCCAATATTGATTTCAATTCATTTGTTAAAGAAAAAGAACAGTTGGAACGCTGGCACTTGACCAACAAGCATTTGATGCTCGACAAGCCAATTTTGAAATCGGACGAAAGGAAATTTACAGGTTTTGCAGATTATTGGAACAGTGTAATTCCTAACTGGACGGAACTTGCGCGTACTGATAAATTGCCTTTGAATAAATTGGAGCAGTGTTGTATAGAAGGTTACGAAAAACTTTTCCGCAAAGCAGGCGTGAAAAATTTCTTTGAAGGAAAAACACAGGCAAAAGAAGAACACGCCAACGAAATTGCCGAACAGATAGAAATGTATATGTTCGACCAATGGCAAACAGGCGATTTGTCACTGCACAACCTTACGCAGTTGATAGACAAATTGATAGAATCTGTCGAAGCACGCCGCAAAGAGTTTGATGGCAAAATTTCGCAATGGAATCAATCTATTGACCAGTTAGAAAATGCTCGGTCGCTCAATCAGTTGGAGTGGGCAAATGTGGGTTTAATTTCCGGCGATATTTTTGGCAAGAAAAAGAAAATACTACAACAACATTCTACTATTATGAACCAAATCTACCTGAAAAAGACCGAAGTGGAAGGTTTGCAGTTTGGTGTTGCTGTTTTAGCCGTCCTCTCAACCAAATTGAATGCCTTGCGTGGACGTATTGAAAAATTTGTAAATATTGTTAATGAAGCGTTGGACGATGTGGAAAAACAAATCGGGGCGCGTTGTCAGGACACCGGTACAATGGATTTGCAGGAGGCAATTATCCGTTATTACGATAAAGATGCCGTAGTGAAATTCACAAAAGAAGTAATACGCGACAAAAAACGGCAGGTGAATATTGCAAGTGCCTTTCGCGAAGAAATTATCAAGCAAATAGGCAACGAACAAACTTTTGCCCGTGCCAACGTCACCATTTCCAGCGATACGATTTTGCAGATTTTGGACACGTTGATTCGAGAAAAATCAATCGCTATTCACGATGAAATACTGATTGAAAACAACGAAAAACTTATCAACCGCAGTATTTTGGAACAACTCAACGAACAGTTTCACTCGGAAGATGATTTGAAAAAATTTGCAAAAGACCTTATCAAACAAAGCGGGGTATTTGCTACTTTCAACGCTACCGAAATCAATAGGGCAGTTAAAAACAATCCTGTTCCGGCTATCGGCACTTCTGTTTTTAAAAAACTGATTTTGATAAACCTGCCAAAAATTGAAGGTAACGAAAATGTTCAGAAATTTGCCGACAAACTCAAGAAAGCATTAATGGAGTCGGTGTCGGGCAATGTAATTGTAAAAGTGGATACTAACGGACTTCGCAAAAACGAAATTACGATTTCGAATATTACCTATTGTTTCCCATTACGCGCTATTAACGATTTGGCTTTCCTCAAGGAAAAATACGACTATTTGGTAAGCAACCCCAACGAAGCCCGACAAAATCGTACCGTATTGCATACCGAAGGAATGGGCGACACGCTGCCCGATTTGTTTATACCCGACGAAATGCCGCCATGGAAAATTCGTGAACTGTATACTCCATACCTGATTGCCGCTTACGCTTTGGGCTTTGTAAAATATGCCGACAAGGAAGACGGAACAGGAAAATCGGCTTGGGGAACAATCTCCGTAAACCGTTTGGGCGAGGAAGTTCTGAATCCCATTGCCGACAAGTTTACGGAAATCCCTTTCAAGTCGGAATTATTCACGGAAGAATATGGCGAAGAATTGCGCGAAAATGCGGAAAGCGAAATCAAAGCAAATTATTTGCATAAAAACAAAAGAGCCGAACTCGTAAAGAAAGTTCAAAGTCTTTATAAAGAGGTAATTTTGCCCGAATATAATAATAATAAAGGTAACGAAGATTGCAAGTTTTTTGCCAATTGCGCAGAAAAAGCAATGGATTTAATTGAAAAAATATAAAATTATGGCACAGAATTTAACAGTAAAAAAATATCAATGTATCAACTTCGGCAACTGCGCAAAAGCCGATGCCAAAGAAGTGATAGAAGTAAATTCGGGTGATGAGCCTGTTTGTCCAGAACCCGGATGTGAAAGCCGTTTGATAGAAATCCCGCCAAAAAAATTTCCGCTCAAATTGGTTTTAATAATCGCAGGCATTGTAATTGTGCTTGGCGGGTGTTTTATGGTGTACAGGTCAGTACAGAAAAAAGCGGAGATAGCCACGGACTCTGTTTGTTTGGTTAAGAAAATTATTGATACGGTTGTAAGTGGCGATACAACAGGCACAGCTGGGGAAACAAAGCAAGAAATCAAACACCCCATTACCTCCGACAGTATTTCGCTTGACAAAACAACTTTGTCCTTTGAAAAAGCAGGCGAAACCGCTCAACTTACCGCAACCGTACTGCCCGACAATGCGGACGACAAAACTGTGGTTTGGCAGTCAATCAACAATGCTGTCGCAACCGTCAGCGAAACAGGACTTGTTACGGCTGTGGCTGTGGGCAATGCCGAGATTACTGCATACACAGGCAACGGTTTTTCAGCAACTTGCAAGGTAACTGTCAAAAAAGACGAGCCAGAAAAGATTTGCTCAAAATGTGGCAATAAACTTTCGAAATGTACTTGTCTGCAACCTATACCTTACTCTTGCGGCAAATATGTAGGCAGTTTGAAAAACGGCATTCCCGAAGGCGACGGCACAATGACTTACACCAGCCGTGTCCAGATTGCAAAGCACGATACTCAAAATCCGCCTCACTACGCCGAAGCGGGCGACAAGTTTGTCGGCTCGTGGGGCAACGGCGATATTGTCAGCGGTACGCTGTACGATAAAAACGGCGCAATTAAGGAAAGAATATTTGCGCCAAAACGGTTTAATCCTTACGACATTAGCAAAGATTGTAATTAATTTATAATAAATATTCACAAATAAAATTTTTAGTAAAATGAAGAAAATCAGTAAGTTTTTAGTTTTTTTCGCGCTTATATTCAGTGGAATAAGCGCATACAGTCAGGAAGAAGGCACCGCCAAAATTCGTATTGGCATCGGCTCTTTCAACGGGTACCTCCGCGACAAAGCGGAAGAAAGCATTACTGAGGCTTTTACAAACGATGGACGCTTCGTTGTCAGTAAAGTTTCGGATACGGGTAGCGCATCCGATGTTGATTATGTCATTAGCGGCGATAATGACACAACAGCCATGAAGATATACACTGTATATCAGTATAATCTTCTTTTAGGCTATAACGCACATCCTTCTTTCGGAAAAGAAGTTCGCTCTGTCACTGTTACCGTTGCCAATGCAAAAACAGGAAAGCGGGAAGCTGTGAGAACCGTAAGTTGTTACCCGTCGTCATCAAGTGGGGGCAGTACAATGAATGACGAGAATGTACGTTTCCCTTCTTACATTTTCCCTGTAAAATGCACAATTGAAAACATTTACGACAAGTATGTGGAAATGCGTGCAGTTGGCGGCGGAAAGGTTTTTAAAGGAGACGTTTATACTGTGTATGCCGAGCAAAAAGAGGGCGATTACACCCGCAAATCCGTACTTGGAGAGCTGGAAGTAAGCGATTTGAACGGCGATGTTATCAAATGCAAATTTAAAGGCAAAAACAGCGCAAAGCAAATAACTCCCGCGTTTAATGCCGGCAGTAATTTGTCGGTAGAGGTTAATGATAATTTTATGCCGCACGAATTATCTATAACAAACTTCTATGGGGAAAGCAACAATAATGCTAAAATTCGTATCGCTATTGGTTCTTTTAGCGGCGATGTTTCCGGCGAAGCAGAAACAATGACTGCCTTTGTTTTTAGAAACGACGGACGTTTTAGTATCGTTTCTGCCGACAATGCCGACTATATCGTAAGTGCAACATCAACTTTAAAAGTGAAATCAGGAGTAATGCTTTCTAACGCGAGCGTCAGCGAGCATCTGGTTGATTTTTCTGTTACCGACACAAAAACGGGAGCAGATAAATTTAAGAAAAACTGTTTCTTTAAAGAAATTGAAAAACTGCCCCTCAATGCTTTTCCTGTAAAATGCAAAATTCAAGCTCTTTATGAAAAAGAGGCGGAACTGGTTGAAATCGAAGGTGGAAAGGTAGCCAAAGATGATATTTACATCGTCTATGAAATATCTGACGGAGGCAAGAAAGAGATTGGCAAATTAAAGGTAGCCGACCAACAGGGCGATTTCATCAAATGCAAGATTGAAGACGGCAAAAAGGAAATTAACGCTGCATATAATTCCGGTGCTAATTTGTCCGTTGAATTTTCAACGAGTTCGTGGTTGAAATCCATATTATAAAATGAAATGATTTCCAAACTCAAAACGTTTTTTTTGTTCGCATCAGCACTGTCAGTTCCGATTTTCAGCAACGCGCAACAGGAATTTTATTCGCAGCAGTTGCAGAATCTGTATTACTCGTTGCCCGATGAATGTAGAGGCGTTGCGTGCAATGTTCCTGCGAAAACCGACACGCTCGTCCTGTGCCTCAATGTGGTGCAGGGCGATACCGTGCCGCTCATTTTCCGCTGGGACGATAACGGTGTGCTGGAACATGCTGGCTACCGTTTTTTATCCGACGGGACAGACTTTAACAGTGCAATTGTGCAATTTGTCGAAAGAGAATTGCTGGCTGCGTTACTGTCGAGCAACGTTAATCAAACGCTGATTACCTACCGCGAAAACGGTTTGTCTGTGTTGCTGAATGATAATTCTGTAAAGCAAAGTTTCTGGCAAAACAAACCGCGATTGTTGAATTTACTGAAAAGCTGCACCGGTATTGTTATAAATCAGGACGGCTTGCGCTACGATGTTACATTGCTTTGCGCAGATGGTCAAAAACTCTCTTTTCAGTTCAAAGCCGACAGCGAACTGATAACAGGAATGGACAAAAAAGAGCGCGACTTTCGCCTTGCCTTTCAGTTGAAAAACCATTGCGCTACAAAAAAAGGCAGCGTTGCTACGCCCGATTACAGTTATTTCCGTCTCCTGCGCGACAGCATTTATGTGGACAAGGGCAGCGAGTTTATAATTCCGCAAATCAACAACGACTTGTTTTATATAAGGGAAGACAGCATTTATACGCTTGCCCGCGATACTTCGTTTGTTGCCGAATCGTTTTCAAACACCATGCTCGTGCCGGATGCGCATAATTGTATTATTAAGATTATGCACCGGATGTATGGCAATGCCGTAAAAAAATATACGGTTGACAGCCGCGATTTCTACGATTATTTTGCCCGCGACTGCGAGCGTTATTTTGGCGTTGAAACGATTGGTTATGCAGAGGCGGGACGCGCCCAGTCTCTACTGACGGGAACATTGATTTTAAGAGACCGCAATGCAAGCAGTATTCATCTGGCATACATTACGGTTTCGTTAGATAATTTATTAAACGGCGGAACAATGGAAATGCAACTCTATTCCAACATTCCGTTTCATAATTTGCAATCATTATTTGGTAAACAGTAACATGATTATATATAGTCCAAAAGGGCTGAAAGCCCAAATTTTCACAACCGCAGCTCAACGACCTGCGGCAAAATCGGCTACAATACTTACTGTCCTGCTCCTTGCGTTTGCTCCCTGCATTCGCGCCCAAAACGTTTTGTCGCCTGAAAGGGAAAAAGAAATAAAGGAATCGGGACGGTACTATTGGGAAGAATGTGCCGCTTTCAGTGCCGACGAAGCGAAAAGTGGCGCGTTCTATTATTTGAGCAACAAGATAATAGCCGATGCATTCAAAAAATCTATCAAGCAGGACGAAGTGCTGAAAGCACTGGAAATGAACGCGAATTTCGACAATTTGCGGCAGGACGGCAAAGTTGTTTTGGCGTGGATAGCCCAAGACAGCGTTTTTGTTACCATCAAAAAGCCGATTACAAAAACGCCAATTTCACAGCCCGCGCCGCAATCTGAAACGGTTGTACCGCAAACGCAGGCAAAAGCGGACACGGTAACGGTTACACCCTCCGAACCTGAGCCTATACCTGTTTCTTCACAGAATACGGCAATGGTACCGGTGGCAACCGACAATCCTGTTTTGCAAGAACTTTCCGCCTGCAAAAATTACAGGGAAGTTCAGCGAGTGGCAACCCACAACGGACTTGTTACCGGCGAAAGCGCACGCGGCTTTGCCTATCCCGAAAAATGTATTATTGCCGTTTTTGCGGCAGACGGTACATTGTCAGCTTTGTTTGACGCGGGCAGCAGTTCGCGCATTGATTTGTTGTCGGGCAAAACAGTTCAAAACCCCGAACAGCATTACAAGGGCAACGGGTATAATTTACAGTATTTACAACAGAAAAAAATAAATTAATATGATACGGACAAAAACTATTTGGCATTTTGCCACAGTTCTTTTGGGTTGCCTGTTGTGCGTCCAAGCGTATGCACAGCATACAACCGAGTTTCTGTTTTCGGAAACCGCGTCTGAATCTATCAGGAAAACAATGCAAACCAACGCTGAGGCAGTGTTTGCAGAAATCAACCGCGCCTGTGATCAAAACAAGGTGGGGCTTGCGCTCTCACCTACCAATGTTACGGAAGATGCAAGCAAACGTATTCACAATCACTGGGCTACCAGCCATTTCTATTGCACAAAAACAAGCATTAAGGAAATGGTTTTGAAGTCGTCAAATGGCTATCATGTACGCAATATTCCGGTATTTATTGAACGAGGCAACAAGCCGGAAGACAAATATCAGGACATGCTGATTGAATTTGACGAAAGCGGTAAAATAAGCGATTTAACTATTGCCTTGTCGCAGCATCAGTATGCCAATGTGATTACCACTTCGGTTGCCGACGTACGTCAAAGGCAGATAATTCTGGAATTTGTAGAAAACTTCCGCACCGCGTACAACTGCAAAGACCTTCCCTATATAGAGAAAGTTTTCAGCGACGAGGCTCTGATTATTACCGGCAAATATGGCAAAGATTTAGAAGGCACTGGTAAAAAATTAGAACTGACAACAAAAAACAAGCATCAATATATGGACAATTTACGTCAGGCTTTCACAAAAAATGCCTATATCAATGTAAAGTTCGATGAAATAACAGTAAAGCAGCACGATGGGAAACCTAATCTCTATTACGTTTATCTGACACAGGAATGGAACTCTTCGACCTATTCCGACATAGGATGGCTGCTGTTGAAGATAGAATTTAGAGACAATGATCATCCGCTTATTTGGGTTCGTGCATGGCAGCCGTTAGATTCGGGTAATCCTGAAAGGCGGATAAAAGGCGAAGATATTCTTGAAGAATATTAACATTAACATAATATAAAAAATGAAAAAAAGTAAAATTACTGTTCTTTTAGTATTTGTCTTGTTTGCAGGCAATGTGTTTGCGCAAAATGTCATAAAAGAGTTTTTTATCAAAACTGACGACAGGAAAGATGAGGCAAATTATTTGCAATGTACGCCTGAAGATGGCGTACTTGTGTTTCACACCACGATTCCCGGTTTGGATTTTGTCATCAAAAATGCTCCTGACCGCTTAAAAAACAAAAAGCCGGAATTTGACGCAACAAGAAATCGCTACGTGCTCTGTGTTCAAAAAACAGACCCGGAAAAAGACCTGTTAGGTACTTCCAAATACCAGATTTCGATTACGTGCAACAATTTCAAAGACACTCTTCTTATGGTAGAAAATGTCAATCCTGGCAATGCACAGCATTTTCGCATATCCCCCAAAGATAAAGCAGAAATAACAGTATTGGGTGATAGCTTACCATTGCAGGGCGCTACGGTACAAGTAAACCTGAAAGATGGAAACGGGCAGCGCATCAGGTCTTTTGATTTAAAAAGCAATGACAAAGGTTTCTGTGAGATAACGATACCTGATAATGCCCAGTCGGCAGACTTGATAATCAGACACACAAACTATGACGACGTTATATCTATAAATAACGTAAAACCAGGGGCAGACAGACAAAGTGTGAACTTAACCCGAAGAAAAGCCCTTGAAAAAAAGTTTCATTTCGGCATAGGTGGAGGAGTAAATTTATCTTCTCAAATTTCCGATTCATGGCTTTACGAAGAAGACAAAACTCTATATACGGGTTTTTCCGCTGGTTTGTTGTGTGAATACAAATTTGGCAAAGTGGTATCGTTTCAATCCGGACTGCTGTTTGCGAGAAAAGGGGCAACAGGGAAGGCATATACAAGCGACCGTTATTCCGACACTCAAACAGGCAATAATATTTCAGATGTGCTTGTTAAAAATACTATGGTACTTGATTATTTAGAACTGCCGTTGAATCTTGTTTTTAATATACCTGTTGGCGATTATACCGACCTTTTTATCGGCGCCGGCTATTATTTTGCTTACGGAATAAATGGCAAACTGAAATTTGAACCGAGCAAAAACGGGTATTCATTTGACGACGAAGAAGAAAACGTTTTTTCCGGAAAGAACAAGTTTTTAAATCCATTCGATCAAGGAATTAATTGTATGCTTGGCATCCGAATAGCTCAAGGCGGATTTATTCGTGCAAGCTACGAATGGAGTTTAGACAATATTGCTGACAGTAGGGGCGAAGGAATGGCTACATTCAAAAATAACTGTTTGTATCTTCAGCTTGGGTTCTACTTTTAGTGAATGTTATCAATAGAGCTTCTATCTTCAAATTGGTGGGTACTTTTAATTAAACCGCCGTGCAGACAGGCGCGGCGGGGCTGTTGCTGATTTAGGTAAAAAATGCACAGAAAATATCAATCATTTATGGCAGTAGTGGAGTAGCAGTCAGCAAGATTATGAAAGAATAAGAATGATATTTTTACAGTAGAAAACGGCAAATCTGAAAAAAGTTTGCCGTTTTTTTTAATATTTTCCCATTTAGCCATTGCCATTTCAAAATAATGTTGTACTTTTGTGTCCTAATTAAAGAGGTAACGATACGGACTTGTTCCGGCTAAAGATAACAGTACCCGTTGGCATCCCGTAAGAACTGCTAACGGGTCATTTATTTTTCTAAATGGCTACAAACAAAGAATCAAGAACGGTTGAAGAACAAATAACCTTGCTCAAAACAAGGGGAATGATGGTAAAAGACGAACAAAAAGCGGCTTTCTACCCCGATTGGTGCAAGTCTGCGACTTGTACCCAAAACAACAGAAGTCTGCGACTTCGAGAAATAAAAAGATAATGAATAAAACAAAGTTGCAAACTTTGATTGTTTTAGGTACAAGTCGCAGACCATAAGTGTTCGAAACCTTGTTTTTAAGGCGCAGCGCGCCGCAAATATTTGTAGCATAAGTAATTTAATTCTTCTCAAAAGGTGCAGCGCACCGTAATATTAAAGCAGATTACGGTGCGCTACACCTTAAAATGCTATTTATTCTATATGACTACAAATATCTACGGCGCGCTGCGCCTTTATGACAACCATAAAACAAGGTTTCGAACACTTGTGGTCGCAGACTTGCACCAATTAGGGGCAAAAACGAGCAACAATGCTTTTATAGGAAAATGCTACTTACAAGAAACATTTTTAATTATTTTTTGCTATTTATAAAAAACACTTTGTATCTTTGCAGAAAAATATTTTTATGGACAGTTTAGTAAAAATTTATCTGCGCTTATTGCAGGAAACAGAGGCAAAAAACTTTCGTTATCTCTATTCGAATATTGATTGGAACGAGCGTTGTATTGCTATTATCGGCGCAAAAGGCGTTGGGAAAACGACAATGCTTTTGCAGCACATAAAGACAACTTTTGCCAATAAAAATGATGCGCTTTTTGCGAGTTTGGACAATACGTGGTTTGCCAACCACACAATTTTTGAATTGGCGGACGAGTTTTATCTGAACGGCGGAACGCATTTGTTTTTAGACGAGATTCACCACTATCCGAATTGGACAACCGAAATTAAAAATATTTACGACAGTTTTCCGAAACTGAAAATTGTATTTACCGGTTCTTCGCTTTTGCAGATCTACAAATCAACGGCAGATTTATCAAGAAGGGTTGTTTATGAAAATTTGGAAGGTTTGTCTTTCAGGGAATTTTTAAAATTTGAAAAAGTGGGCGATTTTCCGGTGTTTTCCCTTAATGAAATTGTTGAAAATCATCAAAATATCGCTTTTCAGATTACGGAAAATCTGAAAATAATGCCTTTATTCAAAAAATATCTGAAAAACGGCTATTATCTGTTCTATAAAGAGGGATTGAGAAAATACGAGCAAAAATTGCAGGAAGCCGTAAATAATGTTATTGATATTGATGTTCCCGCCATTGAAAATATCGAGTTTGAATCGCGGCACAAGTTAAAAAAATTATTGGCAATTCTCTCAACATTAGTACCTTATACACCGAATATTACCGATTTAAGCAATGCAATAGACAGCAACAGAAACAATACGGTTAAGTATTTATCCTTGTTGGCAAATGCAAAATTGTTGAATTTGGTTTCCTACAAAAACAAAACGATTGGCGACCTGACTAAGCCCGACAAAGTATTGCTTAACAACACTAATTTGACCTATTTGTACGGCGAAAATGCAAACATTGGCAGTGCAAGGGAAACATTTTTTGTTAATCAGTTAAGTGCCGTTGCCGATGTTATACTTGCACCGCAAGGGGATTTTATGGTGGATAACTACACTTTTGAAGTCGGCGGAAAGAGAAAAACTTTTGACCAAATAAAAGATATTCCGAGCAATTTTGTTGTAGCCGACGATATTGAAATAGGACATAAAAACAAAATCCCGCTTTGGTTGTTTGGAATGCTGTATTAAAGAACAAAGAAAATGACACACCACCTGCACCCAACAGGTTGAAGAAACCAAGTTTGTAAATCGGCAGCCTGCAAACGCAGATAGCAAGCCTGAACAGCTAAATCGCTGCGCTCGAAGACTGTCAAAGCGGTGCAAACGCCATCAATGCCCCAAAGCAAGCGCAGTGCAAATCTATCCCAATCCCACCAAAGAAGAACTTTTCATAAAATCCGATTGGCAGATACAGAAAGTTGAAATCTGCACATTATCAGGCACTTTGCTGCTTTCAGAAAACAATTTCAATGAGAAAATATCCGTAGCAGTAGTGGAGTAGCGGTCAGCAAGATTGTGAAAAAATAAATTTTCGCGAGATATTTAGAACTTATTTCGGCACCCTGTATTTCATCGGATAATAAAGGTGGACTCAGGCGTCAAAAGCGGTCTTTGAAATATTGGATTGTGGGATAAAAAGGAATTTGCCCTAATTTTGATACAAAATCAAGCAAGTTTTACCCTAATTTTGATATATTTTCTTCTGATTTTTACCCTAACTTTAATACAAAGTTATTATCTTTGCAGAAAAATTCAGAGCTATGTTTGAAAGAAATGTTATTAAAGAATTGGAACAATGGGCGGCGAATAAAAAACGCAAACCGTTGATATTAAGGGGCTCTCGTCAGGTTGGCAAAACTACTCTTGTGGAAAGTTTTGCCGAACGGTTTGAGAATTATCTCTACCTGAATTTTGAAAAAAAACCGAAAGCAATGGCTCTTTTTGAAAAGGAGCAGGAAATTCCCGACCTTCTGGCCGAAATTTTTATGTTTTGTAAACAAAAAAAGCAGGCGGGTAAAACGCTTTTGTTTATTGACGAAATTCAAAATTCAAAAACGGCAATTACAAAACTGCGCTATTTTTATGAGGAAAAACTGCCTGATTTGTATGTGATTGCCGCCGGCTCGTTGCTGGAAACGATGTTGAGTAAAAACATATCGTTTCCTGTCGGGCGTGTGGAATATCTGGCAGTTTGCCCCTGTACTTTCAATGAATTTTTGCGGGCTATTGATGAAAAAATGCTTGAAGAAGCATTGATTGACAGGCGAATACCCGAAGCGTTGCACGACAGAACGATGAACTTATTTAACACTTTCACGCTCATTGGCGGAATGCCCGAAGTGGTTGCCGATTATGCAGAAAAAAAGGATTTTGTCGGTTTGAACAAGATTTATGAAAGTTTGCTCACAAGTTATCGCGATGATGTGGAAAAATACGCCGAAAACAACACAATGAGCCAAACCATTCGTTATATTTTGAAAGCGGGTTGGAAGTTTGCTGCACAACGCATTACGCTGGGAGGTTTTGCCGAATCTTCCTACAAAGCGAGAGAAATGGGCGAGGCGTTTCGCACTTTGGAAAAAACCTTTGTGTTGGAACTTTGCTACCCGACCACCGATTTTCTCGTACCGGTAACGCAAGACCTGAAACGCTCGCCAAAACTGCTTTGGCTCGATTGCGGTTTGGTCAATTATGCGGCAAAATTGCAACAAGAAGTATTTGGCTCAAAAGATATTCTTGACGCTTATCGCGGAAAAATTGCCGAACAGGTTGTGGCACAGGAACTGCTGGCATTGGATAGTCGTGTTTCCAATCAGCGGAATTTTTGGGTGCGCGAAAAACACACTTCACAGGCAGAAATAGATTTTGTTTTGCAATTCGACGGCAAAGTTATCCCCATTGAAGTAAAATCGGGACACAACGCACACCTTAAATCATTGCATTTGTTTATGGACGAAGTGCCACACGACATTGCCGTAAGAGTTTGGTCGCAACCGTTTTCTGTTGATGAAGTTACAACGCAAAAAGGCAAAAAGTTTCGGCTGCTCAATGTACCGTTTTATTATGTCGGCGTACTTGAAGAAATATTGAAACAATACTCGGAGTAGTTCTTTGTCATTGCGGACTTGACCCGCAATCTCCCTAAAAATACCCTTCTGGGAAAGAGAACAATTCAAAACTTTTGAATATATCAATGACAATTGGGTAATTTGTCCAATTCGGCATATTCCGAATTGAGACTTTTAAATTCCGGGACAATCGTTTTCATGAGTTTCACCACTTCGCGCGAATGGTAGGCGGCGGCTTCGGCCAATAATTGAGAAACGGCCTTATTGACTTCATCGTAATCGTGTTCGCGCACCGAGCCGATCATGATTTTTCTATTGTGCGTCGGTTTCACTGTTTCTTTGTCATACAACAATTCTTCATACAATTTTTCGCCCGGACGCAAACCTGTATAAATAATATCGATGTCTTTGTACGGCACGAAACCTGACAGCCGAATCATTTCTTCCGCCATATCCTTGATTTTTACCGGTTCGCCCATGTCGAAAACAAAAACTTCACCGCCTTTCCCGAAATTTCCTGCGTCCAACACCAGACGGCAAGCTTCCCGAATGGTCATAAAATAACGGATAATTTCCGGATGCGTAACTGTAATCGGTCCGCCGCGACTGATTTGTTGCTCGAAACGCGGAATGACCGAGCCGTTAGAGCCAAGCACGTTGCCGAAGCGCGTAATGATGAAACGAGTAGCCGTATCGCTTTTTTCATTTTTTACTTTCCGGAAAAGCGATTGTCCGTAAATTTCGGCAATTCGCTTGGAAGCACCCATAATATTGCTCGGATTAACCGCTTTGTCGGTCGAAATCATCACAAAGGCTTCTGCTTTATATTCCATTGCCAAATCGGCCATATTTTTACTTCCCAGCACATTGGTCAAAATGGCTTCGCACGGATGTTCTTCCATCAATGGAACGTGTTTATAAGCAGCAGCATGATAAATAATATTCGGACGATACTTTTCAAAAACTTTTTTCATTAGTTCGTAATCCCGCACATTGACTATCAATATTTTATAATTAATTTGCGGATATTTGTCGTTTATCTCCATACGAATTTCATGGAGAGGACTTTCGGCAACATCACAAATCAAAAGCAGCCCTATATTGAAATGGCTTACCTGGCGCACAATTTCACTTCCAATAGAGCCGGCCGCACCGGTAATCAACACTGTTTTACCTTCCAAATTCCGGCCGATAGAGCCGGTATCAATTTCAATCGGAACACGCTGCAACAGGTCTTCAATTCGCACTTTCTTCAGATTTTTGAATTGTGTATTTCCTGTCCAGTCGTCCATCGAAGGCACAGACAACAAATCTTTCTTGTATTTCAGGCATAATCCGTAAAGCCGCTGCTTTTGTTCTCTGTCAATTTCTTTAGGGTCGATTACCACCGCCTTAAATTCGGATATGACTTTTTTATGAGTGAATGCTTTATTAATATGATATACCGGAAGATTGAAAGCCCGCTTACCGGCAGTCATGTTTTTCGGCGCAATAAAACCAATCGGACGGTACTTTATTTGTTCGGAATGATTGACCATACGGGCCAATTCCACCAACATCGGATTGACACCATAAATCAATACCGGAACATTTTTAACTGGTCCCGACCCTTTTATCTTCACATAATCGAATACAATCCGGACAACCATTTTGCAGAAAAAGATAAACGAAAAACTCAGCAAAAAATTAATAAAAAATCCGATACCAGGCATAATAATATGTCCGTAGTACTTTTGCAGGAGTATATTGACTCCGTAAAGGGTTATATTCGCACAAACCAAAGCGACAAAAACACGCAAGGCATCTCTAAAACTCGAATAGCGGATAATGCCGACATGCGTCCGCCAAAGAGAAAAGAAACTGCCGGTTATGATTAAGCAAAACAATAATTTCATCAGGAATGCGTCCCACAGGTAAGGAGCTTCAATCAAATGAAAACAAACCAGATAAGAAATTGTAAAAGAAATAGATACACCCACCAAATCCATTCCGAAAACAAACCATTTGGGCAAATAGGGAATATTCTCTAATTTAGAACAAAGCGCGTCGACAAATTTGGATTGAAAGGGCATTACTTATTTATTTATTTTTATACAAAGGTAAAATTTCGTATTTAATTTGCAAACACCTCTTCGTCCAAAAGTTCATAAATGGAATTTGCACTGATATATTCGGGAATAATTTCTTTCATTATTCTGACCACTTCTTTATCTACATGATTCACAGCGGCTTCACAAAGTTCTGCCAACCGAGATTTTAGTTCTTCATATTCATAATCATCGCGTACTGTTCCTATCATAATATTTTTATTATATGTTTTCTGCGTAATTTCTTCGTCGGCAAGCAATTCTTCATATAATTTTTCACCGGGACGCAAACCGGTAAATACAATCGGAATATCCTCATAGGGTTTCAATCCGGACAAACGAATCATCTTTTCCGCCAAATCGACAATTTTCACCGGTTCCCCCATATCAAAGACAAAAATTTCACCCCCTTTGCCCATATTGGCTGCTTCCAAAACCAGCCGGCAAGCTTCAGGAATAGTCATGAAATAGCGGATAATGTCAGGGTGAGTAACCGTAACCGGCCCGCCTTTTTCGATTTGTTCCTTAAACAACGGAATGACCGAGCCGTTTGAGCCAAGTACATTTCCGAAGCGTGTAGTTATAATCCGTATCGGATTTTTATATTTTTCTTCGTTCGCTTTCAAATATTTATACAACGATTGCACATAAATTTCGGCAATTCGTTTGGATGCACCCATGACGTTGGTCGGATTGACGGCTTTATCCGTAGAAATCATAACCAATACTTCCGCCCGGTATTTGACAGACAAATCGGCAATGTTTTTCGTTCCGCTTACATTCGTATGAATGGATTCGCACGGGTGACTTTCCATTAACGGAACATGCTTGTAGGCGGCTGCATGATAAACATGTGAAGGACGGAATACTTTAAAAATCTGTTCCATGCGCGCACGGTTGCGAACATCACAAAGCAAAGGCATATAATGCAACTCCGGAAATTTTTCCTGAATTTCCAACTGAAGCGCATGCAAGGGAGTTTCCGCAATATCGCACAAAAGCACCAATCCCGGCTGGAAACAAGCGATTTGATGAACAATTTCGCTCCCAATGGAGCCGGCTGCACCGGTTACCATTACGCATTTATTCCTTAAATTTTCGCCGATTTCTTCTATCGCAATGGAAATCGGAGTCCGTCCCAATAAATCTTCAATCTGTATATTCCGGATTTTATCAATACTCGGCCGTTTTTGATAATCCGAAACAGCCGGAATAGACAATATTTTCAACCGGTTTTTTTCACAATATCCGGCAATCGTTTCTTTTTCGTGAATGTCTTGTTCGGCCGGATTAATCAATAGAGCCTGCACCAATTTATTCTTAATCAACACACTGTCCTTATCGCTCATCGAAAAAACCGGAAGCCCTAAAATCAATTTATCTACGGCTTTCTTATCGGAAGAAATAAATCCGACAGGAATGTAATGAGTAGAACTCTTTTTCAGCATTTCCGCCGTTGAAATCATAGTAGACGAAATATCAAAAATAAGAATGGGGATTTTCCGGTTAGCGGGAGGCGAGCCGTTGCCCAGCAAATGATAAATTACTTGTATCATTGTCCGGAAAAGATACAGGAACAAAAGCGTTAAGCCAAAATTAATAACAAATCCGAAATAAACAAGAATAGTATACTGTAATAAATGTTGAGTGAAAAAATTCAAAACCACCATCGTTACCGCAGTTGAAAGAACCGACATGAAAATCGACCGGCCGTCTGTAATGCTGAAATAACGGAGAACTCCCCTGTAGGAACGGAACAGCAGAAAGAAAAACGCAATAATGACCGTATTCAGCAGTAATTTCAACAAAAAAGGAACGGTCAACACGATATGGTTTCCCATTTGATAACAAATCAAATATGAAATAGTAAAAGCAAAACCCGAAAGGAATATATCAATTATGAATACCGCCCACGCAGGCAAATACGAAATCGACCGTAATTTATTTATTACCGACACTAACACTTGACCTAACTTTCTCTTCATACGAATCATAATTGTTTAAATTATTTAACTAATCCTGATTCGTTCGCATCCTTACTATTTAGCTTCTTTATTGTTGTAAAGCAAACATTATGCCACTTTTCAAAAATAAATATAGATTACATTTTTTAAATAAAAAATGCCGGTTTGCTGTTACTCAAAATAATTTAAAATCCGGTAACCGCCGTCTTTCAAATAGGCTTCTTTCTTCATTTCTTTTACATCGTTCGACATCATGTCTTCAATCAACGTGTCTAACGTGTATTTTGGCTCCCACGACAACTTTGTGCGCGCTTTCGTTGCATCACCGATCAACAATTCCACTTCGGTCGGCCGGAAATATTTCGGATCAACTTTTACCACTTCTTCGCCGATTCTTTTCACAATGGACTCCAAATAAGGCTCGCCTATTTTTTGAACAAAAATCTCGGCATCTATTCCGACAATTTGTCCGGTTTCGTGCGCACCTTCGCCTTGAAATGCCACTTCGATACCAATTTCTTTGAATGCTTTGCTGATAAAATCGCGAATGGTGGTTGTTACGCCGGTCGCAATCACATAATCGTCGGGTTGTTCTTGTTGCAAAATCAGGTACATCGCTTTGATGTAGTCTTTAGCGTGTCCCCAATCGCGTTTGCTCGAAAGATTTCCCATATATACGTCCGATTGAATACCCAACGCAATGCGCGAAATGGCACGGGTAACTTTCCGTGTAACGAAAGTTTCGCCCCGTAACGGCGATTCATGATTGAACAAAATACCGTTGCAGGCAAACATATTGTAGGCTTCGCGGTAATTGACCGTAATCCAATAAGCATATAATTTTGCCGCTGCGTACGGACTACGCGGATAAAACGGTGTCGTTTCCTTTTGTGGAACTTCCTGTACCAAGCCGTAGAGCTCAGAAGTCGAAGCTTGGTAAATCCGTGTTTTAGGCGTTAAACCCAACAAACGGACAGCTTCCAAAATGCGCAATGTTCCTAAACCATCTACATTGGCCGTATATTCGGGCGTATCGAAACTTACTTTTACGTGGCTCTGCGCTGCCAGATTATAGATTTCGTCGGGCTGTGTCTCGCCGATAATACGCGTCAAATTCATGGAGTCGGTCATATCGCCATAGTGCAAGATCAGATTACGATTGTCCAAATGCGGATCTTGATACAAATGGTCAATTCTGTCCGTGTTGAACGACGACGCCCGCCGTTTGATACCATGCACGGTATATCCCTTTTTTATCAGATATTCGGATAAATAGGCTCCATCCTGTCCGGTGATACCGGTAATTAACGCTGTTTTTCCCATGTCTATTTCTTTTAGGTGCACGGTACAAGGTACACGGTGCACGATTTTTAATGTTTCCCTTTCGTGTACCCTGCACCGTGTACCGTGTACCAAATATAGAGTTTTTTTATTCCTTCTTCTATTTCAATCTTGTGCTGCCAGCCCAAACGGTGTAGCTTGGAAGGGTCGGTCAGTTTTAGCATCGTGCCATCGGGTTTGTCGGTGTTAAAATAAAATTCGCCTTCGTAGCCAACGGTGTTAGCGATGATTTCCGCCAATCTGCGAATGGAAACTTCTTTTCCTGTACCTATATTAATATGCGTGTTACGAATTTCTTTGCCTTCGGGTTTCAAGTCTGCAAAACTGACCTTTTCCATGACAAAGACGCAGGCGTCTGCCATTTCTTCACTCCACAGAAACTCACGCATCGGATTTCCTGTTCCCCAGATTTCCACACGCTGTTTTTCGATACCGTGTTTTTTCAGCATTTCCGTCATTTCCTGTTCCGAATTTTTACCTGAAATGTTTTCAACCGGCAGACGGTTTAAATCGTTGCGAATGGTATCCCAATCGCCGTTCGCTAACGCCTTTGCCAAATGCACTTTTCTCAATAAAGCCGGCAAAACATGCGATTTCTCCAAATCAAAATTATCGTTCGGGCCGTACAAATTGGTCGGCATGACCGCAATAAAATTTGTTCCGTATTGCAAATTATAGCTTTCGCACAATTTAATTCCCGCAATTTTGGCAATCGCATACGGCTCGTTGGTGTATTCCAGCGGAGAAGTCAGCAAGCAATCTTCGGGCATCGGTTGGGGAGCTTCGCGCGGATAAATGCAGGTCGAACCGAGAAACAGCAGTTTTTTCACGCCATTTTTATATGCCGCATGAATGACATTGTTTTGTATCTGCAAATTTTCATATATAAATTGTCCGCGATAGGTGTTATTCGCTACAATTCCACCCACCTTGGCAGCTGCCAAAAAGACATAATCGGATTTTTCGCGCTCGAAAAATTCAAAAACCGCCTGCTGATTTCTCAAATCCAATTCGGAAGAAGTCCTCAGAACAAAATTTGTATAACCTTTCGCCTGCAAATTTTTCAGGATTGCCGAGCCTACCAAGCCTTTGTGTCCGGCTATATAAATTTTTGCGTTCTTTTCCATAAAATCTTTTATCGATTTTCGTACATCGCCTGATAATATTTCTGGTAATCGCCCGAAGTTACTTCTTCCACCCAATCCTGATTTTCAAGATACCAGCGAATAGTCTTCACGATACCGTCCTCAAATTTGGTTTCAGGATACCAGCCCAAAGCATTCGTGATTTTTGTCGGGTCGATAGCATAACGCTGATCATGTCCCAAGCGGTCTTTCACGAAAGTAATTAAATCGTCGCTTATCCAGTCCAGCGAATAGTCGGGAGATTGCGGATCAAGCCCACAATGACAAACTGTTTTTTTCAACGCTTTCCGATAAGCCGGATTTTCTTCCATTAACTGCCGGATAGTGCTAATGGTCAATTTCACAATATCGATGTTTTTCTTTTCGTTGTGTCCGCCCACGTTATACACTTCGCCGGTTTTGCCTTTGTGCAACACGGCGTCGATTGCTTTGCAATGGTCTTCCACATACAACCAATCACGCACATTCGAGCCGTCGCCATACACCGGTAGTTTTTTACCCTCCAAAATATTCTTGATAATCAGTGGTATCAGTTTTTCCGGAAAATGATACGGACCATAATTATTGGAACAACGAGTGATGTTTATCGGTAATTTATAAGTTTCCGAATAAGCGACCACAATCAAATCCGCACCGGTTTTGGAAGCGGAATACGGACTGCGCGGGTCAAGCGGCGTTTTCTCCGTAAAATAGCCGGTTTCGCCCAAACTTCCATATACTTCATCGGTCGAAACCTGCAAGTATTTCACTCCCTCACGGTAAATCGGATAGCCGTTTTCGTCCTTTCCGATTGTCCAATGCTTGCGGGCGTTGTCCAACAGGTTTTGTGTTCCCAAAATATTGGTTTGCAAAAATAACTGTGGATTTTCGATGCTTCTATCGACATGGCTTTCAGCTGCAAAATTCACTACATAATCAATCGGATAATCCGTAAACAGTTGATTAACCACTTCGTTGTCGCGAATGTCGCCTTTGACAAAAATACAATTCGGATTTTTCAAATCGTCTTTCAGCGTGCCCAGATTTCCGGCATAAGTCAAATCGTCCAAAACAATGATTTTCGCTTCGGGATTTGTGTTTAACAAATGTTTTACGAAATTCGCGCCGATAAAACCTGCCCCGCCGGTTACTAAATAATACTTCATATAAATTGAGAGTTGAGAATTGAGAATTAATTTTCAGTTAGTGATAATATATATTGGCCGTATTCGGTTTTTTCTAACGATTTGCCCAATTTTTCCAATTGTGCGTCATCGATCCAACCTTTGCGCCAAGCGATTTCTTCGATACAGGAAACATAAAATCCTTGCCGTTTTTGAATGGTTTCCACAAAGTTAGACGCTTCCGAGAGGCTGTCGCAATTGCCGGTATCTAACCAGGCAAAACCTCTGCCGAACAATTCTACTTTTAATAAACCGTCTTCCAGATAGGTGCGGTTTAAGTCGGTGATTTCGTATTCGCCCCGCGCCGACGGCTTCAATGCTTTGGCACGTTCCACCACTGTTTTATCATAAAAATACAATCCCGGAACCGCATAATTGGATTTCGGCTTCGCCGGTTTTTCTTCGATAGAAATCACTTGGCCGGTCTCGTCAAAATCGACCACACCATACGCACGCGGGTCTTTCACGTAATAACCGAAAACGCACGCACCTTTTTCAATCGCCTGCGCCTGCTGAAGTAATTTACTGAAGCCCTGACCGTAGAAAATATTATCACCCAAAATCAGGCAAGCCGGCTCGCCGTTGATAAATTTTTCGCCCAGCACAAATGCTTGCGCCAAGCCATTCGGCACTTCCTGAATGATATATTCAAACTTCATTCCCAGCGTTTCGCCTGCGCCTAACAACTGTTGAAACATCGGCAAGTCGCGCGGCGTGGAAATCACCAGCACTTCGCGTATTCCCGCCAGCATCAGCGTAGAAAGCGGATAATAAATCATCGGCTTGTCATAAACCGGCATAATTTGCTTTGAAATGGCTTTCGACAAAGGGAAAAGTCTCGTCGCGCTTCCACCTGCTAAAATAATTCCTTTCATATATATAGTTCTTTCAATGATGACGCATTTTTATCTTTTTCGGACAATACAATCTCTTCGGAAGGTATCGGCCACTGAATATTAATATCCGGATCGTTATACACAATCGCGTCTTCGGCCTGCGGAGCATACACGTTATCTACTTTATAATCAAAAACAACGTTGGGACTCAACACTAAAAATCCATGCGCAAATCCGCGAGGGATAAACAGTTGCCGCTTGTTTTCGCCCGATAATTCGACCGCAATGTGTTTCCCGAAATTCGGCGAATCCTTGCGAATATCTACTGCTACATCTAATACTGTGCCACTGATCACCCGGATGAGTTTGGCCTGTGCAAATTCGCCTTTCTGAAAATGTAGGCCACGCAAAACACCATAAGACGATTTTGACTCATTATCCTGAACAAAAGAAATTTCACCAATATGTTTGTCGAAATCTTCTTTTCGATAGGTTTCCATAAAATAACCCCGGTCGTCCGTAAATACGCGAGGCTCTAAAATCCATACACCCGGAAGTTGCGTTTCTATGTAGTTCATATATATTACAAATACAACGACACAAAATTACATATAATTTTTGAATTTACCTCACAGGAAGAAAAATACCATCAATCAGGTATTGTATATTAATTATTTTATTTTTAACTTTACATTTTAAAACTTCTTACAAAGTTATGGCTAAAATAGCAAAAAAACTGACGGAACTAATCGGCAACACGCCCCTGCTCGAATTGAATAAGATAGAGAAAATCAACCGGTTGAGGGCAAAAGTCATTGTCAAACTCGAATACCTGAATCCCGCACGTAGCGTGAAGGACAGGATTGGTCTGGCTTTGGTTGAAGACGCCGAAGAACGCGGGCTTCTTACGCCGCGCACAATTATTATTGAGCCGACGAGCGGAAATACCGGTCTTGCACTCGCTTTCGTAGCGGCGGCAAAAGGTTATAAACTGATTCTTGCCATGCCCGACACAATGAGTGTGGAACGGCGCAGCCTCTTACAAGCTTTGGGTGCGGAAGTCGTTCTCACGCCCGGTTTTGAGGGTATGAGCGGTGCTATTCGCAAGGCGGAAGAACTTCAAAAGCAATATCCGGATTCGTTTATACCGCAGCAGTTTCAAAATCCGGCAAATCCACAAGCCCACCGCAGCAGCACCGCCGAAGAAATTTGGCGCGACACTGACGGAAAAGTCGATATTTTCATTTCGGCAGTCGGCACCGGCGGCACCATTACCGGCGCGGGCGAAGTGCTGAAAAAGTACAATCCCAATATTAAAGTCATTGCTGTTGAGCCGTTTGACTCGCCTGTTTTGAGCGGCGGCAAACCGGGACCGCACAAAATTCAGGGCATCGGCGCGGGCTTTATACCCAAAGTGTTTAACCCGAAAATCGTTGATGAGATTTTCAAAGTGAAAAACGAAGAGGCATTTGAAACAAGTCGTCAACTCGCTCGCACCGAAGGACTTTTGGTCGGCGTGTCATCGGGCGCGGCCGCCTTTGCTGCTATTCAGATTGCTAAACGCGTGGAAAACAAGGGTAAAACGATTGTCGCCATTTTGCCCGATACAGGAGAAAGATATTTATCAACACCACTTTATAATTTTGATTAAATTATGGCAATAATAAAAATAAACGGCGAAACGCAAAAGGTAGCGGAAAATCTTACCGTAGCCGAATTGCTCGTACAAAACAATGTTTCGCAGCCCGATATGGTTTCCGTTCAGTTGAACGGCGAATTTGTGTATAAAGAAAATTACGAAACGACCAAAGTAAAAGATGGCGATGAGATTGATTTTCTGTATTTTATGGGAGGCGGACAAAAAATTACGAATTACAAATTACAAATTACGAATTTTTAGTTGTGGATTTTACAGAAGAACAAATACTCAGATACAGCCGCCACATTCTTTTGCAAGATGTAGGCGTAGAAGGACAAGAGCGCATCAGTAACGGCAAAGTGCTGGTTATTGGTGCGGGCGGTTTGGGTGCGCCGGTTGCGCTGTATTTGGCGGCGGCGGGTGTCGGCACCATCGGCATTATTGACGGCGATGTGGTGGATTTGAGCAACCTGCAACGGCAGATTATCCACTTTACGCCTGATGTGGATAAGCCCAAAGTGCTGTCCGCCAAAGAGAAAATCAATTTGCTCAACCCTGATGTGAAAGTGATTACTTACCAAACGCTTTTCACTTCCGAAAACGCTTTGGAAATTATTAAAGATTACGATTTTATCGTTGATGGCACGGACAATTTTCCTGTGAAATTTCTGATAAACGATGCTTGCGTGATGGCGGGCAAACCGTTTTCGCACGGCGGTATTCTGCGCTTTGACGGACAAACTTTTACGCATACGCCCGGCAATGCTTGCTATCGTTGCCTGTTCAACGCACCGCCCCCACCAAATGCTGTGCCGACTTGTTCGCAAGCGGGCGTACTTGGGGCTATTGCGGGAATGCTCGGCACCATTCAAGCAGCCGAAACGCTGAAATATCTGACAGGCGTAGGCGATTTATTGACAAACCGGCTGTTGTCTTTCAATGCAAAAACGATGAATTTCCGCACGATCAATATACGCCGTTCCGAGAAATGTCCGGTGTGCGGTGCAAATCCCACTGTTACGGAATTAGTGGATTACGAACAAGCAGCATGCGAGTTTAAAAGTAAAAAATAACAATATTAAAATAATATGACTACAAAAAAACTTTCCATCATCGCATTTAGTGGCGATTTTGATAAACTGACAGCCGTTTTCACGCTGGCAACCGGTGCGGCAGCGGTCGGATATGAAGTAAATATCTTTTTCACCTTCTGGGGATTAGACGCGCTCAAAATCAAACAAGGTCGCTCTCCACTCGGGTCCAATTGGTTGACCAAAGTATTCGGCGTTATGATGGGCGGATTGAAAGCATCTCCCACCACCCGATTTAACTTTTGTGGCATAGGTCCGAAAATTTTCCGGTATTTGATGCGGAAAAATAATGTGGCCACTTTGGAAGAATTGGTGGAAGCAGCCAAAGTTCTGGGCATTAATTTTTATGCTTGCGAAATGGCCATGCACATACTCGGATTGAAAAAAGAAGATTTTATTCCGGAAGTCAAAGACGTTTTGGGCGTGGCATCGTTTTTGAAATTATCCGAAGGCGGACAGACGTTGTTTATTTAAGAATAGCAGCATTATGAAAAAAACATCAATCATTATTGTTGTTTTATTGTTAAGCATTGCTTTATTGTCTTGCGAAGAACACGATAAAGAACAGAAAATCAGCAATGATTTTTGTTCTTATGTAAGCAATGAAAGCGTTGATGGCACAATTCCTATTATCAATGATTATCTAAATTCGTTGGACAATAATTTAACTGATTCTATCAAATTGGTTAAATTAACCAATGCTTTGAAAGAAAAAAGTTGCGTGGCAGAGGCAAAACTTGTTTGTTTTGAGTGTATTTTTACAAACCCGCCTATGAGCGAAATATATGTAACTTTTCAACTGAATGGCGGCGAAACAAAATTTATGAATCTTGATATTCAACATCAACCGTTAAAAGCAACAGTTTATCATCAAATAATAATAGACTAAAAATCATAAACATTATGGCAACTTACAATTTGGACGTAACAAAAGACCATTGCCCGATGACTTTTGTAAAAACGAAAATCGAACTGAACAAACTGCAAAAGGGCGATGTATTGCAGGTAAAATTGCTTGAAGGCGAGCCGCTCGAAAACGTTCCGCGCTCGGCAAGAGAGCAGGGCTTCAATGTGCTTTCTGTTACGGAAACAGAAACTAAAGGCGTATATAATGTAGAAATTCAAAAATGATACGCATACCGCAACATATCATTGACGGCATCATTGCGCAGGCGCGTGCAGAGTTGCCGAATGAGGCGTGCGGGCTACTGGTGGGCGCGGGCGATGAGGTGTTCCGGCAATATCCGCTGACGAACATTGACCAAAGCAACGAACATTTTTCGTTTGACCCGAAAGAGCAGTTTGCCGTGCTTCGTGAGGCGCGAGCGGCAGGCAGGCAAATTATTGCCAACTACCACAGCCACCCCGAAACGCCCTCGCGCCCCTCAGAGGAAGATATTCGGCTTGCCTATGACCCGAATATACTTTATCTCATTCTTTCTTTGCAGGATAGAGAAAAGCCTGTGATAAAGGCGTTTGAAATAAAAAATGGAATTGTAAAACAAATTGAAATAGAAATAATTTGAAAAAAACAGCAGCAACACTTTTGGCATGTTTACTATCTGTAATAGTATTAGCACAAGATATTACAGGACAATGGAATGGCGTTTTGAAAGTACAGGGAATGCAATTGCGTTTGGTGTTTCATATCACGAAAACCGATACCGGATATAGTGCTACGTTGGATAGTCCTGACCAAGGCGCAAAAGACATTCCGACAACTTCTGCGAATTTTGAAAATTTGGTATTAAAAATTGCTGTAGCAAGTATCGGAGCCGGATATGAGGGCACTTTGGAAAATGACACGATTATTACAGGTACTTTCAAGCAAATGGGACAATCTTTTCCGCTGAATTTATCGCGAGCAACGATTGAAAAAGAGCCGCTTATCCGTCCGCAAGAGCCGGTGAAACCCTATCCCTACAACGAAGAAGAAGTTGTTTTTGACAACCCAATGGACGGCGTGACATTAGCGGGAACATTCACTTATCCCAGAACAAACGGTACATTTCCCGCAGTTGTTTTAATTAGTGGTAGCGGAGCACAAAACCGGGATGAGGAACTGATGGGGCATAAACCCTTCCTTGTTTTGGCGGATTATCTGACGAAGAATGGCATTGCCGTGTTGCGTTTCGACGACAGAGGAACGGCTAAATCGACCGGTAATTTTCAGATAGCAACAAGTCTCGATTTTTCAAAAGATGTGGAATCAGCCGTGAAATATCTGCAAACGCGGAAAGAAGTTTACCAAAAAAAAATCGGATTAGTCGGGCATAGCGAGGGTGGAATGATAGCCCCCATGGTTGCCGCGCGTTCCAAAGAGGTGGCATTTATAGTCTTGTTGGCAGGTGTAGGCATTCCAGGCGAGCAACTTCTTTTGCTACAGCAGGAATTGATAGCCAAAGCATCCGGATTAGACGAAGCAGATTGGCAAAAAGCCCAAAAGGTCAATCAAGGAGCATTTGAAATTATCATTCAGTCCACCCAACAAGTGGAACTGCAAAAAGACTTAATTACCTATTTTAAGCAAGTAGCTCAAGATATTCCGCGAGCAGGGATACCGGAAGGTGTGACCGAAAATGATTTGGTCAATATGGCGGTAAGTCGGATTTACACTCCTTGGATGCAGTATTTCATCAAATACAATCCCGCGCCGGCATTGGAAAAAGTAAAATGCCCTGTTTTGGCAATCAATGGCGATAAAGATTTACAGGTTCCGGCAAAAATAAATTTAGAGGCAATAAAATCCGCATTGCAAAAAGGCGGCAATAAAAAAGTTACGATAAAAGAATTGCCGGGCTTAAATCATTTGTTTCAAGAAGCTGAAACCGGTTTGCCGACTGAATACGCAACGATAGAGCAAACTTTTTCGCCTGTCGCTTTGAACGAAATTACCGAATGGATAAAAATTCAAACAAAATAATAAATTTAAAAGAGAAAAATTATGGCACAAAACGATTTACAGCGCAGTATCACCACTGCAACCGCCAAACAGTTGGCAACCACCACCAAAACCGCCCCGCAGATGGGGTCAATTTCCCCGCGTTTATTATTGAAACTGCTGCCTTGGGTGCAGGTCGATTCGGGTACTTACCGCGTGAACCGCACCAAAGTAGAGTTGAAAAAAGCCGAACGCATTGATGTGAAATTCTACGATGGCGTTCCTTCGTTCAACATCGAAAGTTTCCGCCGTATCCCGCTTTTTGCGCATATTGACGTGGAAATTGTCAATCGCCTCGCGAAAAAGTTTCAGGTGGAAAACATCGAACTCGGCAAAAACCTGATTGAAGAAAGCAAAGACGCGCAAAAATTCTTCATCGTGGCACAGGGACAGGTGGAAATTTCGAGCAAAGGCACGCACGGCGAAGACCTCCGCATCGCTATTCTCAGCGAAGGCGAATATTTCGGTGAGGCGGATTTGCTGTCCGACAAACCCTCTTCCGTTACGGTTAAGGCAATCACGCCCGCCGTATTCTTTACGCTGAACAGCAATGAGTTGGAAGAAATCATCAAGGCAATTCCGAACTTCCGCGAGCAGTTCCAAAAAGCCGTTGATGAACACCTCCGCCTCCGCGCTACCGTGAATGCGCACGGCGAAAAGCACATCGACCTCGCCTCGGGACACGAGGAAGACAACGTTATCCCCGAAACTTACATCGACTACGAAGAAGAACCGCGCGAATATCCGCTCAACACGCTGCAAACGGTGGTGCGCGTACATACCCGCGTAACGGATTTGTACAACAATCCCTACAACCAACTCGAACAACAGATGCGCCTGAGCATCGAAAGCGTGAAAGAACGCCAAGAGTGGGAACTGATAAACAACAAAAATTTCGGTTTGCTGGCAAGCGTAGAGCCGGGTTACCGCATCAGTCCGCGCTACGGTGCGCCCACGCCTGACGACCTTGATGAACTGCTGTCGCTGGTATGGAAAAAACCCGCGTTTTTCTTGGCAAACCCGCGTGCTATCGCCGCTTTCGAGCGCGAATGTACATGGCGTGGCGTACCGCCCGTTACGACCAATGTGTTTGGCGTTCCTGTCATCACTTGGCGCGGCGTACCCATCATTCCGAGCGACAAAGTGGAAATCGAAGGGCAATACCTGACCAATCGCGGCGTGGGAACAACAAGCATTATCCTCGTGCGCACCGGCGAAGAGGAACAGGGCGTTGTAGGCTTGCATCAAGCAGGCATTCCGGGCGAAATTGCGCCGAGCCTCTCCGCACGATTGATGGGCTTGGACAAATTCGGCGTAGCAAGTTATTTGCTTACCAAATATTTCTCGCTTGCCTCATTGACCGATGACGCGATTGCCGTACTCGAAAACGTGGAAGTGGGTTATTATCACGATTATAACAACCGGAAAACGACTTTGAAATGACGGAAATATTTAATAATAATATTCGAGGTCAAGTAGCGGAATTTACGCCCGATGACGTAGATTTGAGCAGTGTTTTCGACAGTTTCAGGCAACTGACCGGTGCAGAAGACCGGCATTGTCTGCTGACGGAGGGCATACCGCCTCAAACGCATTATGACACGCCTTTTAAAGAGGTTGGTGAATTGGCGGGCTTGTTTTTCCCTGACGATTTACCCGTGCCAAGCACCAAAGCATCGGAAGAAAAAGCCCTGCACAACGGCGCGTTGCACGAGTTTGCCGACACGCAGTATTCGCCCTACTCTTTTCAGCGCGACCAGCCGATAACTTACAACGGGCGCGAAACCTTTGACGTGCAGGCTATCCGTAAAGATTTTCCGATACTGCATCAGCAAGTTCACGGAAAAGACCTCGTGTGGTTTGACAACGCCGCCACTACGCAAAAACCGCGTCAAGTGATTGAGGCATTGGTGAAATATTACGAGAACGACAATTCCAACATTCACCGCGCCTCGCACACCCTCGCGGCGCGTTCCACAGACGGCTACGAGGGCGCACGCGAGAAAGTGCAGAAATTCATCAACGCGCCCTCTACGGACAATATCGTTTTTGTGCGCGGAACGACCGAAGGCATCAATTTGGTTACGCAAACTTATGGTCGGAAATTTATCAACCCGGGCGATGAAATCATTGTTTCCAACCTCGACCATCACGCCAACATCGTGCCTTGGCAGCAGTTGGCAAAAGAGCGCAACGCACATTTAAAGGTCATTCCGATAAACGACCGTGGCGAAATTATCCTCGAAGAATACGAGCGGCTGCTCACGCCGCGTACCAAAATCGTGTCTTTCGGACAGGTAAATAACACTTTCGGCACGATTTCGCCCGCCAAAACGATGATTGATATGGCGAAACGTTACGGTGCGCGGGTGCTGATAGACGGTGCGCAGTCCATCGCCCACACTGCCGTTGATGTGCAGGATTTAGACGTGGATTTCTTCGTCTTCTCGGGGCATAAAATCTACGCGCCCACCGGCATCGGCGTGGTCTATGGCAAAAAGGAACTGCTCGACATCATTCCGCACTGGCAGGGCGGCGGCAATATGATAAAAGATGTAACCTTTGAAGAAACGCTGTTCAACGCGCCGCCCGCCAAGTTTGAGGCAGGCACGCCCAACGTTGCCGATGCCATCGGGCTGGGCGCGGCGCTTGATTATGTTTCGCGCGTGGGCATTCACAACATCGAAAAGTACGAACATTACCTCACCGAATACGCCCGCACGGAACTCGGCAAAATAGACGGCGTTCGCCTCATCGGCAATCCGCGCAACCGCGTGAGCGTGGTGTCGTTCATCATTCCGAACATTCCCACGCCCGAAGTGGGCAAACTGCTTGACGGCGAAGGCATCGCCCTCCGTGCCGGACATCACTGCGCACAACCTGCTCTCCGCCGTTTGGGCGTAGAGGCAAGCGTCAGACCTTCGTTTGCGTTTTATAACACAATTGAAGAGATTGACAGGCTGGTGGCGGCGGTGCGGAAGATTATTGCGGAGAGCGTAAGATAAGAAATTCCGGCAAAGGGAGTGGTTGTTTGTGAACTTTTTACTACTTTTGTCTGTTAGAAATGTACACAAATTTAATAACTCAATAAATAAATGGCTATAATTATTCAGGAAATAACTGCTAAGGCTGACCTCAAAAAATTCATCACTTTTAACATTAAATTGTACGAAGGGAATTCGTATCACGTACCCGGATTAGTAGAAGACGAGTTAATGACGCTGGACAAAGACCGTAATCCGGCATTTGAATTCAGCGAAGCCATTTATTTTTTGGCATATAAAGGGAACGAAATCGTCGGCAGAATTGCCGGCATTATCAATCACCGTGCTAACGAAACATGGAATCAAAAATATGCACGTTTTAGTTTTATGGATTTTATTGACGACCCGGAAGTTTCCGATGCTTTGTTTGATGCAGTAGAAAAATGGGCGGTAAATAAAGGCATGAACGGCATTCAGGGACCGCTGGGATTTACCGATTTAGACCACGAAGGTTTGTTGGTCTGGGGTTTCGACCTTCCCGGAACAATGGCTACCGCCTACAGTTTTCCGTATTATCAGGAACATTTGGCGCGATTAGGATATGTGAAAGACCAGGATTGGCACGAATTTCAAATTCAAATGCCAAAGGAAGTTCCCGAAAAGCACAAGCGGATTTCCGAAATCGTCATGCAGAAATACGGACTTAAAATCAAGAAATTCAAGCGGATAAAAGATATTTGGCCTTATGCCAAAAAGATTTTCCAGCTTTGGAACGAAGCCTACAAACCGTTGTATGGTTATTCGGAACTTTCGCCCAAGCAAATCGACTACTACATAAAGATGTATATTCCGATGTTGCGGTTGGAATTGATCACGCTGATTGTCAGGGAAGAAGACGATGCGGTAGTGGGGTTGGCCATTACACTGCCAAGTTTGTCGAAAGCGTTGAAAAAAGCCAAAGGGTATTTGTTGCCTTTCGGTTGGATACCGTTACTCAAAGCATTGTACGGCAAAGGCGATGTGGTCGATTTATACATTATGGGCGTGCTTCCCGAATATCAAAACAAAGGTGTGAATGCGTTGTTGTTTTACGATTTAATTCCGATATTCAACAAAATCGGCTATAAATATGCCGAAAGCAATCCCGAATTGGAGTTGAACACGAAAGTACAATCGCAATGGGAGTATTTTGATACCAAACACGTGCGGACAAGAAGGGCGTTTATCAAAAAATTAGCACGATGATACCGGAACTTATGTGCTATAATCAAGTTATTATGGAGAAAATTGGCGAGAATAATAATTCCAACTCATTTTAATTTCCCGAAAATTTCATGTATTTTTGTGCCTCAAAAATGATTATGGCTGAAGTAAAATACGACGAAACCAATATTGTCAAACTGGAGTGGTGGGAACATATCCGTCTCCGCCCGGGAATGTACATAGGAAAGTTAGGCGACGGTAATTTTGCCGACGACGGCATTTATGTCCTGCTGAAAGAGGTTTTGGACAACGCGATGGACGAATACATGATGGGCTTCGGCAAATCTATCGACATCACGATTGACGCGGGCGTTGTTACCGTGCGCGATTATGGGCGCGGAATTCCGCTCGGAAAAGTGGTTGATGTGTCTTCCCAAATGAATACCGGCGGAAAATACGACTCCAAAGCGTTCAAAAAATCAGTCGGTATGAATGGTGTGGGGATTAAAGCGGTCAATGCGCTGTCGTCTTATATGCTGGTGCAGAGCTTCCGCGACGGCGAAACCAAATCTGTGGAATATCAGCGGGCGCACATCATCGAAAATCCGGACATTACGGCTTCGGGCGAGCCAAACGGCACGCTGATCAATTTTATCCCGGACGAAGAAATTTTTCCGAATTATCGATTCAAAGACGAATATGTCGAAATCTTGCTGAAAAATTATGTTTTTCTGAATTCGGGTTTGACGATTAATTACAACGGGAAAAAATTCTTTTCCAAAAACGGATTGATCGATTTATTGAACGAAAATATGACGTCTGAGCCGCTGTATCCGATTATTCATTTGCAAGGAACGGACATCGAAATTGCGATTACGCACGCCCACCAATATGGGGAAGAATATTATTCGTTTGTGAACGGACAATACACCACGCAGGGTGGAACGCATTTGTCGGCCTTTCGCGAGACCCTTTCGCGAGTTATTAAGGAATATTATAATAAAAATTTTGAGTATTCGGATATTCGAATGGGTATCACGGCGGCGATTGCGGTGAAAGTGGAAGAGCCGGTATTTGAGTCCCAGACAAAAACCAAATTAGGCTCAAAAGATATGGGTCCCGACGGTCCGACGGTGACGAAATTTATCGCCGATTTTGTCAAAAAAGAGCTGGATAATTATTTGCATAAAAATTCCGAAACATCGGATATTCTACTCAAAAAGATTACCGACTCCGAAAAAGAGCGGAAAGCGATTGCAGGTGTTACGAAATTAGCGAAAGAGCGGGCGAAAAAAGCAAACCTGCACAATAAGAAATTGCGCGACTGCCGGCTTCATTATTCCGAAGCAAAAAATGACCTGCGGGAAGAAACCTGCATTTTCATTACGGAAGGCGATTCGGCCAGCGGCTCGATTACGCAAAGCCGTGACCCCAATTACCAAGCTGTTTTTAGTCTGCGCGGTAAGCCGTTGAATACCTTCGGTTTAACCAAGAAAATTGTGTATGAAAACGAAGAATTTAACTTGTTGCAGGCTGCGTTGGATATTGAAGACGGTTTGGAAACATTGCGTTATAATAAGGTGATTATCGCTACCGATGCCGACGTCGATGGTATGCACATCAGGCTGTTGATTATCACGTTTTTTCTGCAGTTTTTCCCAGATTTGATCAAGAACAATCACGTTTTTATCCTGCAAACACCGCTTTTTCGTGTGCGCAACAAGAAAGAAACGATTTATTGCTATACGGAAGAAGAGCGGTTGAAAGCGATTGAAAAGCTGGGTCCCAATCCCGAAATTACTCGCTTCAAAGGTTTGGGCGAGATTTCTCCTGTCGAATTTAAGCATTTTATCGGCAAAGACATTCGTTTAGACCCGGTTACCATGAAAAAATCCGACGCCGTAAAGGAAATGTTGGAATTTTACATGGGCAAAAACACGATGGAACGGCAGAATTTTATTATCAACAATCTGGTAGTGGAGGAAGATATTGTTTAAGATGCAGACAAAAGACGATATACGCAACCATCTGGAAAAACGGTTAAAGCAGGAACATGCCTTTTGGTCGTTTGAAAAATCGTCGTGCCAAAATCTTTCCGATTGGAATTTGATAAAATATTCGCTTATTCATTTGGATTTGAACGATATAAATTATCTTTTTCAAATTTTTCCGAAGAAGTTCATTAAGCAGGTTTGGCTCGAAGAACTTGTGCCGCAAGGCGATTTTCTGATTTCGATGAATCTTTGCTTTGCTTTGCTTTATTTTGGCGCTAAAAATCCAAGACAATATGTTAAGTCTATGGAAACAAGACAATTAAACAAACGATATGAAAGAAGCATTGGTTGAAAAAACATTGAAAGTGATTGAATCTATTTCTAAAATGGATTTTGTTAAATCTTATTTTCTGGTTGGCGGTACTGCGCTTTCGTTGCAGATAAAGCACCGTTTGAGCGAAGATTTGGATTTTATGCAATGGAAACAAACAAAAAACGATAATCCGAAAATTGAAATAGATAAAATCAAAAATGCTTTAAAATATTCGCGACATCATTTGAAAAGTAAAAATTTGATTGGCATGCTCGCAAATTCTGAAAGATTTAAGCCTAATATCGACTTTGAAAATTTGCAGCCCAAATACAAAATTTCACCAAAAGAAATCGAAACTTTTATGATTAAACACTTGAAAAACGATTGAGTTATAAATAAAATCCGTATTAATCAAAAAAATGTAGTAATTTTGCGCTTTTATGGAAACAGTCAAAAATACACGAAAAATCGCGATTTTCCCCGGCACGTTCGATCCATTCACGATTGGGCATTTGTCGCTGATTGAGCGCGGGTTGCAGTTGGTCGATGAGATTATTATTGCTATTGGTGTCAATCCGAATAAAAAAACTTTTTTCTCGCTGGAAGAACGAATAGCGATGGTTTCCGAATTTTTCGCGCAAAATCCGGCAGTTTCCGTGCAATCGTACGACTGCCTGACCGTCGATTTTGCCCAAAAAGTCGGTGCAAGGTTTATCCTGCGCGGCATTCGCTCGGTCAATGATTTTGAATACGAAAAAAATATCGCGGACGTCAATCGCATCATTTCCGGTATCGAAACGTTTGTGCTTTTCACCGAGCCTGAACATACGCATATCAGCTCATCGATTGTACGCGAACTATTGTCGTATGGAAAAGATGTTTCCTATTTTGTTCCGTTAAACTTGAAGTTAAATAAATGATTTATAAATAATTAGATAATGAAAAATTTCTTTTTACCGCTTTTTTTATCCTCCTTTTTGGTTTCCTGCTCGTATGGTCAAGGCTTTAACGACTCCTCCATTCGCAAGGTAAGCACAGCCATTGCGGCTATCGAAAATATGTATGTGGATACGCTCAACAAAGATAAATTGGCTGAAGATGCTATTGTCGCATTACTGCAAAAGTTAGACCCGCATTCGGGGTATCTCAATCCGCAGGAAGTCAAGGAAATGAACGAGCCTTTACAGGGCAATTTCGATGGTATCGGCGTTCAGTTTAATATGTTGACGGATACGCTTTATATTGTTCAGGTTATTCCGGGCGGGCCGTCCGAAAAAGTAGGTGTCACAGCAGGTGACCGTATTATTCAAGTGAATGATACAACAATTGCAGGCGTGAAAATGAAAAATGCCGACGTGATGTCGCGGCTACGTGGCCCAAAAGGTACAATCGTGAATATAAAAATCCAACGCGGAAATAATCCGAATCTGATTCCGTTCCGGATTGTGCGCGACAAAATTCCCATTTACAGTTTGGACGCTTCGTATATGCTGAATAAAGAAACCGGATATATCAAATTAAACCGTTTTGCTGCAACCACTTACGACGAATTTAAAGCGGCTTTGAGCGAATTGCAGGCGAAAGGCATGAAAAACCTGATTTTGGATTTGCAAGACAACGGCGGAGGCTATTTGACCGCCGCTATCGAAATTACAAACGAATTTCTGAAACGCGGAAATCTGATTGTTTATACCGAAGGGGCGCATCAACGGCGTGAAGACGCTTATGCAAGCCTGCGCGGCACATTTGAAGACGGCAAAGTAATGGTTTTGGTCAATGAATCGTCAGCTTCAGCGAGTGAAATCGTTACCGGCGCGTTGCAGGATTGGGACAGAGCAGTGGTGGTCGGTCGTAGAACGTTCGGAAAAGCATTAGTGCAGCGTCCTATTCCGCTTTTCGACGGCTCAATGATTAAATTGACAACGGCTCGCTATTACACACCCACCGGTCGCTCGATTCAAAAGCCGTATCAAAACGGCGACACCGAATCGTATAATATGGAAGTGATTAATCGCTACAACCGGGGCGAAATGATTAGCGCGGACAGCATTCATTTTCCCGATTCGTTGAAATACAATACCTTAGTCAATCACCGTGTCGTTTATGGCGGCGGCGGAATTATGCCCGATTATTTCGTACCTATCGATACAACTCGTTATACGGATATGCACCGTTCGCTGAATGCGTCGGGCGTGTTGTATAAATATGTGATGAACTACATCGACGCCAACCGCGCGTCGCTTCAGAAGCAATACAAAGATTTTGCATCGTTCAAATCACAATTCAACATAACCGACGCGATGTTGAACAATTTATTGGATTTGTTCAAAAACGAAAAATTTGAAATGATTGATACGAAAATGTTGTTTTCCGACACGAAAAAGGACACAGAAACGCCCAAACGCACGTCCGAAGTGCTGACTGCCGACGACAGGAAGCAATTTGAGCAATCTGAATCGTTGATTAAACTGCAAATCAAGGCATTGATAGCGCGCGATGTGTGGAATATGAACGAATATTATCAAATCATTAATGAGGATAACGAGCCATTGACAAAAGCAGTTTCAATTATCGAAAACACGGCTTTATATAATAAATTACTTGGAAAATAGTATGTTAGTAATCAAAGACTTACACGCCTCAATCAATGGCAGGGAGATATTGAAAGGGTTAAGCCTGCAAGTCAATGCGGGTGAAGTGCATGCCATCATGGGACCGAACGGCTCGGGTAAAAGCACGCTCTCGGCTGTTTTAGTGGGAAATCCCGCGTTTGAAGTAACATCGGGCGCAGTAACCTTTGAAGGACAAAACTTGCTGGAACTTTCGCCCGAACAACGTTCTTGTCTGGGACTTTTCCTGAGTTTCCAATATCCGGTAGAAATTCCGGGTGTGAGCATGGTCAATTTCATGCGTACTGCCGTCAATGAACACCGGAAATGCAAGGGTGAAAATCCGCTCAATGCAGGCGAGTTTCTCAAGTTGATGCGGGAAAAGCAATCAATTGTGGAATTGGACAAAGGTTTGGTCAACCGATCGGTCAATGAAGGTTTTTCGGGCGGGGAAAAGAAACGCAACGAAATCTTTCAAATGGCAATGTTGGATCCGAAATTGGCTATTTTGGACGAAACCGACAGCGGTTTAGACATCGATGCGTTGCGCATTGTGGCAAATGGCGTCAATCAGTTGAAGCGTCCCGATAAGGCAAGCATTGTTATCACGCACTACCAGCGTCTGCTCGATTACATTCGTCCCGACGTAGTGCATGTGCTTTACAATGGACAAATCATTAAAACCGGCGGTCCGGAGTTGGCATTGGAATTGGAAGAAAAAGGATATGACTGGCTGAAATAATGACGCAATATATTGATTTTTTCAACTCGCAACGGCAGAAGATTGAAGCAGACTGTGCTTCTTTAGTAAATTCCTTTCGCGAAAAGGCGTTTGAAACGTTTCGGAAGGAGGGGTTTCCTGCTTTTCCTTCGGAAGATTACCGGCATACGGACGTAACTAATTGTTTGAAAGCGGATTACGGTTTTTATTTAGACCGCTCAACCATTAAAATTGACCCGCGCCGAACATTTCATTGCAATCTTCCGCACCTCAATTCCTACGGATATTTTTTAATAAACGGATATTTTTATGAGGAAGCAGCGAAAAATCCGTTGCCCGGCGGCGTTTTTGCCGGAAGCCTCAACCGCTTTGCCGAACAATATCCGGATGTGTTTTTGAAATATTACAACCGGCAAGCAAACGAAAAAGGGAATGGATTGACGGCTTTCAATACGGCTTTCGTTCAGGATGGATATGTGTTGTATGTTCCCGAAAATAGATTGATTGACAAGCCGTTGCAACTGACCAACTTGTTTGTCGGTACGATTGACGCTTTAGCTAACCGGCGGATTTTGATTATCCTTGAAGCGGGTGCACAAGCCAAATTATTAATTTGCGACCATACGGCGGAAGAAAATACAGCATTTGCGGGTACGCAAGTGTCGGAGGTTTATGTCGGGGAAAATGCCGTTTTCGACTTGTACGAACTGGAAGAAAGCAGTAAAAAAAACGTCCGCCTGAGCCATCTTTTTATCAGGCAAGAAACTTCTTCGACCGTTATGCTGAATGGCATCACGTTGAGCAACGGCATCACGCGCAACAACTGCTATGTGGATTTGAACGGCGAACATGCCGAAATCCATTTGAACGGTATGGCAATTGCCGACGACCGGCAGCAAATCGACAATTTCACACTCGTTCAGCACCATGTTCCGAACGGACGAAGCAAAGAACTGTTTAAATATGTTTTGGACGAAAATGCGATAGGCGCGTTCGACGGACGAATTATTGTTGCCCCGAATGCTCAAAAGACGGAAGCCTATCAAAATAACCGTAACTTGTTGAGCAGCAATGCGTGCCGAATGTATTCCAAACCGCAATTGGAAATCTTTGCCGACGACGTCAAATGTTCGCACGGAATGACCACCGGACAGTTGGACGAAAACGCTTTATTTTACCTGCGCTCGCGTGGCATTCCCGAAGCGGAAGCCATTTTGCTGCTGAAATTTGCTTTTACCGCTGATGTCCTTCAACAAATCCGTATCGAAAGTTTGAAAGACCGCCTGAAATTGCTGGTCGAAAAACGTTTTCGAGGCGAAGAAATCCGTTGTCAGGCTTGTATTTAAACGAAAAATTAAAATCATGGACGAATCCGATTTAGACATAAAAAACATCCGTAAGGATTTTCCCATACTTTCGCAGGAAGTGTATGGAAAACCGCTGATTTATTTGGACAATGCCGCTACTACGCAAAAACCCATACAAGTAATCCGGAAAATAGACGAAGTGTATTCGACTATCAATGCGAACATTCACCGGGGCGTACATCATTTGAGCCAGCTGGCGACCGAAGCGCACGAGGAAGCTCGTAAAACCGTTCAACGCTATATCGGCGCGGCGCATTCGCGCGAAATTATTTTTACGAGCGGGACGACCGGCTCTATCAATCTGGTAGCAAGCAGTTTTTGCCGTTCGCAGTGCAAAGCGGGCGACGAAATCATTCTTACAGCGATGGAACACCACGCGAATATTGTCCCCTGGCAAATCCAGCGCGACATTATGGGCGTGCAATTAAAAGTTGTGCCTTTCACTGAAAAAGGTGAAATCCGTCTGGAAGACATCGAAGAACTGATTTCGTCTAAAACCAAACTGCTTTCGCTCACGCACGTTTCCAATGTTTTGGGAACGGTCAATCCGGTTGCCGACATTATCCGTTTGGCGCATAATTACAATGTTCCGGTATTGATTGATGCGGCGCAATCCGTTCAACACGAGGCAATAAACGTTCAGGCGTTGGATTGTGATTTTATGGTTTTTTCCTCGCACAAAATGTATGGTCCGACCGGCATAGGCGTATTGTACGGCAAAGAAACGTGGCTCGACAAACTGCCTCCGTATCAGGGTGGTGGCGAAATGATTGCGCACGTTTCGTTTGAGAAAACGACTTTCAACGAATTGCCGTTTAAATTTGAAGCGGGAACGCCCGATTATGTCGGCTCAACGGCTTTGGGCGAAGCCATCCGCTACATCGAAAATTTGGGGTTAAATAATATCCGCAAGCGCGAAGACCGGTTGCTTCGCTATGCGACGGAAAAATTATTGCAAATCCCCGGTATGCAGATTTTCGGAACTTCCGACAAGAAAGCTCCTGTGATTTCTTTCCTCGTTGGCGGCATTCACCCCTATGATATGGGCATGTTACTCGACCGTCTGGGCATTGCCGTGCGCACCGGCCATCATTGCGCCCAACCGCTCATGGACGCTCTGGGGATTGAAGGCACAATCCGCGCCTCGCTGGCGTTTTATAACACCGAAGAAGAAATCGATGCATTGATTGCAGGAATAGAACGGGTCGCCAAGATGTTTTAATATGCTCCTACCCTACTTTAATAAAGACTCGATTGAAGCCGGTTGCGACGAAGCCGGCCGGGGTTGCCTTGCCGGAGCCGTTTTTGCAGCGGCGGTGATTCTTCCGCCGGATTTCGTTTGTGAAACGCTCAACGATTCCAAGCAACTGACTGAAAAACAGCGCGACGAATTGCGTCCGGTGATTGAAAAAGAGGCATTGGCTTGGGCGGTCGGCATTGTGTCGACCAAAGAAATTGATACAATCAATATACTCAACGCTTCGTTTTTGGCAATGCACCGCGCATTAGACCAATTGAAAATCCGTCCGCAACATCTGCTCATTGACGGCAATCGTTTTAAAAAATACAACGATATTCCGCATACTACGATTATCAAAGGTGACGGAAAATATTTGTCGATTGCTGCCGCTTCTGTGCTGGCCAAAACGCACCGCGATGAATATATGCTTCGCCTGCACGAAGAATTTCCGCTCTATGATTGGACCCAAAACAAAGGCTATCCTACTCCGAAACACCGCAAAGGTATCAAACAATTTGGAACTACGCCTTATCACCGCATGAGCTTCACGCTTTTGCCGGAAGACAAGCAATTATCGCTGGCATTTTAAGCCAATAGAAAATAAAAAAAAAATCCGAAAAGTTTGCAGAATCGAAGAGTTTTCGGAAATTCAGATTATGATAAAACGAGAAACATTTTTAGGTAGATTACGCGAACTAAAAGATATTCAGTTGATTAAGGTTGTTGCAGGCGTCGGAACTGCACAAAATCAGCAACCCGGCTTACGAGAATTATCTTCGCGGGATTTATACCACCATTTTGGAAAAAGATATTAAGCCGAGAAATCAGATTTACAACGAAAGCGAAACGCTACGCGGTGGCTACTGGAAAAATAATCACAGACAAAACAGTTCGTCGGCTGCCAATAATTCCACTTTGTTGTCGGACAAGACTTTGACGGTTTTTGCCAAATCGTCGGGGCGGATAATGATTAACGCACGTCCGTTGGTAGAAAAGGCGTACATGTATTCGATAAAAATGTCTTCGTCCGTGAGAATGGACATGATGGCGGCCAGCGCACCCGGCTTGTTGGGCGATTGAACGCATACCACATCGGTTGCACTGACAGCGTAACGATATTCTCTTAATACGTCCTTCGCCTTTTCAGGATCGGAAACAATCAAGCGCAGAATGCCGAAATCGGAGTTTTCAGCTACCGTAAAAGCCGTCATATTAATACCCGCGCCACCCAGTATTTTGGCGACTTCCGTGAAACGGCCCTTTTTATTTTCCAAAAAAATAGACAGTTGTGTGATTAACATAATGGTATTATTTAAATTTTCGTTTGTCATTTACTCGCTTGGCTTTCCCTTGACTGCGTTCAATGCTACGAGGCTCAACCAGCTTAATATCAGGAGATAAGCCGATAACACTTTGCATGCGGTGAAGTATCCGTTTCCGCAAATCCAGCAGTTTATTCACTTCGTCGGTATAAAAATCTTCTTTCACTTCGACCTGTACTTCAAACGTATCGAGATTATTCACTCTATCCACTGCAATAAAATAATGCGGCTCTAATTCCGGCATTTCGCAGATTACGGATTCCACCTGCGAGGGGAAGACATTCACGCCTCGAATAATCAACATGTCGTCGCAACGTCCTAAAATGCGTCCCATGCGTACCGAAGTCCGTCCGCAAGCGCAGGTTTCGTAATTCAAATACGTTAAATCACGGGTGCGAAAACGCAATAAAGGCATACCGTCTTTGGTCAAAGTAGAAAATACTAATTCGCCCATTTCACCGGGAACGACCGGCTCGCCGGTTTCGGGATTGACAATTTCGGGATAGAAATGGTCTTCGCACAAATGCGTTCCATGCTGGTATTCGCATTCATACCCTACTCCCGGCCCGATAATTTCCGTCAAACCATAAATGTCGTAGGCTTTAATTCCCAATTTTGCCTCTATTTCTTTGCGCATTTCTTCCGTCCAAGGCTCTGCTCCGAATGCACCGACTTTCAATTTAAATTCTTCGCGCGGAATGTTTGAATCACGCATAGCATCGGCCAAATATAAAGCGTAGGAAGGCGTACAAGCCAATCCGACTGCACCAAAATCGTGCATGAGCATGATTTGCTTTTCCGTATTTCCGCTCGACATCGGGATAACCGTACCACCAATAGTTTCGACCGCACCGTGCGCACCCAACCCGCCGGTAAATAATCCGTAACCGTACGAAACTTGCACGACGTCTTGTTGACCCAAGCCGAAAGCCGTGAAACAGCGTGCGCCGACTTCGTTCCAAATATCCAAATCGTTGCGGGTATAACCCACCACAATCGGTTTACCGGTCGTACCGGAAGAAGCGTGCAAACGGACAATTTCCGACATCGGACTGCTCAACAACCCGAACGGATAATAATCGCGCAGGTCTTTTTTGGACGTAAAAGGCAGTTTAACAATGTCGTCAATGCTCTGAATGTCCACCGGACTAACGCCATGTTCCTGCATGCGTTTCCTGTATGGCTCGCAATTACGATACACTCGTTCTACTGTTTTTTTCAACCGGATACTTTGCAGTTTTCGCATGCTTTCACGTTCCATGCACTCTATCGTCTCGTTCCAAATCATTGTATATCAGTTATTTAATTTTCGTTCAGTTCCAACAATCCGTCCGGCAGTTCGACGAAAATTTTTCTCCCTTCGTCGTCAATATGCGTAATCATGTCGTCCGCTGCCGGAATGTAAGTCGTTTCACCTGCTTTTTCCACCAAAAACAGGGTATTGAGTGTAGAAGTATCAACTTCCGAAATCCGGCCGATTTCCCCTGTCCGCTCGTCAATCAATGTGAAACCAATGAAATAATCCCACGAATAAGCCTCTACTTCTTCCGCTTTTTTGTGTGTTTTCGGAAAATATACTTCGTGATTGGCTAACCGGTGGGCTTTTTTTTCTGAGTCGATGGTTTTTAATTTTACCAACGCATTGCTTGCAGACGTAAAACGATATTCTTCCAAACGGAAAGGCACAAAAATTCCATCCAACTCGCAAATCAGGAAAGGACAATCGCTTTCATCAAACGAATCGTCTGTAAATAAAAAAGATAGCTCGCCCTTGATTCCGTGCGGCTTGTTGAATTTCCCTATTTTTATCAGTTCGTCGCGCTTAATCATATCCGCGTAATTCTTGCCCCCAAAGCATTCAACCGTTTGTCGATGTCCTGATAGCCCCTGTCAATTTGGTCGATATTGTGAATACGACTTGTTCCTTGCGCACTCATGGCGGCAATCAGCAGGGCGATACCTGCACGAATATCGGGCGAAATCATGTTTGCTGCCCGCAGGCTATATCGTTTTGCTGATCCGATAACAGTGGCGCGATGCGGATCGCACAAAATAATCTGCGCACCCATATCAATCAATTTATCGACAAAAAACAACCGGCTTTCAAACATTTTTTGATGGATTAAAACGCTTCCGTTAGCTTGCGTTGCCACAACCAAAAAGACACTTAACAAGTCGGGCGTCAATCCCGGCCAAGGCGCGTCAGCAATCGTCAAAATCGAGCCGTCAATAAACGTATCTATCGTATATTCCTCTTGTACAGGAATAATAATGTCGTCTGCGTCCTGTTCGACAGTAATGCCGAATTTGCGGAAAGCATCGGGAATAATTCCTAAATCATTGTAGGATACGTCTTTAATACGCAACTTTGAAGCAGTCATGGCAGCCATACCGATAAAACTACCGACTTCAATCATGTCGGGAAAAATAGTATGTTCGCAACCGTGTAATTTTTCTACGCCTTCGATAGTCAGCAAGTTAGATGCCAAGCCTTCGATTTTTGCACCCATTTTCAGCAACATTTTTGTCAGTTGCTGTAAATATGGCTCACAGGCGGCGTTATAGATGGTCGTTTTTCCTTCTGCGAGTACCGAAGCCATGAGGATATTGGCTGTACCGGTTACAGAAGCCTCGTCAAGCAACATATAGGCACCCCGCAATTTTTCTGCTTTCACTTCGTAGGCTTGCCGTTCTTCGTCATATTGAAAATCTGCCCCTAATTTTTGGATGCCGATAAAGTGCGTATCCAATCGCCTGCGACCGATTTTGTCTCCACCGGGTTTGGGAATAATCGCATATCCGAAACGGGCAACCAGCGGTCCGACCAGCATCACCGAGCCGCGCAACGACGCGCTTTTCTTAAAAAATTCTTCCGTTTGCAGATAATCCAGGTTGATGTCGTCCGCCTGAAAAGTGTAAGTGCCAGGCTTCGGGTGATCGGTTTTCACGCCCATTTCACTCAACAACACAATCAGGTTATTCACATCGAGAATGTCGGGAATATTGTGGATGGTTACCTTCCCGGAAGTCAATAATGTAGCACAAATCACCTGTAAAGCCTCATTTTTTGCTCCCTGCGGGGTGATTTCGCCCGACAACCGGTGTCCGCCTTCTATGATAAACGAAGCCATAACCGGATTATTTATTTTGCCTCCGCGTCAGATTGCGGTTTTTCTTCGACAAAATGTCTTTCGATTCCGCCAATTTGTGGGAGTCTTCATTCAACACAATTTTTCCGTCTGACAGCATTTCCAAATCGTCGAAGATTTTCCGGTCATCAACCACTTCCTTGTTCCACGTCAAAAACGACTTCTTCATGTGATTGGCCAGAAGATTTATCAACTGCTCTTTTTCTTCGCCTTCGGCATATTCAGTCGCTTTCCGAATCATGGCTTCCAAATTTTTGCCGTAATGCTTATAAGCGATACGTCCCTGATTATAAGGCAGTTTCTTCGGATGAATGTACAAATCTTCGCGTTTCACCACTTCATAAGGATAGTCAATGTCTAACGCAAAATCGGCCATAATTGCCAAATGGTCCCACAAAATATGTTTGAAATCATTCACGTCGCGCAAATGGGGAAACATATTGCCCATGATGTTAATAATGGCGTTGGCACACTTTGTCCGATCTTCTTTTTCGGAAAGGGAAACGCAGTAATCGACCATATTCTGGATATTCCGGCCATATTCAGGCAAAATCAGCTGTTTTTCCTGTGTGTTGTATCTCATTTCTGTGATCATATTGCAAAAATTAAATTAGAGGACAAAGATACGCATAATTTTTTACAGTTGCTTTATCACTTCCTCCATAATAAACGCCATCTTCGGCTGGGCAATTTTGGCGGCTTTCTGAACGTCTTCGTGGCTCACTTCCACAATTTTGCCATACACGCCCAAGTCGGTGATGATGGAAAAAGCCAGGACTTTCAATCCGCCGTGACGTGCGACAATTACTTCGGGAACAGTCGACATCCCTACTGCGTCGCCTCCAATGATTTTGAAATAATGGTATTCGGCCGGTGTTTCAAACGTGGGGCCTTGCGTGCCGACATATACGCCGTATTGTAGTTTGATGTTGTTCTTTTCAGCGATAGAAGTGGCTAATTTCCTCAATTTCAAATTGTAGGCTTCACTCATATCCGGAAAGCGTGTGCCGAGTTCCTTGTCATTTTTGCCTCGCAAGGGGTGTTCGGGAAACAAGTTGATGTGGTCTTCAATCAGCATGATGTCGCCGACCTGAAACGAACCGTTCATGCCGCCCGCCGCGTTCGACACAAACAAATATTCAAATCCGAGCAACTGCATCACGCGCACCGGATAAGTAACTTGTTTCATATCATAGCCTTCGTAAAAATGAAACCGCCCCTGCATGGCCAAAACCGGTTTTCCGCCCAATTGACCGGCAATGAGTTTTCCGTTGTGTCCTTCCACCGTCGAAACCGGAAAATGCGGAATGGTTTCGTAGGGAATTTCTTTTTTATCCGTAATGCTGTGCGCCAAATCACCCAACCCTGTGCCTAAAATCACGCCGATTTTTGTTTCTGCGGGTATCTGCGGTCTAAGCCAAGATACGGTTTCTCTTAAAATTTCTAACATGGTCTTCTATTTTTTGTGTAAATATTGTTTCCTGTTCGGGACGAAAAACAACTTCAATCGGTAAATAATACAAAAAAGGTTTGATTTCTTCCGAAAGATACGGATTACCGATCAACCGCACGGCATCTTTTTCGGAAGTGATAATCCGTTTATTTTTATTTTGTATGTGATTGAAAGTGTCTGTAATTGTATCAATATCTTTTCGAGCAAATGGGTGATGGTCGGGATAAATGATTGAATGTAAATCGGTTGTATATTTTTCAATATATTCCACCATATCTTGCGGACGGGCTAATCCGGCAACCAGCAAAAACGAATAGGCTTCTTTTTTCAGCCGCTCAATGCTTTCTTTTTGCACCGTACTTTTTTCGGGAAAAAGCGGAAGAAGGCTCTTATAGCGGAAAGAAGTTTGAAGGATTTGTTTGTCATTGCAGGCTTGACCCGCAATTCCATAAACAGGGGATTCCGCACCAAGCGCGGAATGACAGGTTGATATGACAATATCTGCTCTTGCAGCATTTTTCGCCGGCTCACGCAACCGTCCTGCCGGAAGTAACTCATCTTTGTCGAATGGACGGCGGAAATCGCTCAACAGGATAGACAAAGACGGTTTTACCCAGCGGTGTTGGAAAGCGTCGTCGAGCAAAATCACTTCCGGTTTTTCAGAAAGATTTAATAAGTTGCGTATTCCGCGACGGCGGTCGCTATCGACAGCAACCCAAATATGCGGAAATTTGCGGAACATCTGAAACGGCTCGTCGCCGAGAATTTGCGACGAAGCGTTTTCATCGGCCAAAACAAAGCCTTTCGTTTTCCGTCTGTATCCGCGACTTAACACTGCGACCTTATATTTTTTGCTTAACAGGCGTATCAAATATTCTGTGTGCGGGGTTTTCCCTGTTCCGCCGACGGCTAAATTGCCGATAGAAATCACCGAAATAGAAAACTCTTCGACCGGTAAAATTTTACGGTCGAAGAGTTGATTTCGTATCCACACCCCCGCGCCGTAAATCCACGCAAGCGGGAGTAAAGCCCTGTTTATTTTTACATTTGCAGCCATAAATTCACTGCAAATATAACTTTTATTTTAAACCTGTCATAATGACTTCAATTAAATTATTTGCGTCGAGCAACGATTGTGCCGTTTGGCGAACATCTTCGGGCGTTACGGCTTCCACCGTTTTCACATAATCGGTATAGCGGTTGTAACCGGTTTTATAATAATAATGTATCGCACCGTTCCAGTAACCGTTGTCTTCTTCGTCTTCATGTTGTTTTTTCAACATAAATTCTTTCACCTTTTGAAAATCTTCCGCACGAGGCCCTTCTTTGATAAAATTGTTCAATTCGTTATGTACAATTTCAGTCAAATGCGCTTGCTTCGCCGGGTCGGTTTCAAAATAGATTTGCATATAACTCCGGCCTTTCGGATAGTCGTCAATTCCGCCATATACACCGACATAATACGTTCCACCTTCCTCTTCACGCACTTTTTCGGTATATAAAATTGTCAGGATTTGTTGCAACATATTCATTCGCACATTATGTACCATGTCGTAGGTCGAATTTCCCCAATACAAATCCACGACGGTCGCTTTGGGATTTTCCATTGCCTTGTCGAAATGATTACGGGTAATGCCCTTGTAAAAATCCATATTGATGTCTTTGGCCGCTTCTTTGCGGTTGATAGACGGCAATGCGCCCAGATATTGTGCAATCAGGCTTTTCGTTGCTTCGGGGTCGATATTTCCGACAAAGAAAAACGTGAAATCGCTCGCGTCTTTGTATCGGTCTTTGCGCCAATTCATGATAGTCTGATAATTCGCTTTGTCCAAATCGGCAGCGTGCATGCGGGAAATCCGGTCGAAATTCACATAGGTTACGCGCTGTATTGTATCCACCAAAGCAATTTGTGGATTGGCTTCGGTACTTTCCAGTTGCGATTTCCGCCGGCTGATAAACGATTGAAAGGCTTCTTCGTCCATGCGAGGCGCAGTGAAATGCAAGTAAATCAATTGCAACATCGTTTCAAAATCCTTCACCGAAGACGAGCCGGCAAATCCTTCCGAATTGATTTCGATGGTCGGGCTGACGGATACTTTCTTGCCGGCAAGCATTTTGGGCAAATCGGTTTTGCTGAAATTAGCTACACCGCCCAAATCGCACACGTCGTTATACAATTTAATATCCACTACGTCGTTTTCGGGGAATAACGAAGAGCCGCCGGGACTTGTTGCCGACAACATAATTTCGTCGTCTTTGAATGTAGTCGGTTTAATTACCACTTTCACACCGTTGGAAAGCGTATAATTGATCGTACCGAAAACATCGTCTTTCGTTTTCTTCACGATTTCTCCACCTTTCGGCAGTTCCGTCATCAGCGGCTCGTTGCTCACTTTGTCTTCAAAAGCCTGAATGTCTTCGTTACGCGCTTCGTCAAACCAAGTGAGTAATTGTTCTTTGGTTGGAACAATCACGCCTTCTTTTTCGGGAAGCAACAGTGTGATAACAATATTGGAATCGCTCATTAATTCCTGAATGTATTGATTAATCGCTTCCACCGGAATTTGCGGTGCCATGTTACTGACGATATTGTATTCCATTTCGATACCCGGAATGTATCCGCCCCGTGTAAAATGACGAGCATATTCCGTTGAATAACGGTCGTTCAACACTTTATCCCGTTCGTTAAACGCATTTTCAAACTCCGTCAAATAATTGCTTCGGGCACGTTCGTATTCACCGGAAGTAAAACCGAATTTATTTACCCGTTCCAATTCGCGAATAAGGGTTTTCAGTGCGGTTTCCGTATTGTTGTCCTTGATAACCGCATAGCCATCCCATGATTCTTCCGTACAAGCTACGATAAAATCCTCGTTGGCACTTCCTGCCTGAACAAAAGGCGGATTGGCTTGTTGTGTCAAGTCGCGCAGGCGTTCGTTCGTGATACTTGCAGCCATCGAATTGAAATAATTAACAATCAGTCCGGCAATCGTTCCCCGCAATTCGCGCGGAAGCGGTTTGTGTTTGAAATCGACCGAAACCACGCTGAAAGAGGCCTCTTTATCGGTGGCGATACCTACCAGCGGCTCGGCATTGCCTTCTACATCGTAATAAATCCGTTCGGCCGGATTGACCGGCGCGGGAATATCGGCAAAAATCGCTTTGATTTTGTTTTCGATTTGATCCACATCCACATCACCCACAATAATAATTCCCTGTAAATCGGGACGGTACCATTTATGATAATACGCCCGCAATTCGTCGGGTTTGAAATTCATCACCACTTCTTCCGTACCGATAGGCATGCGTTTCGCATATTTGTTGCCCGGCATGATTTGAGGCAAGATTTTTTCTATCTGGCGCAAATAGGCCTGATTGCGCGAACGCATTTCTTCGCGAATGACCCCGCGTTCCTTCGCTATATCGTCTGCTTCCAGCGACAACGCGCCCGACCAGTCATGCAATACCAGCAGACAGGTGTCGATAATACCTTCGCGCGTCATGGGAACGTTGGAAATGTTATATACCGTTTCATCGAAAGAAGTATAAGCATTCAGGTTTTCACCGAATTTCACACCAATGGTTTCCAGATACTTAATCAACGCATTTTCGGGGAAATTCTTACTTCCGTTGAACGCCATGTGTTCGAGAAAATGCGCCAGCCCGGCCTGATTATCTTCTTCCTGCATGGAACCAACTTTTTGTGCAATATAGAAATCCGCCCGCTGTTTGGGTTGCTCATTATGGCGAATATAATACGTCAAACCGTTGTCCAATGTTCCGTATCGCACTTTCGGGTCGATAGGAAGCTCCTGTGTCGGCATTTGTGCCGAGAGCGTGGCAAAATAACTAAGGACA
>BNTW01000001.1 GCA_025996895.1 Bacteroidia bacterium | reverse complement strand
GTAATGTTCCGCTACAAGACAATTTTCGGTGGAGAATTGGATGCCCGAACATTAAAAAATCAGAAAACGGAGGTCAAACTCAAATGTTTGACATTAAATAAATTCATCGGGATTGGTATGCCCGATGCTTACAAAGTGAGTTAATTTTACTTGCTACGATAGTGAAGAAAAATACCGGATTGACTACCGTTGCAACAAAGTCATTCATAATTAAAAACACAAAAGTATGGCAACAACATTAGTTCAGGCACGAATAGACCCTGTAATCAAAGAAAAAGCAGAGGCTTATTTTCATTCATTTGGAATGGATAGTGCCACAGCAATTAGAATATTTTTTGCAAAAGTGTCGGAAACCGGCAGAATTCCATTTACAATAGGATTGGAAACCGAAGATTTATACGATGCAATGGTTGCAGAACAAGCATATCAAGAATATATTGACAGTGGCAAAAAATCCAAACCAATAAATAATTTATATAAAGAATTTGGAATAAAATGAACATCTACAATATTCAATAAAATACATACCTTTGTTTCATGGAAATTTCCCCGAAAATTGTTTTTATGGGCACTCCCGAATTTGCCGTCGAAAGCCTGCGGGCGTTGATCGAAGGCAGATACAACGTTGTGGGGGTGGTAACTATGCCTGACAAGCCGGTGGGAAAACACCACAGCACGTTGCAGGCAAGTCCGGTGAAAGAATACGCGCTGTCGCAAAACCTACCGGTGTTGCAACCGGAAAAGTTGAAAGAACCGGAATTTTTATCAGCTTTGCAGGCATGGAAGGCCGATTTGCAGATTGTTGTCGCGTTTCGTATGCTGCCCGAAGCGGTTTGGAACATGCCTCGTTTGGGAACATTCAATCTGCATGCGTCACTCTTACCACAATACCGCGGAGCTGCACCCATTAATTGGGCGATTATCAATGGCGAAAAGGAAACCGGCGTTACGACTTTTTTCCTTACGCACGAGATCGACACCGGAAAAGTGATTTATCAGGAACGCATACCGATTGCCGAAACCGACAATGCCGAAATTATCCACGACAAACTGATGGCGTTGGGTGCGAAATTAGTCGTGAAAACCGTCGAAGATATTCGGAACAACACCGTCCTCCCTGTTCCTCAGGAAGAAATGTTTTTGGCCGGAGAAGAATTAAAACCCGCACCCAAAATTTTTAAGGAAACGTGTCAAATCAATTGGAACAAAACGACCGAAGAAGTGTATAACTTTATTCGCGGACTGTCGCCCTACCCTGCCGCTTGGACTGAACTGCCCGTCGGAAACGACGAAATACTTCAGTTCAAAATTTTTGAGGCAGAAAAAATCCGCCGGAAACCCGAATCACCCGCAGGCGTCATCGTTTCCGACGGAAAGCAATTTTTTGATGTCAGTACTGCCGACGGTTTTATCCGGATTAAATCCCTTCAACAGGCCGGGAAAAAACGTATGCCGGTAGAAGACTTTTTACGTGGAAAGGGTTTCGCTTTCTTCCTTTAACTCCAATTCGTTTTTGTCCAAATCGAAGAGGCGATAGTCGAGAAAACCCAAACTTTGGTCGGGAATTACCTTTAATCCCCACGAGTACTTTAATTTCCATTTCGTTTGCAGGGACATAAAACCCTGCTTCACAAAAGCTGCAATGTATGGATGAACGTACAGCCTGAATTTCTTCACTTTCAAATTTTGCACAACTTCTTGTACTTTCTTTTCCAGAATACCGGTAAAAGCGAACGACGACTGGATTTCTCCTTTTCCGAGGCAGACCGGACAGACTTCATCGGTAGTGAAGTCCAATATCGGCCGGACTCGCTGGCGGGTAATCTGCATCAATCCGAATTTACTGATAGGCAAAATGTTGTGTCTGGCCCTATCATTAGCCATAAGTGTGCGCATGTGGTCGTACAATTTCTGACGGTTGTCCGCTTCCGACATGTCTATAAAATCAACTACAATAATACCGCCCATATCCCGCAACCGCAGTTGGCGGGCGATTTCGTCGGCAGCCGACAGATTGACATCGGTCGCCGTATTTTCCTGGCCGGTATTCGATTTGGAACGATTGCCGCTATTCACATCGATAACGTGCATCGCTTCCGTGTGTTCAATAATGAGATACGCGCCGTTTTTGAACGATACGGTACGGCCGAAACCCGATTTCAACTGCTTAGTAACAGCATAGTTATCGTAAATCGGTAATTCTCCCTTGTATAATTCCACAATATTCACGCGGTCGGGAGCAATCACGCTCACATAATCGCGCACCTCATTGTAAACAGGCTCATCATTGATGTAAATGTGTTCAAACGACGGATTAAAAATGTCACGCAAAAGCGCAACGGCTCGTCCGGTTTCCTCGTAAAGCAACGAGGGAATTTTAGGACTTTTCAACAGCTTCGACATGTTGTCTTCCCACCGTTTTACCAATGTCTTCAACTCCGTATCCAATTCCACCACGCGCCGGCCTTCGGCAGACGTACGGACAATCACCCCGAAATTTTTGGGCTTGATACTGAGTATCAGTTGTTTCAGGCGGACTCGTTCTTCGTTCGATTTGATTTTTTGGGAAACACTCACTTTGTCACCGAACGGAATCACTACGATATACCGGCCGGCAAAAGAAATTTCCGAAGTCAATCGGGGACCTTTGGTCGAAATCGGCTCTTTGGCAATCTGTACCATGATTTCGTCGCCCACTTTCAGAACGTCCGCAATGCTGCCTTCTTTCGGAATTTCGGTAACGTTAGGAACGAATCGTCCGAGAGGAGGCAATTTTTTTTTGTCAGAAATAGTCGCTTTCAGGAATTGTTTCAAACTGTTGAAACGAACTCCCAAATCTTGATAGTGAAGAAATGCATCTTTCTTGTATCCAACATCTACAAATGCAGCATTCAGTCCCGGCATGAGTTTTTTCACTCGCCCGAGATAGACGTCGCCCACCGAATAAGACATATTGCACGGCTCTTTTTGGAATTCAACTAATTTGTTATCCTCTAAGACGGCAATAGAAACTTCCTTGGTTTGAACGTCAATTACTAATTCACTTGTCTCCATGTTGTATTTTTATTTTATAAATAAAGGTTAAATGCGCGGAAACTCGCACGTTTAACCTTTCATTTCATATCAACAAAAAAAGAAACTTATTTTTTCTTTTTATGTCTGTTCTTTCTAAGTCTTTTTTTCCGTTTGTGTGTGGACATCTTATGTCTTTTTCTTTTTTTACCGCTGGGCATTGTTCCTGATTTTATTAGTTAGTAATACGTTCATTTCAAAGTTTTTCTCAAATGTTCGCTGAAATATTGAGAAGGTTTAAAAGTCGGAACAAAACGTTCCGGAATAATGATTGTAGTTTCATTTTTGATGTGGCGCGCTGCTTTTGCTGCTCTTTTTTTCACTACGAAAGAACCGAAACCGCGAAGATAAACATTCTCTCCATTACTCATGGACTTCATTACTTCGTCCACAAAACCTTGTACCGATGCAGCTACAGTTGCCCTGTCTATGCCGGTATTCCTCGAAATTGCAATAACAATATCTGCTTTTGTCATGACTATAAATTATTTAAATACTTAATATTTTTTTTCGGACTGCAAATATAAGGCTTTTATTCCTGATTAAAAAAACTTTTTGATACGTTTTTTTATTATTTTTGTATCCCGTATGAAAAATTGCGATTTTATTGCTGCACAATTGATTGAATGGTATTCAGACAATCGAAGAGATTTGCCCTGGCGAAACACTTCCGACCCGTATAAAATATGGATTTCGGAAATTATTCTCCAGCAAACGCGGGTGGCGCAAGGCTTGGAATATTACAATCGTTTCGTCGAACGTTTTCCCGATGTGCAGGCTTTGGCTTCCGCCGACGAGCAGGAAGTTTTAAAATTGTGGCAGGGATTGGGTTATTATTCGCGCGCGCGAAACCTGCATTTGGCTGCAAAAACCATTTTTTCCGAATACAATGCCGTTTTCCCGAAAGATTACCAAGCTGTTTTAAATTTAAAAGGAATCGGTGAATATACGGCAGCGGCAATTGTTTCGTTTGCGTGGAACATGCCCTACCCGGTTGTTGACGGCAACGTGTTCCGCTTTCTGTCTCGATTGTTTGCCATCAACGAGCCAATCGACACCAACAAAGGGAAAAAACAGTTTACCGAATTGGCCGGCAAATTAATGGATAAGACACAGGCAGGGTTGTTCAATCAGGCCATCATGGAATTTGGCGCGTTGCAATGCACGCCCGCTTCGCCCGACTGTCCGGTTTGTCCGTTTCAATCTCGCTGTCCGGCTTATGCGACCAACAGCGTTGAGCAATTTCCGGTCAAGCAGAACAAAACCCAAACCAAAGACCTTTATTTATATTACTTCCATATCCACGACGGCCGGCAGGTATGGATCAACCAACGCCACCACAAAGGCATCTGGCAAAACCTGTTTGAATTTCCATTGATAGAAGCTGAAACGTCCCTGAGTTTTGAGCAGTTAAGTGAAATCATCCGGCAAAAATCGTGGCTTCCCGGCACAACCGGCTATTCCTTTCGATTAATCATTGAAAATAAAAAGCATATTCTTTCGCACCGCATTCTCCACGCCTCTTTTTACGAAGTGCACATGGAAAAACTGCCTGCAATCACTGAATTTATATCTATAGACATAAGAAACTGGGAAGAATATCCATTACACCGGCTGATGCAGTATTATTTGGAAACTACTGCAAACGGTAAGTCGTACTCAATACTAAAAATTCCGTTCGCCGGTTAATTTGGTCGGCAATCGCCTGCCGAACAGGCTCTAACGTTTCGATAAACGCGGCGTCCAATAACTGTCCTTCGGGAAGAAAATCGTATTTTTCGGCAAGTGATTTCGTAACTTTTTTCGGTGTGGTTTTTCCATAACCTTTGGCTGTCAACCGGTCGGAAGCGATACCGCCTTTAATTAAATAATCGACTACCGATTGTGCGCGCCGTTGCGACAGATTGTCGTTGTAAGCGTCCGAGCCAACACGGTCGGTATGCGCCAAGAGTTCAATCGTTACGCTCGGGTTGTCTTCCAACATCGTAATCAGTTCTTGCAAAGCCTCCTTCGATTCGGAACGCAAAGTCGCCTTGTTGAAATCGTAAAAAATATTTTCAATTAACACCGGCTTGGAAACCGACGGCAAATGAAAATCGACATAATACGTTTCGCTTTTCTGCGTGGCGGGAACGCTCAAACTCTGTTTCTGGTTGAGATATCCCGGCGCAGATGCCATCATCACGTAATCCACTCCGGGAACAACTTCCATATAATACGTTCCGTCGGTGCGGGCAAAAATCCGCTGATTTGTTCCGTCTTTCCCGACAATCCTTACTTCCGCACTATCCACCACATTCTCGTCCCTGTCCATCACCCAGCCTTCCATATACACATAAATACCGGGCAAATCGAACGAATAAATATGGTCAGCCCCGCGTCCGTCATTGCGATTACTACTGAAAAATCCGGATTCTTTCCGTCCCTGAAACGTAATACCAAAATCGTCTCCCATACTGTTGACGGGGGTGCGCATGTTTTCGACTCGCCATTGATTTTTATTGTATATCGCTTTGAAAATATCCAGCCCGCCCATGCCCGGATGTCCGTCCGACGAAAAATATAAAACGGTATCTTCGCGCATGCAGGGAAACATCTCGTTGCCCGCCGTATTGATTTCCGGCCCCAGATTTTCCGCAAAACCTGTTCCGATGTCGTCAATCTTAATCCGCCAAATGTCTTTTCCGCCATAACCGCCTATTCTGTCCGAGACAAAATAGAGATAGCCGTCCGCACCCACCGCCGGATGCGCCGCCATCACCAGCGTATCCTTAAAAATCTCGACTTTCTTGCCCGCGCCCCACTCCGCGCCCGAACGTGCCGAAACATAAATCTCGGCTGTCCGCGAAGCATCTTCAGCGGAAGCGCAATAAGTATAATAGAGCTGCGAGCCGTCGGGCGTCAATGAGCCTGCTCCCTCGTCGTATTCGGTATTGATACCGCTTTCAATCGTTTCGGGTTTCTGCCACTGCTTTTTATCGTCTTGCTTGACCAAAAAGAAATCGTTGTTTTTCACTCCGGTAACCGGACTTTTCTCATCGCCCATTGCCTCTTTGCGTGAAGACGCAAAATACAACTGGTCGTAGGCTTCGCCGGTGAGCATGGGACAAAACTCGCCGTCGCGCGAGTTAAACTTGTCCATTTTCTTCACGCTATAGCGGGCCGGCTCTTTTTTCCATACCGCCGCCAATGCACAACCGGTAATCCCATTCAACGCCAGCGGATGATTCGGGACAATTTCCAGAAAAGCGTTGTATTGCTTGACTGCCTCGCTGTATCTTCCCAACTTATGCAACATCTGCGCCTGATGCAAAATCTCCATACTGTCGGGATACTGATAGCGCAATGCATTCGTGTAGGCACTCAACGCCCGTGAGGGATTATTTACTTCCTTATTACATTCCGCTAAATGAAAGGCCACACTTCCTCGCAAATAAGTCTTTTTCGACGAAGTCTTTGAATACACTTTACGGTAGATTTGCGCCGCATCGTAATACTCGCCCCTATCTTCCTTATCCACAGCATCTTTCAACTTGGCCGTTTTACAGGAAAACAGCAAGCAAACGGTCGTCAGCAATAAAATCAGCGAATAATAGCGGCTCATATTTTCAAAATCAAATAAATCACACAAAGATAAACAATAAGCGAAATCAGCATGCAAAGTGAATTAATAAAAAACAACAGCGTGCATTTGAGGCGCGACACCGCTTTTGTTTCGCCATACATCAAGCGGTGAGAATGAAAAAAATAGTAGATAAAATAACCCCACATCGCGAGCATAACCATGTCGTAGAGTTCGTAATGAAATAGCGACACCGTCCAATCGACCAGAATATAAATCAAACTTGAAAGCAGGATAAACGAAAAATAGTGCAACGTATAAATGCCGTGGTCGAAATAAAACCACTTCTTCTTGTTGTGGAAAACCCACAGCCAAAAGGCAAAGACAGGCATATATAAAAATATCACTTTCGGAAAATGATGTTTAAGCATTTCAAAAAATTCTTTACCGCTGTCTTTTTCCAAGCCTTTCATCAATTCCACAACAAACGGTAAATCCTCGTTAGCATCTTCCGTTTCTATTTTTTCAGCCGAAGCTTCTACCGCTAAATGTTCTTTCCCGGAATGTTCATGAGGCAAAATAGCCGGAATAAAAAACACGACAAAACTGATAAAAAGGTAGAGCTGTACCGGTTGTACAAAACTTTTGCGTTTCCCGGCCAAATATTCTTTCGTCAATTTGGCCGGATAAAACAGCAAATAAAAGATTGTTTTCCAAAACTTGGCGTCGTAATGGACAAAATCCTCAAAAAAATGCACAAACAAGTAGTGAAAACGCTGTCGAGTTTCCGTATTTTCTTGACCGCATTCGGGACAAAACCGCTCGGCGACGAAATGCCCGCAATTCTGACAACGCTTGTCTTCCCTGATTTTCAGCAAATGGCTCATTCCAATTTTCTTGCTCCTTCCTTAATTATTACGTCGTAAATTTTGGGCTGGATATTGAATTTCCGCTCGTAGCTTTCCGTGGCGCGTTTAATAAAAGCGTCGTACAATTCGTTCTTTACCAGATTAATCGTACAACCGCCAAAACCACCGCCCATGACGCGCGATCCGGTTACGCCACATTCGCGGGCAACGTCGTTCAAAAAGTCCAGCTCTTCACAGCTGACTTCGTATTTCCGGCTAAGGCCGATGTGCGTTTCATACATTTTTTTGCCGACTGTTTCGTAATCGCCTTTTTCCAAAGCGGCACAAGCGTCGAGCAGGCGTTGAATTTCTTCAATCACAAACTCGGCACGGATATAATCTTCGGCCGAAACTTCGTTGGCCGTTTCCCGCAACATATCCAAATTTGCATCGCGCAGCAATTCGACTTCGGGGTGATGTTTTCGAATCGCAGCCGCCACATTTTCGCACGACTGACGGCGTTTGTTGTAAGCCGAAGAAGCCAATTCGTGCGCTACACACGTATTCACCAGCACCAAACGGTAGCCTTCGGGATGGAACGGCACATATTGATATTCCAATGAACGACAATCCAACCGTATCAACGAGCCTTCTTTTCCGAAGCAAGACGCGAATTGATCCATAATTCCGCATTTCACACCTACATAATTATGTTCGGTGGCCTGTCCGATTTTCGCCAACTCGAAACGATCAAAACCTAACTGATAGAGGTCGTTGATGGCAAAACCGAAACAACTTTCCAAGGCTGCCGACGACGACATTCCCGCGCCGAGCGGCACATCGCCGGCAAAAACCGTATCAAAGGCCTTGATTGTCGCGCCTCTTTTAATCATTTCCCGGCAAACACCGTAAATATATTTTGCCCACGATTGAGCCGGCAGGTCTTTTTCGCCCAAACCGAACTCGGCATATTCGCCCAAATCCAACGCAAAAGCGCGGACTTTGTCCGTTCCGTTGGGTTTGATTTCGCAGTACATTGCTTTATCAATCGCACCCGGAAGCACAAAACCACCGTTATAGTCGGTATGTTCGCCGATTAAGTTGATGCGTCCCGGAGAAGTATAAATATCTCCTGTTGTTTGAAACAATGATTTAAATTTTTCCTGAATTAAACTCGTATTCATGATATTATAAATAATTAAATTGAGGTGTAAAGATACAAAATCTTTTAAATCATTTATTTTTTCGCAAAAGATTTATATCTTTACCAGAATTTAGTAGGTAATTATTTTAAAATTTATAGTTTTTTGTATGCGCTTATGCTATTTTTTACTAATAGCCCTTACGTTTTTCTCTCTGTCAGGATTTTCCCAACAGCTTGTAAAAGGGACAGTTATATCATCGGAAGATAAAGAACCGGTCACCGGAGCGTCTATTGTTGTCAAAGGAAATCCGTCGATTGGTACGGTTTCCGACCTGGAAGGAAAATTTGAACTAAAAGTGCCGGAAGGAAGTAAAACGTTGGTAGTTTCCTTTATCAGTATGCTAACACAAGAAGTTCCGGTCAAAGAAAACATGCATATTGTTTTGCAACCGGATAATAAAACGCTGTCGGAAGTGGTAGTCGTGGGTATGACTAAAACCGACAAACGCTTATTCACCGGCTCAACGACCAAAATTGATGCGGCTAAAGCCAAATTAGACGGTGTCGCCGATATTTCGCGCTCTTTGGAAGGACGAGCCGCCGGAGTTTCCGTACAAAACGTTTCGGGAACATTTGGTGCCGCACCGAAAATCCGCGTGCGCGGGGCTACTTCCATTTACGGAAATTCAAAACCGCTTTGGGTGGTTGATGGTGTCGTATTGGAAGACGTCGTCGATGTTAAGAGCGACGATTTGTCTTCGGGCAATGCCGAAACATTGATTTCTTCGGCTATCGCGGGAATTAATGCCGACGACATCGAAAGTTTTCAAATATTGAAAGACGGGTCGGCCACTTCTATTTACGGCGCGCGTGCGATGGGCGGTGTGATTGTTGTCACAACGAAGAAAGGACGCGAAGGCGTCAGCCGGCTTTCCTATACCGGCGAATTTACCACTCGCTTAAAACCCAGCTATCGCGATTTTAACATCACCAATTCGCAGGAACAAATGGGGATTTATAAGGAAATGTATGACAAAGGCTTGTTGGAATTCTCCAACCTGGTCGGAAGATCTTCGTCGGGTGTTTATGGAAAAATGTATGACCTTATTAATACTTACGAAGGAAACGATAAATACGCGCTGGAAGCCTATCAAAACGCTAAAAACGCTTTCTTGCGTGAAGCGGAATTTCGGAATACCGACTGGTTTGACGAATTGTTCAGCACAAGCATTCTTCAAAACCATGCCGTCAGTATGACGGCAGGCTCGGAAAAAGCAGCTTTTTATGTTTCACTATCGGTAATGAACGATCCGGGCTGGACAAAATCCAGCAACGTAGAACGTTATACCATTAATGCCAACGCATCGTATAAACTCTCGCCCACGTTGGATTTGAAATTGTTGGGAAGCGGCGCGCGAAGAAATCAAAAGGCACCGGGCACTGTTAATCAAGAAACCGATCCGGTTTCAGGCAATGTATCCCGAACGTTCGACATCAATCCGTATTCTTACGCGCTCAATACTTCGCGCACGTTGGATCCGAATACTTTCTATAAACGCAATTATGCACCGTTCAATATTTTTCACGAATTAGACAATAATTACATTGATTTGGCGGTTACAGACGTGAAATTTCAAGGTGAATTGACCTGGAAACTGCTCAAAGGCTGGGACGTGAGTCTTTTGAGTGCGTTCCGCTATCAGTCTTCTTCGCAAGAACATAAAATCAAAGATCGTTCCAATATGGCACAGGCATACCGCGCCGGTGTAAAAGAAGGTGAAGGCGGTGAAAATGAAACTGTTCGCGATAAAAACCCCTACTTATACCGTAATCCCGACGACCCAGGTGCCATACCCGAAACGATATTGCCCAAAGGCGGTATTTACGACCGGACGGATTATACGATGAAAAGTATCGACGCCCGTATTTCGTCTTCTTATGCAACCAGTCTTAATGGCATCCACCTGATTAATTTATTCGGTGGTATGGAAGTCAATTCGACCGAACGTGATAAAACCTGGTTTAGAGGCTGGGGATTTGAATACGACAAAGGCGATTCTTTCTACGACTATCTGGCTTTCAAACAGGGAAAAGAAGAAAAATCGGAATATTACAAAATCGCTCCGACAACGAAACGCAATATCGCTTCTTTTGCTATGGCGACTTATTCGTATAAGGGAAGATACGTTATCAACGGAACCGGACGCTACGAGGGAACAAACAAACTGGGTAGATCGCGTAAAGCACGCTGGCTGCCTACATGGAATATTGCAGGCGCGTGGAATGCACACGAAGAAAGCTGGTTTGCAAACAAAATTTTATCACACGCAACGGCAAAACTTTCTTACTCATTGACGGCAGATGCCGGCCCTGTAGATGTGGCCAATGCACTTCCTATCTATCTTTCTTATACTCCCTGGCGACCTTCGGCAGATGTAATGGAGCCCGGTTTGGAATTGTCGGAAACCGAAAATTCGGATTTGACTTACGAAAAGAAACACGAATTGAACGCAGGTATCGATGCCGGCTTCCTGAAAGACCGGATTACGTTAGTCGCCGATTATTACATCCGGAATAATTATGATTTGATCGGAAGAATCTATACAACCGGAGTGGGTGGCGGAAAGATTGCCAAATGGGCGAATGTTGCTGAAATGAAAGCCGGAGGGTTTGAGGTAAGCTTATCCACCCGAAACATTGTAAATAGAGAATTTACCTGGAATACGGATTTTATTTTTACTAAACAGCACAATGAAATTACCCGGTTTTTCTCCAAAGAAAGAGCGATTACCTACATTAAAGATGATGGATTTGCTATTGAAGGTTATCCGGTGCGCGCCTTGTTCTCTATCCCATTTGCGGGATTGAACGATGAAGGTCTTCCGACATTTTATACCAATGAAGCACAAACCGAAACAACTGTTTCCAACATCAACTTTCAAGAAAACAAAAATTTATCTTATCTGATTTATGAAGGTCCGACCGAACCGACTATTCTCGGCTCATTAGGTAATATTTTCACTTGGAAAGGAATACAACTGAGTATTTTTGCAACCTATTCGTTCGGAAATGTAATCCGGATGGATAAAGCATTCTACGACTCTTACACAGACAACGATGCCATGCCGCGCGAATTTAAAAACCGTTGGATGATTCCGGGTGATGAACTGATCACCAATATTCCGGTAATCGCCAGTGTTCGCCAGCAGCAAGAGGTAAATAATTTGCAACTGGCCTACAATGCCTACAATTATTCTTCCGTGCGTACTGCCAAAGGTGATTTTATCCGCATGAAAGAAATTTCACTGAGTTACGACGTACCGAAAAAATGGGTGAATGCCGTTCGCATGCAAAGCGTTTCATTGAAACTACAAGCTACGAATTTATTCCTGATTTACGCGGATAAAAAGCTGAACGGACAAGATCCCGAATTTTTTAACAGCGGCGGAGTTGCTACTCCGATGCCGAAACAATTCACATTCACACTTCGTTTGGGTATTTAATAATCATATTAATCGTTATCAAGAACACAATGAAAAAGTATATTTCTATTTTATTCCTAGTATTAATCAGTTCGTGCGACAGTTTTTTGGACGTTCCAACCGCTACACAGACGCAATTGGATACACCCAAAAAAATCAAAGAATTGTTGATTACTTCCTATCCTTTGGCCAATTATGCGGTATTAGCCGAATTAAGCGGGGATAATTTTATAGACAATCAAGTGCCTGTTAATAACGTTTCATTGGTGGGAGAAGCTTTTGAGCCGATGGATACGGAACTTTTTGAGTGGAGGGAAACAATCAGTTCAGATGAAGAAGATTCGCCTTATTATCTGTGGGAACAGTTCTATCAATCCATTGCAGCAGCCAATCATGTTTTAGAAGCCATCGATATATTGAAAACCAAAGGCAATACAACCAATATGAATCCGCAAAAAGGAGAAGCCCTTATTCTGCGCGCTTATTCCCATTTTATTCTGGTCAATCTGTTTGCAAAAACCTACAAAGATCCGGTGAACAGTGCTAATGATTTGGGAGTTACTTATATAACACAACCTGCAAAAAAGGTGATTGTTCAATACGAACGAAATTCGGTCGCCGAAGTTTATGCTCTTATCGATAAAGACATCGAGCAAGGATTACCTTTAATCGACGACGATGTATATGACCAGCCGAAATATCATTTTACAAAAGTTGCCGCCCACGCTTTTGCTTCTCAATTTTATCTTTATAAAAGGGATTATCAAAAAGTTATCGAACATGCGGATGCCGTATTAGGCATGGGCAATCCGTCGGCTTTGTTACGGGATTGGAAATCCAATTATTCCAATCCTGAAACCGAAATGAATGTGTATATCAACAGTAATTCAGCGGCCAATCTTTTATTAATTCCGACCTATTCAATCTATAATCGCCGGTTTGGCAGATACAGATACGGTTGGAACGGACCGGCATCAAAAGGTACGAACGGTGCAGGTCCGACGTGGAGCAGCCGCCCACCTTTTCTGCAAGGCTGGCTTTGGACAAGCAATCAAAACTATGGTGCATTTCATGCCAAATTGATGGAATTGTTTGAATATACCAACAAGATTGCGGGAATTGGTTATCCGCATATTATGCGTACCGAATTTACTACCGACGATGTGTTGCTCAATCGGGCAGAGGCTAAAATCATGCTGGGACAAATTGATGCGGGAGTGAAAGACTTAGACTATTGGAACGTAAGTCATAAAGGAACGCGCGAATTAACCCGGAATGCAGTTACCTCTTTCTATACGGCAAACCGGGCAGACTTTGTATTTCCTTTCCATACCACAGAATTAAGTCCGCAATTTGTAGTTACGGCGGAACAAAAACCGTTTATCGATTGCGTATTGCACTTTCGTCGTTTGGAACGATTATTGGAGGGACACCGTTGGTTTGATTTGAAACGTTACGGTATTGAAATTACACATCTTGCAGGCAAATCGGCGACCCCGATCGTACTGACTTACGATGACGACCGCCGGGCTATTCAAATTCCGAGCGACGTAATTGGTGCCGGTTATGAATCGAATCCGCGCGAGGAAAATGCCATTCCGAGCGATCAATTCAAACTATTCTATTAAAACATGGAATTAGAATATGAAAACAAATATATTTAAACTGATTTATCTCTTGCCGGTGGGACTTTTCATTGTTTCCTGCGGAGATTCCGATTCTTTCACCGAATCCATTTTTGTGGATGAGCCGGCAGCGGATTCGGCCTCTTCATTCTACTCTTTCGACAAATATCTGGAAGCCAACTATTTGGAGCCATATAACCTGGAATTCATGTATAAAATGCGTGATGTAAGTTCAGACACCGAATACAATCTTGTTCCTACCGAATTGGAAAAATCAAAAATTATGGCAATCTTGATCAAATATTTGTGGTTTGATGTTTATAAAGAAGTCGTAGGTCCCGAATTTCTGAAACAATACGGCCCGCGCCTGATTCACTTGATCGGATCGGGTGCCTATAATCCCCGGTTAGGTACAGTGATTTTAGGCTCTGCCGAACAGGGGGTAAAAGTTACTTTGTATGAATGCAACCGGTTTGATTTTTACAATATCGACATCGAAGTATTGAATGAATATTACTTCAAAACGATGCACCACGAATTTGCGCATATATTACATCAACAAAAAACATATCCCAAAACATTTGAAACCTTTTCTGCCGGTTATTACGATCCCAGCTATTGGCAGGAACGCACCGTCTCCGAAGCCGCTTCGATGGGATTTGCTTCGCCTTACGGAAGCAGCCAGCCGCGTGAAGATTTTGTGGAAATCATTGCCAACTACATTGTAAAATCCGACAAATGGTGGGCAGACTGGATGGTATTAGCGTCCAAACCGGGAATTAATCAGTCCGGTGAAGTAGTAAATGAAAATCTGGACGGAAAAGATATTTTGGAAAAGAAAATCGTGATTTGCCGGGAGTGGCTGCGGGAAAAATGGAATGTGGATTTAGATGCTTTGCGCGCCAATGTGGCCGAACGGCAAATCCATTTCAAAGAAGCTATCACAGAAGGATATAAAGAAATAGAATCTTACAAAAAATAGAACAGTATTATGAGAAAAATGAATATATCATTCTACCTGCTATTCGGTTTTATCTTGTTTTTTACGTCTTGTGTAAGAACAGAAAACGATTTGTTCGACGAATCGGCAGCCTTGCGCATCAATCATGCTGTTTCGGACGCTAAAGAATTATTATCATCTGCCGGTAATGGCTGGATGATGCAATATTTTCCTACTAACGACCAAAGCGGCGTTACGTTTTTATTTCAATTCGACAAAGACGGAATGGTTACTGTGGCCACAAAAAACGAATATGTTACCACTTATCAAGAAAATAAAGGAGCTTGGGACGTAGTTCCGGAAAGTGGCGCATTGCTCACATTCAATACGTATATTGATATTTTTCATCTGTTTTCCGATCCGTCCAGCGGACTTGGATTAGGGTTGGGTGTCGGATTGAACGGAGATTACGAATTTGTTGTGATGAGCCATACCGATGATTTCGTACAACTGAAAGGGAAAAAGCGCGGAACGGATATAACATTAAACCGGCTGCCGGCTAACCAAGATTGGAAAGGATATTTTTCTATTCTGGATAATATAAACAGTACTTTGTTTAATGCCAATGTAAATTATAAACTCCATTTGCTAATCGACGACAAGCCGGTTTATACATTAAGCAATGGAATTTCCCATATATTTACGGCTGTAGCGATAAATGAAAATGACGACAATCGTAAATTTCCGTTTATCATTACAGAAAAAGGATTTCGTTTTTCTCAAGCGACAGAAATTGGAGGCAAAACCGTTCGCACCTTTGAATTGAATGACAATCAATTAGTTTGTATGGATAAAGACGTAAATGTTAAAATTGTGGGGGGAAGTTTAGCGGATTTCTATTTCGATGTCTTGCAGAAAAAAAATATACGCTTTGATAATTACTCTTCCGAGGTAAAAACGGTTTATGACAAAATCAGTCAAAGTATGAGTGAGAAAAACCGGACATTGAGATGGGTGGCCTTTGCGAATAACAAAGATTACGGCAACTCATTGATTGTCTGCATGATGAACAATCAGACAAAGGCGGAAACCGAAGTCAAATACAGTTATTCTTTTGTCAAAGAATCGGACAACGAAATAGCTTTGTCTTTCAATGGTTTTGAAGGTAATATCGATCCTAACGGTAAAATAATTTACGACTCATTCGCCGGTATATCCGATCTGCTTGCATTGATAAACGGTAATTTCATCGTCAGCAATGAAAGTGATCCGTGGAAACCGAATACACTTCAATTCACTGGTGTTTCCGATGCAAACAACTGGGTAACAGGAACTATCAAATAAAAATAACAATAAACAATCATTTTATGAAACAGATTTATTTATCATTCATTTTATCAATTATTTTTTCGAGCACGTTATTTGCTCAGGCAAAAAAAATTACGAACGCAGGACAAACGCTGAATAATGCTATTAACAAGCAGGAGTTGTTGACGACAAAAGAAAAAGTCAATGTGACATCTCTTTTACAAACGACTCCCCAATATGCAAAAAACACTACCGGAGCACTTCAAAACAAGAAAACATTTAATTTCTTGAAAACTTCGGCGGTGAAAGCTCCGGCTGCCGATTTGCAGGTAATTTATCCGATACCTTTCGGATCCTACTTGTTGGGACTGGATTATGAATTTCGCGGTTATCTGCCGATCATTGTTGCGCCGGCTCTCCGCGATATAGAATTTCTTCCGTTTTCGACCGACCCGGAAAATGTATCTGTCAAATGGGCAATGAATAACGGCGCGATTGATCTTTCGGAACATGTAGATGAAGAAGGAACTTTTACTTTTCAGAGCTTACCCAATTATACATCTTATATTCCGGAATTAACCGGCAAGTTGGGTACGGCTACTGCCACCTATTCTTACGGTGCTATAGATGAGGATGGTAAACCTGTCACCGGTAATCGCGCGCTCGTGACTTCCATTCCCGATATACTCCCTCTTACGAATGCGAATATATGGGAAGGAGGATTGTATGGTGGTTGGACAACAGAACAATATTTTGGCTCAGGTGCGCAATATGAGGGAAAAGCCCAAACAGGGGCTATGAGTCTGTTTCAAAAGCCACTGGCTCCGCTTTATGTGAAAGATATAGACATTATGATTGCCAATCCGGCAGAAGCAAGCGTAGTCAATTCTATTCCGAAAGGAAAATCATTGACGATTAATGTATATACGCTGAATAGCGAAGGGGCAATAGAGGCTTTAATTGCTACAACTACCGTAACCAAAGACAATGTAATTGCTGTGGAGGATGCACCTCATTTGGGATTTATTCATGCAAGTTTTGACGAAGTAGATGATATTGGCATCGTTACTCCAAAAACATTCTTGTTAAATAAATCGTTTATTGTGGAAGTTACCGGATACGATTCGTCCTACAGTTTCCGTATTCCTATTTCCGGCAATTTGCTGGGACTTGGCTCTGCTTACAGTGTTTATGGAGATGAAATTATACCATTCGGTTTTTCGTCAGATCCGGAATCCAACGTATGCGATATGTATATACAGTTGAACGGTGCTTACAATTGCCTCGAATTTGAGCAAGGAGAGGACAAATTGACTGTTGATGCGGAAGGCGGTTATGCTACTTTCTATTTTGAAGGAAACGAACAAACGGCAGCCGGAAATTATTACGGTGGTGTATTATATACATCACATCCGGCCAACGATTTGACAATAGATACTCCGGATTGGTTAATTGTTAGCGATATCAACACGAAAGATTATGCAGATTATTCAATAGTATATGTTACGGTTACAGGAGATGCCTTGCCGGCTAATTTAACCGGTCGTGCGGATAATATCACGATCTCTTCCGAAGGTATTTCGACAAAAATAAAAGTGAAACAGGGCGATGCCGACTGGGTAGGAATTTCTTCGGTTACTGAAAACAACCCGTTAACTAAATCGATTCGTCAGGGCGATACCTTCCTACTGCACTATCCGCAAGGAACAAGTTCGGTAGCCGTATATAGCATTACCGGTCAGAAAATCGCCGAACAACCGTTGAATGCTAACGGAAACACTTCGATTTCGACCGAAAAATGGGCGAAAGGTGTGTATATTCTGAAATTTACAGGAACTAACGAAACAATTAAAGTGATTAAATAAACGGAATAAGTTAAAACCATTTAAACCGGCGCAGGCCGATGAGAAAGCAGGCGACGCCAAAGACCGACAGAACGGCGGACGGAAAGAGAATTTCAATCCATCCGCCGCCTTCGTTGAAGATACTGCGGAAACCGTCCGTCAAAGCGGTAAGCGGCAAGGCGCGGATAATGCCGATACTCCATTCAGGGAAATTGTGGTAGCTGAAAAAGACGCCCGAAAGAATCATCATCGGCATCTGCACGGCATTAATCCAGCCTGTACCGACTTCCGTTTTGGATGTATGACAAGAAATCAAGACCGCAATTCCAGTGAAAGCAATGTTTCCGGCTAAAAACAAGACGAGTAACGCGCCGATATTTCCTTGAATTTGAATGCCGAAAATCAGCCAGGCAAAGAAGAACAAAATCAAGGCTTCCACAAAATTCATTAATATGCGGACGAACATCAACGCAATCAGAAAATTAGATTTCTTCATAGGCGTCGCCACCATTCGGCGTAATAATTTCTGCGACCGCCGTTCGATAATCGTATAGCTGATACCCCACAGGATAGAACTCATTAAACCGAAAGCAATCAAGCCGGGAATAAGGAAATCGATATAACGCACGCCTTTCAGTGTCAGCGGTTTAATCTCCGCCTCGTCCGTATTGGAAGTTACGCCGGAAGGCGACTGCAACAAAGCAGACAGTTTCATATACACTAATTGCGCCTGCGAATTGTGCGGGTCAAAATGATAATACAGACGCCCCAGCGTGTCGCCAACAATCAGGTCGGCCTCGCCTCGTTTCAGCGAAACAATCGCCGAACGCCAATCACTGCGAATAAAATTAAATTCGGTATTACCCAAGATCTCGTCCTTCACTTTCCACGTTTCGGCTGGCTTGCCCTGTATTCGGCTGGGATGAGCATACACCGACAACAAGGTATCTATTTTTGTTTGGTTTTGTTCTACCACCATCACTTGAAACTTCGCTTCGGACTGTTGTGTAAAGGCAAAACCCAATCCGATAGAGATAAGCACCGGAAACAACATGCCCCAAAACAGCACTTCCGGTTCACGAATAGTTTCCAGAAACTGCGTAAAAGTAAGTTGAAAAAGTTGATTATTTTTGAACGATTTCATCGATGTCGTTGAGTTTTTTGCCTGTCAGGTTGATAAAAAGTTCGTCGAGATTGTGCGAATTTTCGTCAAGCATGTCGCTCAATTCGCCTTCTTGTATGATTTTCCCTTCATCTACAATAATAATATGGTCGCACAGCGATTCGGCTTCTTCCATATAATGCGTGGTTAAAATCAAAGTCGTCCGGCCTTCGTCCTTCAATTTTTTGAGGATATTCCACAAATCGAGGCGAGAATGCGGGTCTAATCCGGTCGTCGGCTCGTCTAAAAACAAAATTTCGGGATGATTTAACAACGCGACCGCCAAAGCCAAGCGTTGGCGTTGTCCGCCCGAAAGCGTGCCGGTCAGGGACTTTTGCTTGTTTTCCAATCCGGTCAGCGCAATCACTTCCTTCGCGCGGTCGTCAGCTAAATCAAAGAATGAGGCAAACAGACGCAAAGTCTCCAGCACCGTCAGTTTTTCGGAAAAGCGTGTTTCCTGCAGCGACAGGCCAATAATTTTACGGAGTTCTTTTTCGTTTTTCTGCCACGTCTTCTCCTGAATACGGATTTCCCCGCTGTCGGGTGTCCGCAAGCCTTCCATCATTTCCACAAGCGTCGTTTTTCCCGCACCGTTGGGTCCGAGCAAAGCGACAAATTCCCCTCGTTCGATGGCAAGCGATATTCCGCGTACCGCTTGCACATCTTTGAAGGATTTTTTTACGTCTTTGACTTCAATTTGCAACATTATTTACTATTCAAAGTCACAGAAGTTTCCTTTAAACCGTCGGCTTGCGCCTTCAAAATAATTTTTCCGGCTTTTTTTCCGGCTTTCACCACTACCAATGCTTTGCCGTTGAACAGATTGCGTTGCGGTTTGCTCAACGAAACCAAATCGGTCGCGTCGCCGTTGTCCGTACCGATAATTGTGCCTGCTCCTTCGATAGAGAACTGAATAAAATTATTCGCTGTCGGAACAGGAATACCATCGTTATCGACCACTTCGACTGTAACGAACGACAAATCTTTGCCGCCGGCATTCAACAATGTGCGGTCGGGCGTCAGGCGGATAGCCGTTGCTTCGCCGGTCGTTTGGATTTCCTTACGCAACACTTCTTTGCCGTCTTTACGTGAAACGGCTGTCAAAGTGCCCGGCTCAAACGGAATGCGCCAGAACACATGCAGTTCGTCTCCCTGTTTCGATTTTATTCCCAACGATTTATCATTTAAGAATAATTCCACTTCGTCGGCCTGATTGTAATACGCCCAAACATCAACCAACTGTCCGGGTGTCCAATTCCAATGCGGGAAAACGTGCAACACCGGATCCTCCGTCCATTCGCTTTGATACATATAATAGACGTCTTTCGGAAAACCGGCCAAATCGATAAAACCAAAATACGAACTGCGCGAAGGAAATCCGTAAGGTGTCGGCTCGCCCAAATAATCGAAGCCTGTCCAGATGTAGAAACCGGAAATGTGGTCGTATTTCTTTACCATTTTCCACGACGTTTCGTGATTGCTTCCCCAAGGCACATGACAATTATCGTAGGCCGAACATTGCTGCGTAACCGGCTCGCCGGGTTTAAACCAGGGTGCAATACGAATGCTGTCGGACGGCATCATATAGTATCCGCGCGACATCAAGCCCGAAGTCGATTCGGTGATAATCAGTTTTTGATTGGGAAAATTTTGGAAGAACACCGTATCCGGCCAACTTTTATTTTCGTAATTGAAACCGATTAAATCCACTGCGCCCGATTGAAAAATCGGATTGGTTGGCGAAGGATTGTTACAAGCCGCCACCACCGGACGAGTAGTATCCAATTTCTTCACTACTTCGGCCAACTGGCGGGCAATCGTTTGGCCATCGTCCGATTGGTCGGCCACACCCTGCCATTGTTCCATCACTTCGTTGCCGATACTCCACATAAAAACAGACGGATGATTGCGGTCGCGCAGGATAAGATCCGTCAAATCGCGTTCGTACCATTCGGAAAAATCGAGCGAATAATCGTAAGGCGATTTACTGCGTTTCCATATATCAAACGCTTCGTCCATAACGATAAAGCCCATGCGGTCGCACAAATCCAACAATTCGGGAGTAGGCGGATTGTGTGAAGTACGGATACCGTTGCAACCCGCCGCTTTCAAGATTTCGAGTTGGCGTTCGAGTGCGCGAACATAAACAGCCGAGCCGAGACAGCCCAAGTCGTGATGTTGGCACACTCCGTTGATTTTCAGTGGTTTGCCGTTCAATGAAAAGCCTTTATCCGACGAAAATTCAAACCAGCGGACGCCAAAAGTCGTTTCGTATTCATCAACCGGTTTGCCGTTCTGCTTCAAAGTCGTTACTAACCGGTATAAATGCGGTGCTTCGACCGACCATAATTTCGGCTGTTTGATTATAAGAGTCTGTTCCGTATTTTCAGCTTCGACGGAAGTCATTTTTTTGCCGGCTTCGTCATAAAGGGTATGTTCTATCAGCACTTTTTCGCCGTTGCTTTGTACGGTCGTCTGAATTTGCACAGTCGCTTCGTCTTCGCTCACTTTCGGCGTAGTTACGAATGTTCCCCACAAATCGACATGTGTCGGATTGACAATCGTCAAGCGGACATCGCGGTAAATACCTGAACCGGAATACCAACGTGAATTGGGTTGCTCGGAGTTATCCACTTTCACCGCTATCACGTTTTCTTCGCCCCAACGCAGGTACGGCGTCAAATCGTAGCGGAACGAGCTATAACCGTAGGGACGTTCGCCGAGTAGTTGGCCATTCAACCACACCTGACTATTGCGATACACGCCGTCAAAATCGATATACACTTTTTTATCTTTATTGGCATTGTCGGCCGTAAACGTTTTACGATACCAGCCGATACCGCCGGGCAATGCTCCTCCACCCGCACCTGCCGGATAGTCTTTTGAAAAATCCGCTTCAATACTCCAGTCGTGCGGTAAATCCAATGTCCGCCAAGTGGAAACATCTGCATCGGTGGCCGAATAATCGGCCGCGCTGTCTGCCAGCGTGAATTGCCAATCGGCCGTAAAATCAATCACTTGCCGCTCTTTTTTCTGCAAAGAACAAGCGCAAAAGAGGCAGAGAGCCATCAAAATAAAACTAACTTTTTTCATTGTGTTTTTCAAATTTATATTTATTATGATTTCTTTTTCAAATACTCAATCCGTTTCCCGGCTTTCTCCTTTTCTTTTTTCAGCTGATCGATGTCGTGGAGAACGGCCGCTAAATCAACGGTAGATACTAAATCTTGTTTTTCTTTGTCGGGAATGACCACCGGCGGATATTTTTTTCCGCCCAGATATTCCATTTTCAGCTTTTGACCGGCAGAATGATAAATGAACAAAATCGTACCGTTGTCGCGTCCTTTTTGATAAGTAACGATTTCATAAATCGTTCCGGAGACGTCGCGAAAGGTATAATTTGTCCCACCATCGAAAGAAATGGCTTCGGTTTCTTGATATTCTCCCGCCGGATTAGTAACTTTCAGCCGGTTGTGTTTGAGCGGCGTTGTCCCGCTATATACGTCCGTCAAGGCCATTTCGCCCCATTCATTCGTGCTTGTCCGAATAAATTTCGCATTCGGATTTATCGAATAAAATCCGGGATCTTGTATAAAAACAAACAACCGTTTTAATGAATCGGCTTCGGCCTGACGAACAGGAAGCAGACTGTCGCAATACAATAAATTGCGTTCTTGCTCTTTCAGTTCAATATTCCGCATGAGAAATAAGGCCTTTTTTCGCACCGACACTTCTTTGGGAAACTCAACTTTCAAGCTATCCAACAACTGTTTAGCCGAGCCGTATTGTGCCTGCTCGTACAAATCCTGCGCTTGCCTTAAGTACGCAAGGGCAGTTTTTTTATCGTTATTACAACCGAAAAGAAACAGTAAAAAAACAAACACGACTGTCTTAGTATCCACTATCAAGCAACCACGCATCGCTAAAATCGGGAGCGAATTTATTTTTAATCACCTGACGTTCGGCAGCAGCCCTGTCTTTGTCGTCGAAAGTGGCGACAATCACGCGGTACATGCCTTTTTCATTTTGCGCCAACAATGCGTTATAGCCCTGTGCCGCCATGCGGTCGCGCAACGATTCGGCATTCGTTTTATTCACGAAACTACCGATAACCACGCTGTACTGTTTCAATTGGCTGTTTGTACCTACGACCGTCACTTTTTCGCGTTGAAAATTTTCGGTAGTTGTTGGTTTCGCCTTTTCTACCGGCGTAAATTCAGTAGCCGGACGAGTTGCCTGTTGCGCTTCCTGCGCTTTCGCCGCTTCATAACTTTGCATATAATAGCTTTGTTTTGCCTTACATGCGCTGAATAAAAACACAAAACTGATTGCTAAGCCGAATAAATAAAATTTCGTTTTCATACTATCTATTTTATTGTTTCAAATTTGGGACAAATATAAGGATTAATTTTTATATTGTGCCTTTTGTAGTGGGGATTTCGTAATTAAAAATATCACGGCGGACGGCCATTTTCACCGCGCGCGCAAAGGCCTTGAAAATTCCCTCGATTTTATGATGTTCATTTTGCCCTTCGGACCGGATATTCAAATTCATTTTCGCTGCGTCGCTCAACGACTTAAAAAAGTGCATAAACATCTCGGTCGGGACATCGCCGACTTTTTCGCGATAAAATTCAGCATTCCACACTAACCACGGCCGACCGCCAAAATCCAATGCCACTGCACAAAGGCAATCGTCCATCGGCAGGCAGAAACCGTAACGTTCAATTCCCCGCTTGCTTCCCAACGCCCGATACAACGCCTCGCCTAACGCAATTCCTGTATCTTCTATCGTGTGGTGCTCATCAACGTGCAAATCTCCTTCCACTTCTATTGCCAAATCCATGCCCGAATGTTTTCCGATTTGGTCTAATAAATGATCGAAAAAATGCAATCCGGTGGATATTTTCATTTGTCCTTTGCCGTCCAAATTCAACTCCACGCGGATACGGGTTTCTTTTGTATTTCGTTCGATAACGGCTTTGCGTTCACCGGCAAAAAGGATTTCGCTGATTTTGTCCCAATTCATCGCTTGGTTGTCGAATAAAATCGCTTGGCAACCCAAATTTTTCGCCAATTCCACGTCCGTTTGGCGGTCACCAATAACAAAGGAATGCTCCAAATCGTAATCACCATTCCGATAAGCCGACAACATTGCCGTTCCGGGTTTGCGCGTGGGCAAGTTTTCTTCCGGAAAAGACTTGTCTATCAATATGTTATCAAAGACAATTCCTTCGTTTCGGAAAATGTCCAGCATCTTTTTTTGTACCGTATCAAAATTTTCCTGCGGATAGGAAGCCGTCCCTAAACCGTCTTGATTAGAAACGATAACCAACTCATAATCGAGGTGTTGGCGAATAAAGTATAAATTCCGTATCACACCCGGCAGAAACTCCAACTGTTCCAAGTTATCCACCTGAAAAGTAACCGAAGGCTCAACAATCAGCGTGCCGTCCCTGTCTATAAATAAAGCCCTCTTTAACTCATAACTCATAACTTATCACTCATAACTTTGATTAACGTTTCGTTTTCTTCTTTTGTGCCGACGGTTATTCGCAAGCAATTCCAACACAAAGATACGGAATTTCTGTTTCGCACAATAATGCTTTTTTCCACCAAATAACGATATACGGCATTGGCATCGGAAACTTTCACCAACAAAAAATTGGCATCGCTCGGATAAATTTTTTCCACCCAAGGAATTTTTTCTAATTCTTTGCGCAAATATTCGCGCTGTTTCAGCAAGGTTTTTATCCATTCATTTTTTTGTTCTACCTGATTAATCTGCTCACTAACAAATCTTTGCGTAAGCAGATTAACATTGTAGGGATATTTTACTTTATTGAAAAATCCGATAATCTCCGGCGAGGCAAAAGCCAGCCCGCAACGCACAGAAGCCAGTCCCCACGCCTTGGAAAAGGTCTGCAACACAATGATATTCGGGTATTTATCCAAATCCTCCAGCCACGATTTTTCGGAAGAGAAATCAATATAGGCTTCATCAATAATGACAATTCCGTCAAAATTTTCGACAATTTTCTGCATTTCCGCACGATTGAGTAAATTTCCGGTCGGATTGTTCGGCGAACACAGAAAAATCAATTTGGTATGTTCGTCCGTTGCTTGAAGCAAACAATCGGCATCTAACGAAAAATCGTCATTCAACAATACCTTCCGATATTCCACGTTATTGATGCCGGCGCAAACCTGGTACATTCCATACGTCGGCTCCATCGCCACGACATTATCTTCTTTCGGCTCGCAAAAAATCCGGAAAACCAAATCTATCGGCTCATCGCTTCCGTTGCCAATCATGATTTGTTCCGGCCTGACATTTTTCAATTTCGCAATCTTTTCCTTCAAAATCCATTGCAGCGGGTCAGGATAACGATTATAGGGCGAATTATACGGATTTTCATTTGCATCGAGATAGACCGACGCCTCGCCCTTAAACTCGTCGCGCGCACAAGAATAGGGCTTGAGTTTCCAAATACTCGGCCGGATTAATTTTTCCAAATTCATACTTTCATTCTTAATGTTACCGCATTTTTATGCGCAATTAATTGTTCGTTTTCCGCCATAATTTCGATTGCTTTGCCGATATTTTGCAACCCTTCGGGAGTGATTTCCTGAAAAGTGATTTTTTTCAGAAAACTGTCTAAATTCACACCGCCGTACGCTTTGGCATAGCCGTTGGTGGGCAAGGTATGGTTTGTTCCCGAAGCATAATCGCCAGCACTTTCGGGCGTCAGGTGTCCGAGAAAGACAGAACCGGCATTGACGATTTTTTCGGCAATATCGCGGTAGTTTTCCGTCGAAAGAATTAAATGTTCGGGAGCATATTCGTTGGTCAAAGCAATCGCTTCTTCGATGTCTTTGACAATAATTATTTTACTGTTTTCCAATGCTTTACGCGCTAAATCCACACGCGGAAGTTGTTGCACTTGTTTTTCTATTTCTTCCGTAACTTTCCGGGCTAATGCTTCGCTTGTCGTAACCAAAACCGCCTGACTATCAACACCATGCTCGGCTTGCGAAAGTAAATCGGAAGCCACGAAAGCAGGATTTGCCGTATCGTCCGCCAACACTTCCACTTCCGAAGGACCTGCGGGCATATCAATCGCCACGTCACGCAACGAAACCAACTGTTTGGCAGCAGTAACATACTGATTGCCCGGACCAAAAATTTTATACACTTTAGGAACGCTCCCGGTGCCGTAAGCCATAGCTCCAATCGCCTGAATGCCGCCGATTTTGTAGATCTTCGTAACACCGGCTACACTTGCGGCGTACAGCACAGCGGGATGAATTTTACCGGTTTCTCTGTTTGGAGGCGAGCAAAGTACAATTTCCCTACAGCCCGCAATCTGCGCCGGTAATGCCAACATCAACACGGTCGAAAACAACGGTGCAGTACCCCCCGGAATGTACAACCCGACCTTTTCTATTGCGATAGCTTTCTGCCAGCAGATTACGCCGGGCTGGGTTTCGATCTTCGGTAATTCGTGCCGTTGCGCCGAGTGAAATTTTTCGATGTTCCTTTTGGCTAATTCAATGGCCGATTTCAATTCTTCGGAAACCAACCCGACAGCTTCGGTCTTCTCTTCGGGCGAAACTTCCAACGTACTCAAGGTTACTTTATCAAATTCTTGCTCGTATTCCAAAACGGCTTCGTCGCCACGAATAGAAATAGCGTCCAACATTTCCTTTACTTTATCAAAAAGTTCGGAAAAATCAGCTGTCGGACGCGATAAAATTTCCGGCCATTGCTCTCTATACGGGTGTTTTATTGTTTTCATTCACTCTACAATATCATTTTTTCAATCGGAATAATCAAAATGCCTTCCGCACCGGCGGCTTTCAATTTTCCGATAATCTCCCAAAAGCGTTTTTCTTCAATGACGGAATGGATCGAACTCCAACCTTCCTGCGCTAACGGCAACACCGTCGGACTTTTCATGCCGGGAAGAATACCGAAAATTTCCTCTAACTTGTCGTTCGGAGCATTCAACAGAATATATTTTTTGTCTTCTGCCGTCTGAACAGCTTCAATACGGAAAATCAGCTCTTTGAGAATTTCCTTCTTCTCCTTATTCAGGTTTTTACAGCCAATCAACACGGCTTCCGATTGCATGACCACTTCCACTTCTTTCAAATGGTTGCTAATCAACGTGCTACCTGAACTGACAATGTCGAAAATCGCGTCTGCCAAACCGATACCCGGTGCAATTTCCACCGAGCCACTGATAACGTGAATATCCGCCTTAATCGCATTTTTCTTCAAGAAATCCAACAAAATTTCGGGATAAGAAGTGGCTATTTTTTTGCCGGCAAACCAATTCAAACCGGAGTAATCAAATTCTTTCGGTATCGCCAACGAAATCCGGCACTTGCTGAAACCCAGCCGTTTCAGGATTTCCGCCGGTTGTTTTTTCTCCGTAAATTCGTTTTCACCCACAATGCCCACATCGGCCACGCCGTCGGCAACCGCCTGCGGAATATCGTCGTCGCGCAAAAAAATCAATTCCACCGGAAAGGTTTTTGACGGAACTAATAAACTCCTTTTCGCCGGCGACAGTTTAATTCCGGCCTCGTGAAGCAGGCTCATCGTTTCTTCGTAGAGCCGTCCCTTCGTTTGTACTGCAATTCGTAACATTTACCTATTGATATTAAATTGACTGCAAAGGTATGAAAAGTTGTTGAAAATGACCGAATAAACTATCTTTTATCTTTTCTATATCTATTTTTTCTCCCAGCTCGCACTGCATAGACGTAACGCATTTGTCGGTAAATCCGCATGGATTAATCAGTTGGAAATAACTCAAATCAGAATTCACATTCAACGCAAAACCGTGCATCGTTACATACCGACTGCTTCGGACACCAATCGCTGCCATTTTTCGGGCTTTCTTCGGATTGTCTGCATCCAACCAAACGCCGGTCGCACCGTTCAATCGCACGCCGGCAATTCCGTAATCGGCTAACGTGCAGATAATTCCTTCCTCCAAACGGTATATATATTCTTTCAAGCCAATGTCAAAATCCTCCAAATCCAGAATCGGATAACCGACTATCTGTCCCGGTCCATGATAGGTAATGTCCCCTCCCCTATCCGTCGGAAAAAACTCAACCTGCTTCTCTTTCAACGTTTTTTCGGGAAAAAGCAGGTTGGAAAGCAAGCCGTGTTTCCCTATCGTAATGACGTGCGGATGTTCGCAAAAAATAATCGTATTTTGCACCGGAAGTTTGTTTGCTTTTTGCTGAATAGCCGCATCAAACAGCACCTTTTGCTGTTCGTAAGCTTGCGCATAAGGGATAACTCCCCAATCCTTTCGTTCCATTTTCACCATTCTATTTGTATTCGGTCTTCCATCAGTCCCCTGATTTTGGCCTGCCGGCGCAATAAATACGTGTTCGGCTGCCGCAAATCCCATTCTTCCGAATGAACCAATGCCGCTGCAATCAACGCCGCCTCAGGGACAGTCAGTTCACTTGCCGGCTTGTCAAAATCTTTTTCGGCAATGGCTTCCGCACCAAAAACCGCGTCACCCATTTCGACCGAATTAAGATACACCTCCATAATCCGCTTTTTGCCCCACACAAACTCAATCAGTAGCGTAAAATACATTTCCAGCGTTTCGTTTAGATAATTTTCGCCGGGCAAAAGAAAAACATTACGCGCCGTTTCCTGCGAAATAGTGCCTTTATTGGCGTGCAACGCACGCGCGCCCCTACTCAATTGCAAATTTTCTTCGTTGAAATCGAAACCGTTGTGAATTAAAAACAAATAATCTTCGGAAGCCATCGCGGCCTGCACCAAATCGGGCGAAATTTCAGCTAACGAAACCCATTTGTGATGGATTTCCACCTTTTTGCCGGAAAACAACTGTCCGGTATTTTTGGCAAACATATAGCCGGTATAATACACCGGAACAAATTTGAACAAAATCACCGTCAACAAGCTCAATATAAACAGACAAAAAAATCCGTTGCGTGCCCAATGAACGATTTTCTTCACCCACTTTTTCACGACAGTTGATTGAGGATGTGAATGGTTTGACAAACGTTGAGCGCGGCGGTTTCCGTGCGCAACCGGCTTTCGCCCAACGAAACCGGTTGAAACCCACAAGCAACGGCCGATCTCACTTCTTCTTCGCTAAAATCGCCTTCGGGGCCAATCAGCACCAGCGCGTTTTGGCCTTTTTGATACGCCAAACTCAACAACGGCTTGTCGTCGGCCGGATAGCAATGCGGAATAAATTTTTGTCCCTGAAAATCGTGTGCGATAAACTTTTTAAAATCCGTAATCTCTTGTAATTCAGGTAATACAGCTTTTTCGGATTGTTTCATGGCGGAAATTAAAATCTTCTGCAAGCGGTCTAATTTCAACTCTTTGCGTTCGGAATGTTGCGTGCGCAGGAAACTGATTTTGTTGATACCGATTTCCACCGCTTTTTCGGCAAACCACTCGATTCGTTCCATGTTTTTCACCGGAGCGACGGCAATTTCAATGAAATTATTCCACAAAGGCGGTTGCTCAACGGTTTCCAACACCGAAACCGTACAGCGTTTCGGCGAAATTTCCGTGATTTCCGCTTTGTACAAATGTCCTTTTCCGTCCGTAACATCAATTACATCGCCTGCTTGCTTGCGTAAAACACGCACACAATGTTGCACTTCCGTGTCGGGCAGCTGGGAATTTGTCAAAATATCCGGTGCATAAAAAAATATCATGGTTATTTGAATTGAAGTGTTTGAACACCAATGAGTTGGTCATAGCGCATACCCATCGTACGGGCATAAACCATCACGCAATATTCATTTTCCGTCTGATAATAATCGCCTTCCGTTACGGCGGTCGTCGCCGGTGAAGAAGCGTTTTTGCGCGTTACATACATATAATTATAATAGCCTTCTTTCAGCAACGCCGATTTCACATAACCTTTGTCCTGCGCGCTATATTCCATTTCCGATGGTACGTTTAGAAGATTGTTGAACGCTTCGCTCAAAATATAGACTTTTTCAGGCAACGGATGATCGCACGCCAAATAGAAATGCACAATTTGATAATCGGCTTCCGTTTCCGGATAATCAGTATCGTTGTTGCGGATATAAATCCGGCCGTTCAAATCTTCGTTAAACGTATAAGCAAACTGACTGCGAAACACGTCTGGGCGCAAAATGGTATGGTAATACGGCGAATGATATTCGATTGCCTCTATGTTCAAACCGGTGTAGTGTGTAGTTGTCATTTCAAAACGCCGATATTCGTTGCCGGCGTCAAAAACCAACGCAGGCTGGTGATCGTAAAACGCTTTTCCGTTTTGCAGGTTGAGTGGTTTTACTAATTTTGCCTCGTTATCGTAACGATTATTCTGTTGGACATACACTTTCAATTCCTGCATGGGCGATTTGATTTCGTTTCCATAACTCACTTCAAAATTCACGGCTTGATAGCGATTATTCACACCTTTGTCCGTAACGGAATTAATTTGCATTTGTATTTCGGTCCGGCGTTCAACTATCGAAAAGCAGGCGTTCAACACCGGATGTTCCGTATCTTGGTCGGAAAAAACCTGCACAACATAATTTCCCGAAACCAACAACCGGATATTTTCGTTCGGCAAAAACAGTTCATAATGCACATAATTCATTTTCGTATTAAACGAATTCGCATAATCCGTCAGGTAATTGTGCTGAAGACCGGTCATATATTCGGACGGAAACAACTGCGACGGCGTCCAGTCGGCATTACAATGCGTGATCGTATAGGTAAAATTTTCGGGGGAAGCCCCCAGCAGGTCAAAGCGGATTTCAACCGGCTCGCCGTTGTTCAGTTGGATAATCGCGTCCGAGTCCCAACGGTCGGCCACCGACACTTGAAGCGTTTTTATCCGGTCGGATAGTGCCTGCGTCCGAAACACTTGCGCATTCAGCGGAACAATCGCAAGCAGAGTCAAAACAATCAGTATTTTCATCTTTTTTTCCATGAGGCAAAGATACATAAAATCGGGCAACAAAAAAAAGGGGACTTCACAGCCCCCTTTTTTCCAATTTAATTCTTTTAAATTATTTGTATTATTATATATAAGACATTATTTCACTAATACCTTGTGTGTTCCCACCTTTCCGTTATCTTGAACTTTCACAACGTAAGTTCCAGCCGGAAGAGCGATCGCATTGCCTTTAACAGCTTTCACACCAGCTACTTTCTGTCCGGAGAAGTTATACACTTCCAAAGCGGCTTCGGAAGAATAACCTTCGATAACCAATTGGCTACCTCTCACATAAACATTGCCGGCAGTATTCAAATCATTGATACCATTTTTTGGAATAACAAGAAGTACAGTCAAAATATTGTTGTCGCGATTCGTTTCAGCAATATCACTTTGATCGTTCACGTATGCTTTGATAGTGTAATCACCACCAAAAGCAGCTTGCCATTCTCCTTCCAGCGCAGCATTCGGGCCACCATTAGCACTCAATACCACAGCAGATTTTGTAGTATCCGGGTCAGCAACGATAGCGTCGTAACGGGTATCGCTCCAACTTACTACCTGATCATTTACAAAGAATGCCACACCGTGTTTTACATTGTTCGGAGTATCCAACGTACCGATATTGCGGACAGTCGCTTTGAATGTAATATAGTCGCCTTGTATCGGAGTTTTCGGAGTAGTTGTGATTGCTTCTATCCACAAGTCGGCCGAGCCGGTTTGATGTAATGTATCAATCAACGTATTGTTGTCGTAGTTTGTTTCGAGAAGATTTTTCGAATCATTCACCCATGCTTTGATAGCATAAACCGGAGCTGTGCCTGTTGCCCAAAGCGGACCGCTTGAGCCTTCGCCTCTTGAAGAAAGTTCAATCGTATCGCCGGCTGCCAAAGGACCAAGGAAACCATCAGCCCAAGAAACTTGAGTACCGTTAGCTTGGAACACTACACCATGTTTATTATTCACTTCAGAAGCAAATTCACCGATATTCGCAATTTTAGCAAAGAAAGTAACGCTATCGCCCGGAGCCGGATTTACCGGTTCCCAACGAACTTCGGTAACAATCAAATCATACGGATCCACCGGTTTCAGATAGAAATAAGCATCTTTCAAGATCACGTTGCCGGTTACTTCGCTCTTCAAAGTAATCAATTTGATTTTCTTTTCGGGGTGACTCAATGTCCAAAATGCAGCCGTATCAGCAGCACGATATTCATTTTTGCCATCAAATCCACCACCACCGGTAGATTCCGAAGTTCCGTCCATATATACTAAATCAAACTGTAATTTACCTCTGTGTTCGCCTTCGCCACTTGCGGGTAAACCAAGAGCATCAAATTTAACCCATGCTTGATTGAAGTCGGAAGCACTAATACCACCGTCAGCTTCCCAGTTCCAACCTACACGGCTCCAACCATTATTATAAGTTGCAGTGTGAGTAGCTTCATCATAAGTTGCGCCATCAAAGAAGTTCAATTCGTTGATGCTGAAAGGCAGCACATAACCTTCTTCCAAAAGATAGGCATCTTTTAATACGATCGTACCGGTCGTACATTCAGCACAGTCGTTTTGTATTGAGAAATATACGCTCTTCACTTTATTACGCAACGTTTTGTCCAAAGCAAAAGATACTTCGGTCGAACCACCGCCTACAAAAGCATCTAATTCACCACCGTCTTCTTTTTTCGCCGTAGTTAAATTACCGTCAGCATCCAAATATTGGATATGCAAAGCAACACCGGTAGGCAGCGGAGCAGCAAATTTAATCACTACTTTTCCATAAGCCGACCAGTCTTCCGAAGTTTGATCCAGCGGCTCAACGCTGCCGAATTGCCAGCCTACATTGCTTGACCAACCACCGGAATAAGAAATTGTGTGAGTGAATGCATCATAAGAACAAGGATTTTCAGCAGTACCACCCCAAATGCGGTTTACGCCATCCAAAGGCAGCGGGCTGTCGCCTTTAACATATTCGATAGCTCCCGAAGTGATTTTTGTACCTTCGCGCGGAGTTCCGATTTGGTCAACCAACGGAGTGATATATGCAGATAACAAAGCAGGATCACCCAAACCAATAGCACTTGAAGCACCGATTACAGGATAAAATGCCTGTCCGTTTTCCAATGTTTTCAAACCGGTAGCCCAGTTGATACCTGTTTTCGTGTCGGCATCTTGCCAAGTAGAAACATTAGTATAGAAATCATAATACGATGTTTCAATTCCCGGAACTCCGGATAAAGCATTTTTCGTCAAACCTTTAATATTACCAACGATAGAATTTTTGAGTTCAAGAATATTCACAATATTTTCTTCGTTAGCAGCAAGACCTTGCAAGTTAATATCTACCGGTACTAAAAAACCGGCATTAGCATCATTTCCTCTTGACAAGTTTCCAGCTATTATAGAGTTGTGAATAATCAATTTAGCATCCTTATTTTCGATACGGATACCGGTCGTATTACCTTCGTTAGGACCATTTTTTCCTTTCGGATCGCCTTCTTTGCCTACATAAGCATTGTTAGATACAACAGTAGTATTGATCAAATTCAATTTGATAGCGTCCGTACAGAAGAACATTGAGTTGGCATCACGATACATAATATTATCGGCAATCGTCGTATTAACGAAAGTAACGGTCGGTTTCGACATGCCAAACAATACGCCACCGTGATCTTTCAATGTATAATTTTTATAAATGGCACTGTTTTCTACATACAATACACCTTCACCACCGGTTGTAAATACAGCACCACCTTCACCTGTATTTTTTTCCCAATCCGTTTCGTCGATAATCTGACCTACAAAATTTTCGGTCAAAACACAATTATAAAAGTGTTGTTCGGATTTGTTGTCCAAAAACAAAGCACCGCCACGACCTGTATTTACGTGGTTTCCAATAAATTTGGAATTAACAAATGTAGCTTTTGTACCATCGTCGCGCGTAAAGATAGCACCGCCACGTTCTGCCGCCGAGTTACCTCTAAATTCACAATTGTTAAATGTAACATTACCACCATACATATCCCATACACCACCGCGATCATCGGAGTAGTTGTTGATGAACTTACAGTTGTTGAATTCGATCAAACCATTAGCGATACGACCCAAACCACCGTCTTTTTCATTACCGGTAGCATTACCCAAGTTGTTGGCATCACGGAAAGTAATGTTTTCAAACACCAATTTCACGCCTGCGTCATCTCCCGGTTGCACTTGCAAAACGCGGCTGGTATAACCCGCTGCCGGTTTGATTTCAATACCATCACCACCTCTTAAAGTTACACCTTTGGTAATAGTAAATTGATCTTCACCAATCGAAATCGATTTGGTCAGAATAATCACATCGCCGTTTTGAGCTTCATCAAAAGCGGCAACAAGAGCGGCACGGTCTTCACCGGTAACGGTGATGTCCGCAGCCTTCACTGTGGTAGCTGTGAGCATAAGCATAGCTGCCACCATCATTTTACACAAGTAATTTACTCTCATAAAAATAAATTTAAATAATTAATAAAGACACTATTTTGAATTAATTTTTCCTTTCAATAGAGGATGTCCTAAATAAATTTGAGCAAATGTACCGGAAACGGCTTAAAAAAGAATTAATAAAACCTTAATATGAAATTAAATTGCAATTAAATTTACAACAACCGCTGTTTTTCTAAATAATCAGAAGGTATTTGGTTAAATAATAAGAGGCTCACCTTTTTTTGCAAGCCTCTTATTTCAATTGTCGGGGTGAGACGATTCGAACGTCCGACCACACGCCCCCCAGACGCGTACTCTAACCGGGCTGAGCTACACCCCGCAATTTTTCCGGGCACAAAGGTAACACTTTATTTTATTATATACAATACCTGACAGCCAATAAATCCGAAAAAAGACAATTTTGGCAGTCCTGCCATCTTGACTGTTAAGCGTGGTTAAGTTACGGTTGAACGGGTTAAATATGTTAAAAAATCGTGCCAAGATGCTTTTCTCGTACGATATTTGCTGTTAGACAAATCACAATATAAAAACACAGACAGTATGAAAAATTGGAAAATTATTGTAGGGCTTGTTTTAATAAGCTTTGTGAGTGCGGGCATTTCGGTGGCTGCATATTCTCATTTTATAAGTAAGAATGTTTATCTGACGGAAACGGCAGGTTTCCATCAAGGTGGGTTTTATCCGGTAGGAAATAATCGCGTTCCTGCGGAGAATACAGACTTTACGCTGGCAGCGGAACAGAGTGTCAATGCAGTGGTACATATTAAATCGGTGGCGAAAGCAGTTGTTTCTCAAGGCAACCGGCTCAATCAGGGTCAGGATTTTTTTGACCCGTTTGAGTTCTTTTTCGGGCAACCCAATCCGCAATACCGGCAACCGCAAATGCAGCCGCAACCGCGCGTGGGCTTTGGATCCGGCGTTATCATTTCGACGGACGGTTATATTGTTACCAATAACCACGTGATCGACGGCGCGGACGAAGTGGAAGTTACGACCAATAACGACGAAACATACATCGCCAAAATAGTCGGTGCGGACGAAGCGACAGATATTGCGTTGCTGAAAATAGAAGGCAAAGACTTTCCGGTGATTCCGTTTGGCGATTCCGATGCATTGAAAGTTGGTGAATGGGTGTTGGCAGTCGGTAATCCGTTTAATCTGAATTCTACGGTTACGGCAGGGATTGTCAGCGCGAAAGGACGGGCGGATATTTCGCCGAATTACGGAAACAACCGGGCGGCTCGCCAGAGAAAAATCGAATCGTATATTCAAACAGACGCAGCCGTTAATCCGGGAAACAGTGGAGGTGCATTGGTCAATACACGCGGCGAATTGGTAGGTATCAACACGGCCATTTATTCGGAAACCGGAAATTATGTCGGATATTCGTTTGCCGTTCCCATCAGCATTGTCAAAAAAGTGGTGGCCGATATGAAAGAATATGGTAAAGTACAACGCGCTTTATTGGGCGTAATTATTATGGACGTACCGGGCATAAAAATAGAAGACCCGAATGCGTATAATAAACTGAAAGTGCATGAAGGGGCTTATATTAAGGACTTTGCGACCGGAAGTCCGGCATTGAAAGCCGGCTTGAAAGAAGGGGATGTCATTACGGAAGTCAATGGAAACAAGGTAAAATCCAGCGCGGATTTGAAGGCGGAAATCAACCGCTACAGGCCGGGTAACAAGGTGGATATTCAGGTGCAACGCGGCGACGAAGTCAAATCGTTTCAAGTGGAATTGAAAAACGACCAAGGCACCACCGAAGTGGTGAAGAACAAAAAAGCGGCCGATTTACTCGGTGCTACCTTAAAAGAACTATCCGACGAAACAAAATCCAAGTTAGGTATTAATTATGGAGTAGAAGTTACCGGATTGAGCAACGGAAAATTAAAACAAGCCGGCATTAAAACCGGATTTATCATTCTAACGGCCAACGATAACCGTATCAGAACGCCGGAAGATTTGGAAAAAATTGTAGAACTTTCATTGACAAAAGTGGCCGATGATAGAGTTTTATTTATCAAAGGTATCTACTCCGATGGAAAAATAACCTACTTTGCCCTTGATTTGAACGATTAAGGCACGGTTTTTGTTGCTATTTAATATGCAAAAAATCTATTATTGATGAGACAATTAAAAATTACAAAGTCAATTACCAACCGCGAAAGTGCTTCTTTAGACAAATACTTGCAGGAAATCGGTCGTGAAGACCTTATATCTGTAGAAGAAGAAGTGGAGTTGGCTCAAGCCATTAAGCGAGGCGACCGGACAGCGTTGGAAAAATTGACACGTGCAAACCTTCGTTTCGTCGTATCGGTAGCTAAGCAATATCAAAATCAGGGCCTAAGTCTTCCCGATTTAATCAATGAAGGAAACTTAGGCTTGATAAAAGCAGCCGAAAAATTCGACGAAACACGCGGGTTTAAATTTATCTCTTATGCCGTATGGTGGATACGGCAATCTATCTTACAAGCTCTGGCCGAACAATCGCGTATTGTCCGGCTGCCCTTAAATCAAGTGGGTTCCCTGAACAAAATCACAAAAGCGTTCTCCAAGTTTGAGCAAGAACACGAACGCAAACCGTCGCCCGAAGAATTGGCAAACGAATTGGACATCCCGGTAGATAAAATTTCCGATACGTTGAAAGTTTCCGGACGCCATATTTCAGTGGACGCGCCTTTTGTAGAAGGCGAAGACAACAGTCTGCTCGACGTGCTGGTCAATGACGACGCCCCGATAGCCGACCGCTCTTTAATGAACGAATCACTTTCAAAGGAAATCAACCGCGCGTTATCGACTTTGAGCGAACGCGAACGCGACATCGTTAAAATGTTTTTCGGCTTGGGACGGCAAGAAATGACGCTGGAAGAAATCGGCGACGAATTTGGTCTGACTCGCGAACGAGTGCGTCAGATTAAGGAAAAAGCCATTCGCCGGTTAAAGCAAAGCAACAAAAACGATCTGTTGAAAAGTTATCTGGGCTGATAATGCAACCGGTTTATTCAAAACTTATTTCGCAAGCATTGGATTTGCAGGAAAAGCAAATCACAAAAACCATCGAATTGTTGGACGATGGGGCAACTATTCCGTTCATCAGCCGGTATCGAAAAGAAGTTACCGGCGGATTGGACGAGGTGGCTATCGGCGAAATCAAACAACGCTACGAAAAACTGCAGGAATTAAGCAAGCGGAAGGAAACCATTCTACGTTCGATTGACGAACAGGGCAAATTGACACCCGAACTCGTTACCCGCATCGGAAACACGTGGGACAATACCGAATTGGAAGATATTTACTTACCGTATAAACCGAAAAAGCAGACAAAAGCCGAAATTGCCCGCAAAAAAGGATTAGAGCCTTTGGCTAAAATCCTGATGGCGCAAAACGAACGCGACATCTACGGAAAAGCGGAACACTTTGTGAAAGAAGATGTTAAAAATGCAGAAGAAGCCTTGCAGGGCGCGCGCGACATTGTTGCCGAATGGGTGAATGAAAACGAAGCCGCCCGCAATTCCATCCGGAATGTATTCAATCGGCAAGCAGTAATTTCGTCGAAAGTAATCAAAGGAAAAGAAACGGAAGCCGCTAAATACCGCGATTATTTTGATTTCAAGGAACCGTTGAGCAAGTGTTCTTCGCACCGGCTCTTAGCTATGCGCCGAGGCGAAAGTGAAGGCTTTTTGCGTGTTTCGATTTCTCCCGACGACGAGCAGTGCATCGAACTCTTAAACCGCCGGTTTGTGAAAGGGAAAAACGAGGCTTCCGCACAAGTAGAAACCGCCATTAAAGACAGCTACAAACGCCTGCTCAAATCGGCTATCGAAACAGAATTTGCGGCTCTCTCGAAAGAAAAGGCCGACAAGCAAGCCATTAAGGTGTTTGCCGAAAATCTGCGCCAACTGTTGTTAGCTCCACCTTTGGGACAAAAGCGAGTGCTGGGTATCGATCCCGGCTTCCGCACCGGTTGCAAAGTGGTGTGCCTTGACTCGCAGGGGAATTTGGTACACAACGAAACGATTTATCCGCACCCTCCTCAAAATGAGCGGGGACGATCAGGAATGAAAGTCAGGGCACTTGTCAGCACTTACGATATTGATGCTATTGCCATCGGTAACGGAACTGCCAGCCGCGAAACGGAAGAATTTATCACGCATCTCGGTTATGAGAAGAAAATCCAGGTGTTTGTGGTGAGCGAAGACGGTGCTTCGGTCTATTCGGCTTCCAAAATTGCCCGTGACGAATTTCCTAATTACGACGTAACGGTGCGCGGTGCAATCAGTATCGGAAGGCGTTTGATGGACCCGCTGGCGGAATTGGTGAAAATTGAGCCGAAATCCATCGGCGTGGGACAATATCAGCACGATGTTAATCAAACGGATTTAAAATATTCGCTCGACCAGACAGTGGAAAACTGCGTCAATCAGGTGGGCGTCAATCTCAATACGGCAAGTATGCACCTGCTGATTTACGTTTCGGGTTTAGGGCCATCGTTAGCGAAAAATATTGTGGAATACCGCGCGAAAAACGGCGCGTTTCAATCGCGGAAAGAACTGCTGAAAGTGCCTCGCTTGGGCGAAAAAGCCTACGAACAGGCAGCGGGATTTCTCCGCATTCCGGATGCCGAAAATCCGCTGGATAATTCGGCTGTTCACCCCGAAAGCTATCCGGTGGTCGAAGCAATGGCCAAAGAGCTAAATTGCAGTGTAAATGAATTAATTCAACAAAAAGAACTGAAAAAGAAAATCCGGCTCGAAAAATACGTCAATGAAAAGGTGGGGATGCCTACCCTGCTCGATATCGTGGAAGAATTGGACAAACCCGGACGCGACCCGCGCCAAACCATCAAAATCTTTGAGTTTGACCCGCATGTGCGGACTATCGACGACTTGCGCGAGGGACAAATCTTGCCCGGAATTGTGAATAACATCACCAATTTCGGCTGTTTTGTCGATATAGGCATTAAGGAAAAAGGCCTCGTACATATTTCCAATATGGCGGAAAAATATGTTTCCGACCCAACGACGATTGTTTCCATTCACCAGCACGTGCAAGTAAAAGTGTTGAGTATTGATTTGGAACGGAAACGCATACAATTGAGCTTAAACATCAACAAATAATTCACAATAATGGAAATCTTACAGATTTTTTTGCAACCGGAAGCATGGATTGCCATACTCACGTTAGTTTTTTTGGAAATCGTACTCGGAATTGATAATATCGTGTTTCTGTCTATCATGACGGCGAAACTTCCGCACGAAGAGCAGCCTAAAGCGCGCACAACCGGATTGTTGTTAGCCATGTTCTTCCGAATTGGCTTGTTGTTCGCGATTTCCTTGTTGATGAGCCTCACCAAACCCCTTTTTAGTTTTGCCTTTTCCGAAATCACCGGCTCTATTTCGGGACAAAGCATTATTATCTGTCTCGGCGGATTATTCCTTTTATATAAGAGCGTTACCGAAATTCACCACAAATTGGAAGGGTTGGAAGAACAGCATGCCGGCCACTCCGCTACTGGGCGCAATAATTTTTGGGGAATTATCCTACAAATTATTGCTATTGACATGGTTTTCTCGTTAGACAGTATCTTGACGGCCGTCGGCATGGTGAGTTTCAACGCATTTGGTTATCTCGGTGCAATGACAATTATTATCCTGGCGATTGTGATTTCCGTGATTGTGATGATGTTGTTTTCTGCACCGGTCAGCCGTTTTGTCAATGAACACCCGACCATTCAAATGCTGGCCCTGTCGTTCCTTATCCTTATCGGCGTGATGTTGCTGGTCGAAGCGGCTCACCTCTCACACCTGTCTGTCTTTGGCAATGAAGTCGGCGAAATCCCGAAAGGGTATATCTATTTTGCGATTGCCTTCTCGCTACTGGTGGAAATGTTGAATATGAAACTACGGAAAGAAAAAAAACCGGTCAAACTGCATGATTCGGAGATAAAATAGCCTCCAAATCATACGTCCTTTCTTTCAAAAAGTCCTCAAATTGTTTGTCGTTGGGATTTCATTTCGAAACCATTCCGGCAATAAAACTTCGATTTCATCGCCATGCGACAAAATTTCCTGCCGGAAATCGAAAGTCGGGGAAATATAATAACTGAATACCGAATATTTGTCGGTCGTTTCAATTTCCTGTTGCGAGGCGTGCAGCGGAAGTGTCCGAAAATATTTACGCTTGGGGTCGAAGGCTTTGATTTTTACTATGCAAGGTTTTATATTTTCATCAACAATAATTCCAAAGCTGTTTTCAAAAAAGGCGTGAGCGTCAAAATTTTTCGGTAATTGGAAAGATTTACCGGTTGTCTGCAAATTCTGAATCCGGTCGAGCGCGTAAATTCGCAAAGTATTGTAATACGGATTTTGCCCGACCACATACCAGCGTTGTTTGAACACTTTTACGCAATATGGCTCTATTTCAAAGGTATTCGGTTGGTCGCGCCAAAAACTTTGGTAAGTGATTTCTACGCTCATATTGTCGCGCATGGCTTCGATAATCGGGGTCAAAAACCGTTGGCCGGAGGGAATGGTTTCAAACAAAATCCGCTGCCGTAACCGGGTAGAGACGGGGCATGCCCCGTCTCTACATTCGTTTATCAGATTATTGACGGCAAACGTATTCAACAGCCACGAGCGGATACCGCCGCGTTCCATATCTTCTTTGTTATCAATGTAATAAACATAGCCATTGCGTTTGTCACATTCTATATTGATGTCGAATAGTTCCTCAATCGCTTGCCGGTGATTATGGAATGTGCGTAAAGGAATTTCCTTGCCCTCGCTCATTTCGTTGCGCAGCCAACGCTTGTTGATTTCCTCAAATGTAATTTTTTCGGCGCGATAGATGGTATCGACCAGCCAGATGTAACGGGGAAAGAGGTTTTTCATGGCAAACAGGAATTGCCGGAGCCGCCGTAACCGTGTATGTAGAGGATATTTATTTTCATTCTTTGAATTGAATTAATAGTGATTTAATTTCACTCAAATATTTAACTTGTTCGGCAGCTTTGGCAATTTGCTCATGACTAACAAAATTTTTTAAAGTCATTTTTGAACATAAATATTGTGCTTCCTGTTCCGAAAAATTTAGTTTTTGCATTAAAAGAGTTTTCGTTTCATTTGAAGAATAGGTATTTTTAAGTATTTGAATAACATTTTCTGTGTTTTGACTCGCCTTTATAATACTGTTTAATTCGTTTATTTTTCTTTCAATTTCAGCAATTTCATTATCAACTCGACTATACAAATACCCCGAAAGAAAATGTTGCAATGCTCTTTTTTTGTTGTTAGGTGTTTTTTCTTGCGGGTGCAAATTGTTTTCCAACAACAGCTTACACATTTTATTTAAAAACTCTTTTTTATCAATGTATGCTGAAATAGTCTGAATTTCATGTATTAATTCGTACAAATAGTCCACTATGTACGAAATTTCAGAATTTATCTTCCTTGCAATTTTTATATTATCTATAGAATCCAACATGTTGTTTTCCAGATTATTGCGAATATTTTGCAAAATTGCTTTTGCTTTTGCTTTTTTCATAATAGTATAATATTATTATTCTCTGCAAATTTATTTATTACTTTTCCCATTTTTTCTAACAATTCTTCAGGTACATCGCTGCTTAATTGGCGTGTATGGATTACTAATTTTGTTTTATCGGCATTATCATGTGTCCAAAAAGAATATTTTTTGCTTTTCCGTTCACAAGTAAAAGCTTCAACAAATTTCACATCAAAAAGATTGTCAATTTCTCGTACCTTATCGTTATTTTTGATATAGTTGGAACAAGCTAAAATAACCACCGGAAATTGCTGTATAAATTCAGATTTAAAAAAGGATTCTTTTCTCTTTTTCAACTTTTCCTCAAATTTAGGATCTTTTTGCGCTTCTTCTGTGGTTTTTTTACGAATTGCACTCATTTCTGTTGTAAAAAATCTTTCTTCAAAATTAAAAAAGCCATCTTTTTTATATTCCGGGAAAATATAATCGTGTAATTTTTGATATTTATTCCATGTATGTCCTTCTTTCAGTCCATCTTTTTTATACTTGAAATTTATATCTTCATCATTTTTAATTTTTTTATCCCATTCTTGGGTAAAGCATACTTCACCATCACGCCTTTTTTCAGGAATACACGAGCCTTCTTTTCCAACAATCAAAATTTTTGCATTGGGATTGCCTGTGCCAATATAATTATCGACATTGTATTCCTCTACCAATTTTATAAAACTGTCTTTGTAAATCATATTCCCGTTTTTAAAGTTTAAAAATTCGACTACAAAATTAATGATTTGTCACTAAATATCACTTCATCATTGTGCGGTTTTACATAAACCGGTATCCTTTTCCCGAATATTTGTTGAATAATTTGGTCTTCAAACAAACGCCGCCGCAATCGCTTGACTCCCGGCATCAGGAAAATATAACAAAGCATATTCAGCATATTTCCATCATATCCCTGTTTATAATCAGCATCGTAATCATAATCCTGCTCTCCCAAGGATTGAAAGACAGCTGAATACGGCGTTTGTTCCATCCATTGCCGGAATAAGGTATTGTTACGCTCTATTTCAATCAATTTTTCAGTAAATGACGACCATGCTCCTCCATCAGCAAATCTATTATCCATCCAAGTATCAGTCATAGACTGATAGGGCTTATAACAATACACATTAATCATCCAACCTTCAAAATATAGAACTCCAACTTCCAATCCGATATATGAAACTTTGTTTTTTTCCTCTTCCGTTAGGTTGTAAAGAAAGTTTTTAATTTCTTCATACAAGTTATCGAAAAACTGCTTTTTAGCGGCGGCACTCACTTCTTCCAATAAATCGTCCCGTAGTTGGAAACCGCCACCGGTTGTTCGGGTGTAAACATCTTCATCAAATTGTGCCTTTCCTGTGATTATTTCATCAACAGTTACTAATCTTTTGTTTTTTGCCATGTTTTTTAATTTTAATTGTTAAAGATGAGGCAAAGATAAAAGGATGCTATGCCGAAATAAAGCACATGTCGGTTTTTTTTAGGATAATTTTTAATTTGTCGAAACATATCATTTTTTTTTCACGGATTCGGAATCCACTCTCGAAGTTCCCAAATCAAATCCAGATCATGTAAGAATTGGTCTCAATCAATTAAAAAATCATTGATTTGACGGCGGAGTTTGAGCGGAATATTTGAATAAATGATACAGTTTTATACCTTTGTGTGAAATTTTCAATAAGATTTGCAGCTATGAGTACAACATTTAGTGCGATAAAAAGACAATACTTACAAGACAAAAAAGTGGTTAAGGCATTGAAAGAATGGGTAAAAAATGATGATACCAATGCTTTTAATGAAGAAATTTTAAAAGATGATATGTTTGTTGAAGTTGCTTTTAGAGGTAACTTTAGCGGTGCTTATCTTTTCGAAGCAGGTGAAATATTACCCGATAATGTTAAAATATATCCCTTGGATAATTCATTTCAGGGAATTTATACGATAGGCGATGTCCGAAAAGAAGAAAAAGGAGAGGAATAAAATTACAAGTCTATTTTTCTCGATTGCTTATTCATCTGATGTGCCATTTTTTTTGATTTAACAATATATCTTGTGAAATACCAAACTGATAGGATGTTTGATGATTCAGAGCGTTGAATAACAGCGATGTATCTTCTTTTTCGTTCATCGTTTCGAGCAAAGCGCCCAGAAGAGCAATCGTTGCAGGATTGTATTTCAAAACTAAACGTTTTAACTGTATTATTTGTTTATCCGTCAGTTGTTTGAGCAGGAACAATAGCCGTCGGCAAGCTTCGTCCGGCATTGTGTCGGGGATATCCTTGAAATAGCGAAAGCAATCCAGCAGTTGAAGTATCGGAATATTCTCTTTTGTAATTGTATTCGGCTGAATGACAAAACCAATACGGTAATTTCCGCGTGTTATTGCTTTTTTTACTTTCTGCATGGCGATTTGCAAGGTAACAGGCGCTTGTGTAGTCAAGCCGAACTTATTAAAGAGCGAATAACCTGTCAAGTATCCGATTGGTTTTCCGTTTTTTTCTATTAAATCCTTAACTGTTTGGAAGGTGTCGGGTGGAAGTTCGCCGAAGTTGGACATTTGCGGTTTATAGAAACGCCCCTTCGACAAGCGACGGATTTGTCCCGCAGCAACCATATTGTCCAACAATTTATTGACGGTTTTTTGCTTCTCAACCGGCAATGGGAAATCCTTTGCGGTAAATACATATCCGCAAGCGAATTTTTTGATTGTATCTTTAACTGTATCTGTTATATAGGTTGCCATAGATTATTGTTTATATTAGTTTACCAGTCCCGTGAAATTATACGGATTTTCTATATTCTTATTTTGATCTATCTTATTCATTCGGTAGAAGCAACATCCGGCATACGCATTTTGCCATCTTCAGCAGGTAATTTCAACCGGTTACAAATTGTAACCGGTTCGTTTCCCTCGGCTATTAAGCGGTGTTTAAGCACTTTCCAATAATTTCGCGCTCCGGCATGGTCTATTTGGTCGCTTAAAACACCTACTACATCCACTACCGAGAAATACCATTCTTCCTCCTCTTCGTTCCAAACGGTACGAATCATTTTGTCTTCAAACAGTTTAATTGCATTTTCTTTGGTCATAATTTCTTTTGTTAAATATCATTTTATTTTTAATTGTTTCTGTCATAATTATGGAATATACAAGATTTGAATTTTTCTCTAAATAGTTGATACAAAATTAAATTGTTTCTCAGATTTAATTTTCAACCATTTGTCAATACCGTCATTTTGGAATCCCCAATATTCCAATACTTCTGCTATTCGTATCATGTTTTGATGCAAGAAAGGCTTTTCTATTTCATCTTCTTCAATGTTGTATTCGTTTAAAATTAAATTCAACACCGATGAAAAAGATCTTAATAATTTTTCGTTCTTACGGCTTTTTAGAAGATTTGATAAATATCCAAGGCAAGCTTCGAGTGCCGGAGTTTTTTTCATAAGCACTTTGTTCATTAAAAGATTTAGTGCTTCCTTATTTTTTTCAATGCCTACTCTATAGTATATATCATAAAATAGTTCAGATAAAGCCGTTATTATTTTTGAATGATCATCCGAAATTAAAGCAGATGTGATTGTTTCATAGCCTCTCTTTTCATAGTATAGTTTTCGAACTTCTTGCTTTATTGATTGAAAATCAGATTCACTTTTTAATTTAGAGGCTTCATTATCAAGAAACATATCCATTTCTTCCAATATCCGTTTAAAGCTAAATATGGGATCCGCTTGAATTCTACAATGTTGAATTTTCTCAAAGTTTTCTTTCAATTTATTATATAATTCCACACACTCAGCGTTAGACCATTCAATACCACTTTCTTTTGCATATTTCGTGTCTAATAAATGCAAATCAATAAAATCCTCCTCTCCTGAAATGCTGCCATTTGTGTTTATTCCTGTGTACCATAACTTTTTGTTTTCGATGATTCCTCGTTTTATTCTTGATCTTAAAATTTCATTTTTCGCAAAAAATAGAAGTATTCTCCACACTCTTTCATTTTTTATAGATTGAAAATCAATGTTTTCAATAAACTTCTCAATATTTTCCTTTTGTACTTGTGATAAATGACTATGCAAATTTCCTAAAGCAAAAATCACACTTTCATTTTCTTGAGATATTTGCTCTATCAAAACATTAATTTTACCATCTATTTGTTTATTACAAATTTTTCTTCCAAACTTATGCTTTGTATCGTTATCTGCAAAATAGTATAAATACTCTATAGCTGTATCATGATCAATGTTAAAGTTGTCAATAATTGATAGGAGTACTTTTCGTATAATTTTGACATCTGTTATGTATTTTAATCCTTTCGTTATGAAAGAATATAAACCAGTATTTCGATGGCGTAAACCATCATAAAACAATTGATTTTGTTTTTCGAATAATTGCCAAATTTCATAAAAATATGATTGCCAACGTTCGGGTGAAACTGCAATAAACAATTCAGAAGAAAAAACTAAAATGTTGTCTTTATATAAATTAGGTGTTTCATTTTGTAGATAGGCTATTAGCAACTTTTCTAAAATATCAGGAATGTTGTTCTTGATATTATCCGAATACGCACACTCTTGAGCTATTCTTCTTAGCGTTTTTTCATCAGTTATCTGCAAACTGTAAAAAATAGCAGGATAAGGAGTATATTCAAAAATAGGATTAAACACATTAAACCATGTGACAGCATCTTTTAAATGCATGCCTCGTAATGATAACGGAATACCAAACTCCATCATCAATTGAATAAACTGCATACTATGTTGAGGTCGGGTTGTTCCATTCGCAAAATTAATGGTATTATTTTCCGAAAATCTTCCTTCTCCATAAGGTAAAATTTTAGTTTTCGTTTGTTCTTTATTCAATTCCTCCATCAAATAATCGAAGTTGTCCATGAAACTTTTAAATCCCAAGTTTTTGTATTGTTCTATTTTTTCTTTAATTTCATCTTTTCCTGATTTCATTATATAATTATTTCTACTTACATAATTTAATGTTTCCAGCGCATATAATTGTTCTTGAAAAGAAAGATAATCAAAGGTATTACAATATTCTTTTAGTTGTGTTTCACTTTCTTTTGCATCAAATAAAGATAATAATCCTAATTTCTTTACGTACCATCGAGATGAGTTATTAGGTTCCCATTCATCTATTTGTTTTTTCATCGCAACAAAGTCAAATGTGAAAGCAGAGAATAGAACTGATTGGTATTTTACAATATCTTGTTCTAATTTTTCTTTAGAGAGGAAAACCACTTCCGTATTAAATTTATCTTTATCCACAAATAGGACGGCTTCTATTAGTCGAAACTGTGATAATTCAATTTTTTGTCTCTTTATTTTTACATAAGGCATAATGGCTTCAAGCCCATTTTCCCAAATAAAATGTGGAGTCAAAAATGAATCTCTAATAGCGATAGGCAAAAGATTTAAGATTATTTTTTGTTCCTTTGGAGAACTTTTTTTCAATAGTGCATCTATAAAGAACAAAAATGTTTGCTTGTCATGAAAATTGAACCAATCAAGGGATGGAACACGAACTTTATGCTTATATTTTCCAATATCATTGTATTTATTACCAGGTGATAACTTTATCTTCTTTCCATATTCGCCATTAGTGATATTTTCCCATCCTGCATTATATTTTTTCTGATCTGCTAATTCAATGTAGGCTTTTGGTTTGTATAAACATTCTTCATTGGATAAATATTGAAACAATAGTTTAAGTAATTCTTTCGGATTTTTATCATCAATATCTTGAATCTCATTTTGTCTTTTAAGAAAATCAACAATTTCTTTTTTCCAAATAGGAATTTTTATAATCCTGTGATTTTCAAAAAACAGTTGTTTTTCTGTTCGTTCTATTTCTGTATTATTCTCAGGTAAAACTTCTATTAGATAGATCTTATAATTATCCTTTTCGTGTGCGTGTTTACGTTTAATAATATCTCTAACCCAAGAAATCCATGAGGTAAAGTTTGGATCAACACCGGAAAATCCGATTAAACAATAAGATTCTTGCAATAACGAAATTCTCATTAGTTGAGTAAACGCCTCATGCCTTGTTGGATATGCATCATAATCTTCTTTTGCTATAACATAATGACAATGATTGTCTCCATCAAAACCAAATTCAGAGTTTTCGTTTCGTAAACTTCCATGTAGTTTAATAATATTTTTATTTCTTTTTATTTGTAAATCCGATGAATGTGTTATAATTGTGATACATTGAGACAATTCTTTTTCAAGATTAAATTTTTCAGTTTCATTAATAGTTATATTTCTTTGTATGTCAAATATTCTGAAATCTATTTTTCTTTTTTCAGATTCTTTCTTCTGTTTTTTATCCTCAAGATCATTCTTATCAACTTCATTAACAGAACGTTGAATTTTCTCATCTTCTAATAATAAAAATAATTTAGCTTCAATTTCAGACAATTCTTCATCTAATTTTATCAATGCGGTTTTATTCTTTTCTATTTCCTCTTTTGATGCATTAACCTTTTCTTCGATGGTTTTAATTTGTGCTTTAATATGGCTTTCAATCGTGTCATCAACTACTGATTCAAGCAAATTATCGTAATTTGTTGTATAAATATTGTTCCATGACAAATCAAGCAATCTTTTATGTAAATTCAAATCATTCTTACATAATTTATCTTTATACGGTTTATCATCAAAAAATCCTTCAATAAATATATCTTTTCCATCCGTCCTGAGATGTGGAGTATGGTTTTCTATATAAATTTCTATTGCTTCCCTGAACCCTTTTCTTTTGACATATTGAGATACAATTTCTAAATATCCTTCTCTATCAATAATTCTCTGAATTTGTTGCTTAACAAATTCATCTTTATTATTCTTTCGTTTTAGAGTGGCATACTTATATTCTATTTCATCCTCATATAAAAAGGAAACAATATCCTTTAGCAGTTCATCCCATGACAAAAATTTATTTTTATCTACATTTTTGCTAAAGCCTGCACCGACTAAAACAGACATTTTATGAGCAAAAAGTTTTGACTTTAACTCTTCTAATTGTTTTATATAATGTTCTTTCATCATAAATACTATTCAATTATTTCTATTTATCAAATTCACAATCACCTTTACCATCACATCTTTCTCTTCCGTCCTGCTTTCTGCAATCATTAATGTGAGGGCGACCAACGTGTTGTTTTCTATCAACCGTAATCCGTTGGGTTTGTATAAGATACCGTTCTTTTCCAAAAACCAAAGGAAAAGGAATGCCGCAATTCGCTTGTTGCCATCGCTGAACGAGTGATTTTTTGTAACTAAATAGAGCAGCATCGCCGCTTTTTCTTCAATACTCGGATACAAATCCTTGCCGTCGAAAGTCTGGTAAATCGTATTGATTGAACTTTTGAACGATTGGTCTTTTTCGTTGGCAAACAAATCGCTGCTGTCGAATTTGCTTTTCAGTTGCTCAATCGCTTCCATTGCATTCTCGTACGTGGCGCGAAACTTTTCCCTGTCGGAAGTATTATCAACTGTAAGTTCCTGATAATCATATTTATCAAGTATATCCAAAGCATAAGTGTAATCGGTAATAACGCGCAACAATCCGGTTGCTTCATCGCCTGTCAATGCTTTGTTTTGAATCACATTTGATAAAAGTTTTACCGTTTGCTTTAAGTCCTCGTATTGCTTGTTTTTCAGTTTATTATTTATAACATAACCTTTTACAATATAATCCTTTAATACTTTGTTCGCCCAAATACGGAATTGAGTGCCACGTTGAGATTTTATGCGATAACCAACCGAGATGATTACGTCTAAATTGTAAAGTTGTACTATTGAGGTTTGCGTTTTGCCCTCCATAGCACCGTGTGGAGTGGTATATGCAAATTCTGCATATACCACTTTCTTCTCTAACTCCCCTTCCTTGAAAATGTTGTTTATATGGCGTGAAATAACTGATTGGTCTCGTTGAAACAACGCTACCATTTGCGCCTGAGTCAGCCAAACGGTTTCGTTTTCCAAACGAACGTCTAATTCAGCAACGCCATCGGGCGTTTGATAGATAACAATTTCGCCTTGATTCTTTATTTCTTGACACATAGATTTTCCAACTTTATATGTTGGCTGCAAAGATACATGTTTTTCGTGTTTCTACTACAAAAAACACGATTTGTGAACATTATTAATCATCATTGTTTAACTCATTTTCTATCTCCTCGATAGATGGCAGTGAAGATTTAAAATTCTCCGGCAGCAATTTCGATAGCGTATATTCCGAAATTCCAATAGGCTGGCTACTGCTTTCCAAAGAGTATTGAGCATCAATATTATCCTTGGTCTTGCAAATCAGCAATCCGATAGTCGGATTATCTACTTCCTTCTTCAATTGATGATTAACCGCAGTTATGTAATACCCAAGCTTACCTGTATGTTCCGGTTCAAACTCTTTGACCTTCAATTCGATAACAATGTAGCAACGTAATTCCAAATGATAGAATAGCAAATCCATATTTCGTGGCTTTTCACCTACCATGATTGGATATTGTCTTCCGACATAAGCAAAGCCTTGTCCAAGTTCCAATAGGAATTTGGCAATATTAGTAATCAAAGCATCTTCTAATTCCTTTTCTTTGTAATTTTCAGTAAGGGTAAAAAAATCAAAGCAATAGGGGTCTTTCAATGTTTCTTTCGCCAAATCGCTTTGTACTTCAGGCAAAAGACGGTCAAAGTTATTGATGGCTTTTCCTTGGCTCTCATATAATCCGGCTTCTATAAAATTCATCAGCATGGCACGACTCCATCCGTTTTTGATGGTCTTTTGAACATAAAACAAAGCTTCGTGTACGGATTTGCATTTGCTCATGATTTCTCCGTGATGTCGCCATGGAATATTAAAGATTGGATGGCTTTGTAATTTGGCACCAACTTGGCGCCAAATTGTATCTGTATTATTATCAGCCTGTTGTAATTCGCCAGCAACTTGTTGGCTTATTTCAGTGCTAACTTGCTGCGAAATTGCATTGCCTAATTTGGCAACAGGTTGTTGCCAAATTACATTGTCTTGATTATAAAACAGATAAAACTGTTTCATCGCTCTCAAATTCCTATCAGAGAAGCCTTGCATATCGGGAAATTCCGACCGTAAATCAGCGCTAAGTTGTTTGATAACGCCACTCCCCCATACAGATTCCGCTTGCTTGGCAACAATATCGGCACCGATACTCCAATACAATTCTATCATTTCGCTATTGACCCGAACAGCAGCTTTAATCTGACTTTGCCGGATTCGTAGCTTCAAATCTTTTAGCCACGCTTTATAATCGCTATTTTTAATTAAATCAGTACTCATGATTTTATATATTTTGTGATACAAAGGTACTCAACATTTCTTGTTTAATCTAATCCAACAAATTCACCAACTCTTTTTTCATCGTAACCGTTTCTGCAATACAGGGGTCGGTTACAATGAAGAAATACAAAAAATGGCAGGTAGAGTGGGAATGACAAAATCTCTAAATCATCTCCAAAATCAATAAGGAAAGGATTGAAAAGTGGTTTTTTAAAAATTATCTCATCCAATTTTAATACCAGTTCTCTATATTCAAGTCGTATAATATTATCTTCCAAACTGCTGTAAATTGAAAGATTAACACTTTTGTACCAGAAAAAATAGCTGTCTATAAGGCAGATGGATAATAATAGCAAAAGATACTACCAGCCGGGATTTTGTGTCATATTCGGATTAAGTATTATTTCTTGATATGGAATCGGTAATAAAAGTTTATATTCGGGAATATCCAGAATTTGGGTTGCTTTTCCAAAACGTTTCAAGGTAAGAAAATACAAGCCTTCATTTTTCAATTCATTTTGCCAAGCATTCAACAAAGTTTCTTCCGCTACAGAAGATATATTTTCAAGTCCATTCCGTTTTCTGATTTGGTTCAAATACGTAAGAGCTTGCTCCACATTTCCGGTTCGATAATTAGCTTCCGCCGCCGTCAATAAAATTTCCGCATACCGGCATATCGGCGCATAATCCCCTTTTTGAATTAAATTGCGATACCAAATGCTTGAATAATCTTGATTGTTTGATAATTCAAAAATACTTTCCATGGTATTTCCGGCATAAACAGCGTTCAAATGATCATTCAGCATATATTTACCGCCACGGATGATATCCGTAACAATGTTCAAAGAAAGACTATAATCGGCTCTATGCAAAAATGCTCTTGCTTGGATTGATTTGGCAAAGTATTTTGAACATTCGGGCAAGAGGGCTTCTTCCGGCAAATTGGAATATACATTTTCAAGTTCACTGATAACAAAATCCAATACTGCACTCTGGGATGTCCTGGAAAAATACATATTGTCCATAGACGGCGGAACAGTTACAAGCGGAATATCTCCCCACAAATTTATCATATTTAAGTAGATATAGGCTCTGTAAACCCTTGCATAATCCACATACTTTGCCGCCCAGTCTTTTTCCGATTTTTCCAAATGGTATATCAATTGATTTAGACGATTGACGGCTTGATAGGATGTTTTCCATAATTCATTGATTATATTTGTGCCAGGATTAATATTGTGGGAATAAACTGCTTGCAATTCATAGGTGGAATTTTCTACCCTAACTGAATTTGTATAAACGCCGTCGAACAAATACAGGTTCTGAACAAAAGAGTACATTGAAGCAAGCGCAGCCGTTGAAGCACTTTTAACATTTTCTTCTGTCGAAAAAAAGCTTTCCTCAATGATACTGTTAGGGTCGTCTTCATCATAAGGGTTGCCGATCTGTCCATCGCCGTTACCATCAATAAACAACTCAAACGCACCGATTTCAACTTTTTTTCCCAATTCTGCATACCGGTTTTTGATATGTTCCTTAAATGGCTTCAGGCTATCGCCCTCGTGATGACGCTACATGATGCTTCGTCATCCTTTGCTTTATCCGTTTCCCCGAATTTGTCTTATTTTCCGTCAATCAAATCTTTGGCGAATTCCAATGCTTCAAGATACCGTTCTATCGCTTTTTCTTTCATTATTCCTCCTCTCATAATATTTTCATCGCAATCACCGTGCAAGCCTCCGCATCTGCCAAAGCATGATGGTGTTGTGTCAAATCAAACCCGCAATGCGCCGCCACCGTCTGCAACTGGTGATTGAGCAACGTTTTCCCGAAAACCCTCCGTGAAGCGCGACAAGTACAATGAAACTCATAATCTGGATAATCCATTTGATACACGCGATGAACCGCCTTCAAACAACCTTCGTCAAAAGGACTATTGTGTGCGACCAAAGGTAATCCGGCAATTTTTGGGGCAATCTCTGCCCAGACTTCCGAAAAAACCGGTGCTGATTGCGTATCTTCAGCAGTCAATCCGTGAATTTGCGTGTTCCAATACGAATACCATTCAGGATCGGGACGAATAAGGCGATAAATCTTATCGACGATTATTTCGTTGCGGACAATTACCACACCTACGCTACAAACGCTTGACGGGTAGTAATTGGCCGTTTCAAAATCGATGGCTGCGAAATCTTTCATCATTTATACATCATTATTTTTTAATTCATGGGACAAAGGCAACTCGCCAATTCATACGTTTTTTCTTTCAAAAACGCCCCGAATTGTTTGGTGTCGGGATACAGTTTTTGCTCTTCGGGAAAAATCGGATCTCCGAAAACGAGATGGATAGTTTTACCCTTTTTCATATCCAATTCGTGGCAGAGGCGGGCATTGCGAACACGCCAATCAATACGGTCTAAAAAGTTGAAAAAACGGGAGTTTTGACCGGAAAAATAGGCGGGAATGACTGGGACTTTCACTTTTTGAATTAATTTGAGGACACCCTCTTGCCATTCTTTGTCTTTGATTTTGTTGAAGCCGACCGTTTTAGAAATTGCACCGGCAGGAAAAAAGCCCAGCGGATGGTTTTCGCGCAAGTGCGTGATACATTCCTTCAAACCATTGAAACTTGAGCGGGCGGAAACTTTGGCAGAATAAGGATTGACACCAATAAAATGATCTTGCATAATATCTATCTGCCCCAACATCCAATTGACCATCACTTTGAAATCGGGACGAACTTTTGAAACTTCGCCTATCAGCATAATACCATCGACATGACCGTAGGGATGATTGGAAACGGTGATAAACGGTTGGCCTTCAAACTGTTTCAGCACTTCAATATGATGGACTTTGCGGATAATTCCCAATCCGTCTATCATGGCATCTTCAATATCCGTTCCGGTTTTATATTTAGCGGAATCATAGACCCGATTGACTTTGTCGAAACCGCCAACTTTCATTACACAGCTCATTATCAATGAATTAGCTAGTATAGGAGATATGCTTTGAAGTAATTCTTTACTGATTAACTTGTCTTTCATAAAAAATATTTTTTTATTTCGGCAACAAAAGTAATTATCTTTCGTTAATTGACAAAAATTAGTATCTTTGTAACGTTTTTGAAACAATATTATGAAGGAAAAACGATCGTCTGATACAAGTATTTTGTCTAAAATTACAAAAGACAGGGAACGTACTAATATTTTGAAAAAACACGAACAAAATTTGCTCGTCTTTTTGGTACAACGCATCCCTTTGTGGATAAATTCGGACATGCTTACCGCTATCGGCATGGCCGGTAGTTTGATTACAATGACAAGTTTCATTTTAGCACACTATTTCGGGCGGGGACTGTTGCTTTTCGGTATTTTGGGTTTTATCATTAACTGGTTTGGCGACTCGTTGGACGGACGCTTGGCCTATTTCCGCAATACACCGAGAAAATGGTACGGTTTTTCACTTGATTTTATTGTGGATTGGCTGACGAATATCTGCATCGGATTCGGTTATATTATCTATGTAGATGAATTTGAATTGCTGGGTTTCGGTTTTGTCGTACTCTACGGCTGGGCAATGATGATGGCTTTGCTTCGGTATAAAATCATAAACAAATATACAATTGATTCCGGTATTTTCGGGCCGACGGAAGTACGCATCATTCTATCTATCATCCTGATTTTGGAAGTAATTATAAAAGATTCTATTTTGTATTCGGCGGCAACTGTTTGCTTTATCTTGTTGATTATCGACATAAAAGATTTTAGAAAATTATTAGTTATGGCCGATCAGCAAGATAAACAGGATAAACGAGATGACGCAGGGTATTTTTCAAATTCGCCGATTGGATAAACAAATCATGTTCAGCAATGTGTTCGTAATCATGCATTGGACTCTTGAAATAGAACGACAACCACGATTGAATACCGCTGAAACCGGCACGTTTAGCCAAGTCGATAAATAACACCAAGTCCAAGCAAAGAGGTGCGGCCAGAATGGAATCGCGACACAAAAAGTTGACTTTCAACTGCATCGGATAGCCCAACCAGCCGAAAATATCGATGTTGTCCCAACTTTCTTTGTTGTCTTTGCTCGGCGGATAATAGTTGATACACACTTTGTGATAGATATTTTCGTACAATTCGGGATAAAGCGACGGCTGCAAAATATTATCAATGACTGAAAGCTTGGATTCTTCCTTCGTTTTGAACGATCCCGGATCATCCAGTACTTCGCCGTCCCGGTTTCCTAAAATATTGGTCGAAAACCAGCCCTTCAAGCCCAGCATACGGGTTTTCAACATCGGCGAAAGGACAGTTTTCAACATTGTCTGACCGGTTTTGAAATCCTTTCCGCAGATTGGCACTTGTTTTTCAGCCGCCAAATCCCAGATAGCAGGCATATCGACCGTCAAGTTCGGGGCACCGTTGATATAGGGAATACCTTCTTCCAGAGCGGCATAAGCGTAAATCATGGAAGGTGCGATTTCGGGACTGTTTTCCTGCATGGCCTTTTGCAGCGCAGGAAGCGTTTCATGTACAGCACTGATTTTCGTAAATACCTCCGTACTTCCACACCAGATACAAACTACGCGATCGAGATTGTGTTTCGCCTTAAACTCCTGAATGTCTTTGCGCACAGCTTCTTTCAAATCCCATTTGGTCGGGGCAACCTTCACCCAAGTTCCATGCAAACGCTTGACGAAATTCTGATCAAACACCGCTTTCATCGGCTTGATAGCCTGCAATTCGTCTTTCACTTTGTCTAAATCTTCGACCGTAAGCACTTCCGCATGACGAGCGGCTGCATAAGCGTCTTCTTCAAAGATGTCCCAACCACCGAAAACAAGATCTTTCAAATCGGCCAAAGGCACCACCTCTTTGATTTTCGGAAAACGATTTTCGTCACTCTTACCCAAATGCATGGTAGCCAATTGCGTAATTGAGCCTACAGGAATACCTAACCCTTTGCGAGTAAGCATCGTTCCTGCAATGAAAGTGGTGGCGACTGCACCGCCTACTCCAATAACCAATACGCCGAGTTTACCTTTTGCGTCTTTCACTTGTACTTTTTCCGGTCGTTTTAATTTAATAATAATTTTTCCAATTCACTAAAATCCGTAATCACGACATCTATCATACCTTGTCCGGAGAAATCGTCTTCCCACGCACTTCCTTTAAGCCAAATCGTTTGGCAACCCAACTTCTGAGCCGGCACTATGTCTTTGGAATGAGAATCGCCCACAACCACCACTTCCTCCGGAGAAAGCCCCAACGCTTCCACACCCAAAGCAAAAATAGCGGGGTCGGGTTTTCTTATTTTCACCACCGCCGATTCGATAATTTTCTTAAAAAACAAATCCAACCCGAAATCTTTCAAAACTGTTTCGATATTCCCATAAAAGTTAGAAACCAACACTAAATGATACTGCAAAGCCAGCTTTTCCAACACCGGTATCGTATTTTTCAATATGTTTAGTACAAATTTATTACATTGAACTGAAACAGCAAGCGGATAAAACGAAGAAAGTGCATTATTTTCCAAAAAACCTCTTTCGATAAGCCAATGCGCCTGCAAGTGAGTTTTAGCCAGTAAAACCGATAAAAAATCATCTTCGGGACTAACAATCTCGTGCGTAGCCAAATATCGCTCTCCATACACGTAGGCTTCATAAAAAGCATCCCTGCTGACCGGAATTTGCTGTTCAATGTAAGCATCCCACAGCACATCTTTCCAATGCCTTCCGTTGGTGTCTATGGTTGCCCCATAGTCAAAAATAATCCCTTTTATCTTACTCTTATCCACTTTTCGTTAGAATTCGTCGTGCAATAAACCTCCTCTAAACTTGTAGGCAATTCGTTCGTAACGATTGACCATATAAATCAGTACCCCATTCAATACTGTCAGTTCAAAAATAAAATACACCCAGGGGCAATTTGCCAAAACACTTGCAAAAAGCACCAGCGAGCGCAGATTGAACGACAGCATGTTGGTATATTTCAAATAACGCAAACTCTTTTTACGGTAATACCGGCAAAACCAATCGGGTGCTTTGCTATGGAATTTGCTCTTAATCACCCGTAACAGGGCTTGCATTTTAGGTGTCCAAGCCTCTTGTCCTTTTGTATAATTCCAATAAGCCCATTCAAAAAAGGCGAATAAAGGGTGTTTCCATTTGTTCAGATCGTGCAATCGTTCGGCTATTTCTTCGGAAGTGTCCAATTCACTGCCTTCTTTTCCATTCAAAAAAAACAAATGAATGTTCCGGTAATAATCGGCCAACGCAGCCTGTTTGCTGTGAAAATAACCGGCTGCAACCGCCAAAACCACAATTCCATAGCCGTATTGAGGCCACAGACGAAAAATAAGCGCGAGATAAATCGAAATAAACCAAAAATCGCCACACGCACCGTCTAAAATACGTCCCCATTCGGATTTGCGGTTGGTCATGCGTACCAGTTGTCCGTCCGCACTGTCGTAAGTATTCGCCCAAATAAGCAGGAAAACACCTAACAAATTGATCCATAAATCGGTGAAATAAAAACAAATCCCTCCTGCCACGCCGATAAATATTGATGCGATAGTGATTTGATTAGGTGTAACTCCGATTTTCTTGAAAAAAATTGCCCAAGCGTAGCCTAACGGCCGATAATAATGAATATCCAAAAATTCTTCCGTGTCTTTGGATTTAAGCGTTGCCTCTAATGTTTTTTTACTTTCCCTGTTCATGACAATAAATTTTCGATAATACATCCGGTAATTGCGGGAGCGGCTTCATTCCTGCAAACGGCAAAACTCGGCCAATCGTTGAAATCGATAATCCGCACTTTTCCGTTCTTATCCACCACGCCATCACCTCCATAGATATGAATATTCAAGATGTGTGCCACCCGGCTGCAATATTCTTTCAAAAGTTCCAAATCGAACGAATAACCGGCCACGTCTCCATTCACCGCTTCCAAGCCGAATTTACTATGATTTAACCGGTCAGGATACATCCATTGAAAAAAATCCGTTCCTTCTACACCGTAGAATTTAATTAAATCGCCTTCCAGATGTTCATTAATGACTGCCGAAGGAATGCCTCGCGAAGCAAAATTTTGCAGGATTTGCCCAGCCTCCTCGCCCACTTGCACATAAGTAACGTCTTCGCTGTAAATCGCATGAACATCTCCCCGCTTAATCCAGCAAGAGTTAGCCAACCATTCGACACCTTGCGGCAACTGTTCGTCCGTGCGAACAATGACGCTTTTCGGGTGGGGAATATCGTGCGCCAGCAAGAGACGTGTCATTTTTTCGCGTGTGCAGTTTTCGATACCGTAGCCCGAATTGACAACCTTCACGCCCGCGTCTTCCAACCGTTGCAGTTTCCGTAGCGATTTCATGTCGCGCGCCATGTTGAAAATCATATCTGCCTCCATCGTGGTCTGTAGAAACTCATCTTCCGAATACTCCGTTACTTCACAGCCTTTTTTCCTCAGGTGTTCGACGGTCAAATTAAATATGACCGTATCATTTCCCACACTATTGGGCGAAAAGCGATTGCCTCGTCTCACTCCTGCTATTTTTACATTCATGATAAAAATGCTTTTGCTTTCTGAATATCATCCGCATGGTCGATGTCGAGGATTTTGCCGAAAGGATAGGCTTTCAGTTTCAATCCGTCCGCAATCAACTGCCGTTGGTAGTTGCGCATGCGCGATATTTCGTTTTTCTTGCAAAACGCAAGTGTTTTTAATGCTTGGGGCGTCAAACCATAAATGCCGCCCGATATATATTTTTCGTTTTCCGCCGGCTTGTCCGAAAAATCGTTAATCTGCATCGTTTCTTCATTTACATAAACATACAGTGGTTTTTCATCGTCAATATAATCCGTTACCGCCATGAGGCCGTCGTTGGTTTCGTCGGCTTCAAACGCACGGATATAACCGGCAAATTCGTCTTCTTTGAAAACCGTATCTACCGTCGTAAGGCAAAATTTTCCACCCTGCAAAAACCGGCTCAACTCAAAAAAACTATGCATCGAACTCGGCGTAGATTGGACAACCAAATTCAATGGAATAACTAACCGAGTGTTTTGCAGATGTTTATACACTTCTGTCATTTCTTTATTGACAATGATACTTAAAGATTCGGCGTTATTACGGCAGAAAATATCGATTAACCGGTCAATCAAAGAATATCCATTTAATTCAACAAGCGGTTTAGGAACTTCTATACCTTCCCGAAGCAAACGAGATCCTTCACCCGCCGCGATTATCGCATAATTCATTATTAGCTTCAAATAAAACGTACAAAATTGCTAATAAATTTTAACAAAAACAAGTATTTAATCGGTTTCTTCTTTGGTTAAATCTAATTTTTCGTTGTCAGAGCCACGTTCAAAAAATTGCTTCTTCAATGGATTTTTATTTATCTCTTTATCTATCAATTTATTACGGAATATATCGACTGCCAGATACAACGCTGTCCGGAACGAATCGGGAGAAGATGTATTTTTTCCGGCTTCTTCAAAAGAAACGTCCTGATGTGCCGATGTGAAAACATAAGGCAGATTGGCCGTAAAAATCGCGCCTTCGCCGGAAGTTATCGACTGGAACGCGACCATTCCCTGGTCGAAATACATCGCCAGAACAGCATCAAATTGCCGGTAATCACCCGATCCGAAAAATTGGTCGGCCGAATAGGGCCCAAAACAAATAATTCCTGCATCCGAAGCCGCTTTGACTGCCGGCGCAATAATCGTTTCTTCTTCTTTTCCTAATTTTTCCCTTATGCCTGCCTGCGGATTTAAGGACAAAACGGCAATGCGGGGTGATGTCAGCAAAAAATCGTGAATTAAACTGTGTTGCAACACTTTGATTTTCTCCGTCAGCAGTTCGGTCGTCAGTACGGAAGCGATTTCGGAAAGCGAAGATTTATCGGTAGCCAAAGCCATGCGAAAACTGTCGCACACACTAATTTTCAGGCCTTTTTTCGGCTGCTCAATTTCAACTTCTATTTGTTGTAACGAATCGCTCACCGCCGGTGCGGTAAGCAACACGTCTATTGAGCCTTTTTTCAAATCCTGCAACGCCCGCGTCAAAGCCATTGTCGCGCTTTTGGCACTTTCGGCCGTCGGCTTGCCCACTTCCACCACCATTTCGTCACCTATCACATTGACAACATTCAAACGGTTGGCACCCGCATCTTCCGCCTGATTAATCGTATGCAGACTAACGGCAGGCAGTTCGAGTATTTTCTTATAATAGTTCAACACCTTTGAAGAGCCATAAACCACCGGCGTACAAAATTCAAATACCCGCACGTCTTCCAACGTTTTCAGTATCCATTCACTCGCCACGCTGTTTATATCTCCTTGGGTAATTCCGACTTTAATCATTGCGTTCGTTTTTTATTTTTATGATTATTTGCAACTTCTCTACTATTAAAATTTTATCATACATAAATCAAATCTTTCTCTATCTGTTGTTTAAAACGTGGATTAAGGTTATTTGTATTATGTACCAAATCAACAGGCACACCCAATAATTCCTGCAAATCATACATAAGCCCGCCCATGCGAAACAAACTCATTTTGTCTTTTGCTTCAAAATATATATCTACATCGGAATCTTTCGTTTGCTCGCCACGTGCAACCGATCCGAAAATTCCCATACGGGTTACCCCATATCTATCGGCATATTCCTGCTTATGCTTCCGCAAAAGATTGAGATAAACATTCGTTCCTCTAATTTTCCCTCTCATAAATTGCAATTTGCACTACTATATCCATTTGCAAAATTAATCTATTTTTCAGAAGTACAAGCAAAGATAAAGTTTTATTTTCAATAAAAAAAGGGGCGATTACCCCCCCTTTTCGTTCATATATCACAATTTCTTATCCGCGAATGGCTTTGATGCCCGGCAATTCTTTGCCTTCGATAAATTCTAATAACGCGCCGCCGCCGGTCGAAACATACGACATTTTGTCGGCAATACCGAATTTATTTACGCACGCGACAGAGTCGCCGCCGCCAACCAGCGAGAACGCCCCATTTTCGGTTGCACGAACAATCGCTGCACCCACAGCTGCCGATCCGCCGGCGAAATTGTCAAACTCGAACACACCGGTAGGACCGTTCCAAAGAATGGTTTTCGACGATTCGATTACTTTCGCAAACAGTTTTTCGGTTTCGGGACCGATGTCCATCCCTTCCCAACCGTCGGGAATTTTGTCTACCGGAACAAACTGCGTATTTGCATCGTTACTGAATGCATCAGCTGCTTTGGCATCAACTGCCAAAACCAAATTCACCTTGCTGTCTTTCGCTTTCCGGATTAAACTCAAAGCCAAATCCAATTTATCGTCTTCGCAAATCGAGTCGCCTATTTTTCCACCCAACGCTTTGGCAAACGTGTAAGTCATCCCGCCGGCGATAATCAAATTATCTACTTTCGTCAATAAATTTTCAATGATGTCGATTTTGGACGATACTTTCGAGCCGCCCATGATAGCCGTAAAAGGACGCGCAGTGTCTTTCAACACTTTTTCGACTGCGTCGATTTCGTTCTGCATCAAATAACCGAACGTTTTGTGGCCGGCGTCGAAATAATCGGCAATAATCGCGGTCGAAGCGTGCGCACGATGCGCCGTTCCGAAAGCGTCATTCACATAAACCGTTGCATACGAAGCCAGTTGTTTCGCCATTTCTTTTTGATTGGCTTTTTCCGCTTTTTTAGCTGCTGCTTTTTCTTCATCGGAAGCATCATCGGCCAATCCGCGTGGTTTGCCTTCTTCGGCAGCATAGAAACGCAGGTTTTCCAACAGCAACACTTGTCCGGGTTGCAATGCAGCCGATTTTTCAGCCGCTTCTTTACCCAGCGAGTCGTTGGCAAACTCCACTTTCACACCCAACAATTCGGAAATGCGCGGCAGAATATGTTGCAGCGAATATTTTCCATCTACACCTTTCGGACGTCCTAAATGCGAGCCGAGAATGATACTGCCGCCGTCGGCCAAAATTTTCTTCAGCGTCGGAATAGCTGCCCGAATACGCGTATCGTCCGTAATGTTAAATTTTTCGTCCAATGGTACGTTGAAGTCTACCCGTACAAATGCTTTTTGCCCTTTGAAATTGAAATTGTCTAATGTTTGCATAGTATTTATATTAAAAATTACGAATTAATTATTTTTTTCAAACTCCCGCATACAATCAACCAACGCCTGTACAGTCAATTTCGGAAGCGCGTTGTAGGTCGAAGCGCGGAAACCGCCGACCGAACGGTGTCCCTTGATACCAACCATACCCTTGCTGACAGCGAATTTATAAAAATCTTCTTCCAACTGTTTGTATTCGTCGTTCATAATGAAACAAATATTCATCAGCGAACGGTCTTCTATGGCCGTTGTACCTTTAAATAATTTGTTGCGGTCGATTTCGTCGTACAGTAACGTCGCTTTTTCCTTATTCCGTTTGTACATTTCTTTCACGCCACCCAATTCTTTCAACCATTTCAACGTTTGTAATGCAGCATAAATCGGCACTACCGGCGGTGTATTAAACATGGATCCATCTTTAATATGCGTCCGGTAATCCAGCATGGTCGGAATTGTCCGGCTCACTTTGCCCAGCAACTCGTCTTTCACAATCACAAATGTAACGCCCGCAGGGGCCAGATTTTTCTGCGCACCGCCGTAAATCAAGCCGTATTTGCTCACATCGACCGGACGCGAGAAAATATCGGACGACATATCTGCTACCAAGGTTACCGGAGAATCCAAATCTTGGTGGATCTCCGTTCCGAAAATCGTATTGTTAGTGGTGATATGGAAATAATCCGCGTCAGCCGGAACAATATAATCTTTCGGAATATAAGTAAAATTGGCCTCTTTGGACGAGGCAACTTCAGCCACTTCGCCGAATAACTTGGCTTCTTTCAAGGCTTTACTCGCCCACGTACCGGTATTCAGATAAGCCGCTTTCTTTTCCAACAGATTGTAAGGCACCATGCAAAACTGAAGCGACGCACCTCCGCCCAAAAACAAAACCGAATAACCGGCGGGAATATCCAAAATTTCTTTAAACAACGCAACGGTTTCATCCATCACCCCATCAAATTCTTTCGATCGATGGCTCACTTCCATCAACGACAATCCCGTACCGGCAAAATCTTCGATGGCCTTAATCGTGTTTATAACCGTTTCCTGCGGTAAAATAGAGGGTCCCGCATTAAAATTATACTTTTTCATACATTCATTTTTTAAATGATTAACAACTTGAGTTTTAGGTCACGAAGTTACGGTTTTTTTTTATCTTTGCATCGGTTTAAACTTAAATTATATTTTATGAGAAACAGTATTTTTTCTAATTTGTTTGGCAGCTTGATAATTATTTTATCGCTAATCAGTTGTAATTCAAACAAGTACAAAGGAATTCCTTACGAGGACGAAAATTATAAACCGGGTGCGCAGGCGATTCCGGGAAAAGTGTATTGCGCTTACTACGATTTGGGCGGCGAAGGCGTTGCCTATCATGATGTTACGCCGAAAAATCACGGCAGCGGCGAGTTGAATCCGGTAGATGGCTCTTATTTGCATTCGTTTCGTATCAATGAATCGGTCGACATCAGCTACACCAAGGAAAACGACACGGACAATTCCGTTTATAACTTTGTCGATCCGCCTCTTGGCGCGTTGTATGTTGGTTGGACAGTTCCCGAAGAATGGACAAAATATACCGTTTCGGTAAAAGAAAGCGGAATTTACAAGGTCAGCTTGCTTTACACCTCAAACAAAGGCGGCAGAATTTCGTTGTCGGTCAATGATAAAGATGCAACCGGTGCTATCGACATCGCTTCAACTTATGTGCCGGAAGATTCGTTGGCTTGGCGGCAATGGCATCACTGGAACATAGCCAACGATTTTGCAGAAATTTCATTGAAAAAGGGCAAACAAACAATTACACTTCACACGGTCGAAAACGGCGAAATGAATTATCTTTGGCTGGATTTTGAATTGAAAAATAAGCAATAAAATTTCTATTTTTTCCAAAGTTTTTTCATTTGTTCCTGTATCTTGTTTTCTTGCGGATTGTTTTGTACAAACCAGAATTGTTTGCCTTTGATTTCCTGCGGTAAAAATTCCTGTTCTACAAAATTATTCTCGTAATCGTGGGCATATTTGTAGCCTTTGCCATAGTCTAATTCCTTCATCAGTTTGGTGGGTGCATTGCGCAAATGCAACGGTACAGGCAAATTGCCGGACTGCGCCACTTCGGCTGAGGCATTTTCTATCGCCATATAGGCCGAATTGCTTTTGGGACTCGTCGCCAAATAAACCGTCGTTTCTGCGAGGATAATCCGCCCTTCGGGCCAGCCGATTTTGGTCAGCGCGTCAAAACAGGTATTCGCCAGCAGCAAAGCGTTGGGATTGGCCAAGCCGATATCTTCCGCAGCAGAAATCACCAAGCGGCGGGCAATGAACTTCGGGTCTTCGCCTCCGGCTACCATACGCGCCAGCCAATAAATCGCGCCGTCGGGATCACTTCCCCGAATGGATTTGATAAACGCGGAAATAATGTCGTAGTGCATTTCGCCACCTTTGTCGTAAGCCGCAGGATTTTCCTGCAAACGGTCGATCACTTTTTCGTCGGTAATCACCACCTTTTCGCTTTCGTCAGCGTCAGTCACCAATTCCAAGATATTCAGCAATTTACGTGCATCGCCTCCGGCAAAACGCAACAAAGCGGCCGTTTCTTCCACAACGACCTTCCGCTTTTTCAACTCGGCATCTTCCGTCAGTGCTTTGTGCATCAATTCCAATAAATCAGCGTCTTCGAGGCTTTTTAACACATAAACCTGGCAACGTGACAACAACGGACGAATGACCTCGAACGAAGGATTTTCGGTAGTCGCACCGATCAGCGTAACCGTTCCGTTTTCGACCGCCGCCAACAACGAATCCTGTTGCGACTTGCTGAAACGGTGGATTTCATCGATAAACAAAATCGGGCGCACACTGTCGAAAAATTGATTGCCTTTCACCTTATCCAGAATTTCCCTGACATCTTTTACTCCCGAACTGACGGCACTCAAGGTATAAAACGGAATGTCCAGTTGATTGGAAATGATTCTTGCCAGCGTCGTTTTTCCCACGCCTGGCGGCCCCCACAGGATAAACGACGGAATATGCCCCGAATCAATCATTTTTCGGAGAACACTTCCCTGCCCTATCAGCTGTTTTTGTCCGACATAATCGTCGAGCGACTGCGGGCGCATTCGTTCTGCCAGCGGCTTATTCATGTAATATTTCTATCGCTTTTTGCACTTCCAAATCGTTTTTTAGCGAATATTCCACCATTCCTTTGGCATAATAATATTGTTTCATTATTTGGATGGCCAGCTGTTCGCTTATCTGTTTTTTATATACTTCCAAATCCCTGTCCAAATCGGGTTTGAGCTTGTTTTCCAAGGCCTGAAATTCAGCCGACGCCGGTTGCAGGTAGCCTTCAAATTCCATGATTTTTTTCAACGACTCCATCGCTTTCGCACTCTGACGATCGTAAGTGAAATCTTTGGCTTTCACAAAATCCTTGAAAGCATTGTAGATTTCGCCGGTTAATACAAATTTAGCGGGCGAAGCAATTTTAGGGTGAGTTTTCCGCCATTGAGTAACAAAATCGAAGAAAATCGACGCGCCTTCCATATAATAAATAATGGCCGGCATTTTTTCTTCTTCCATCACAATGTCCGGTAAAATGCCTGCACCATCCTTCACCGGACGACCGTTTTTGGTATAATAAACCGTTGTCAAACTATCGGGAATGTAGGAAACCCGGCCGTCTTCGTCGCGTTGGGCGTAATCAATCGCCTGAATGCAACGCCCGCTCGGAATGTAATATTTGGCGGTTGTCAATTTTAACCGGCCGTCGTAAGGCAGTTGGCGCGTCGCCTGCACCAACCCTTTTCCGTAGGTGCGCGAGCCGATAATCACGCCTCTGTCCAAGTCCTGAATAGCCCCCGACAGGATTTCGGAAGCCGAAGCCGAATTTGCATTGACCAGCACCGCCAACGGCAAACCGGGAAACAACGGAGTTTCCGTCGCGTGATACGTCCGGTCTTGCTGTTTCACTCTTCCTTTCATCGACAGCAGTAACTCGCCTCTCGGCACAAAGAAATTCAACATTTCCAAACAATCTTCTACTGAGCCGCCGCCATTGTCCCGTACATCAAAAATCAATGAACGAACAGGCTGATTATTTATTAAATTCAGCAACGCCTCTTTCACCACTTGCGCGCTCTGCGCCGTAAAACTCGAAAGATAAATGTAGCCGATAGTATCGGACAAAACACCGAAATACGTTACCGGATTGATATAAATCCGCTGGCGTTCGATAGTTACCTCCTTCGGCGTTTTCCCGCCCAAAGGCATATATTTGATTTTCACCTGCGAATGAGGCTGTCCCTTCAGGTGCTCGCTGGCGTAAGCTGTCGTCTTTCCCTGCATGCTTTCGCCATTGATTTCCAAGATTTCGTCGCCCGGAATTAGTCCTGCCAAAGCGGCCGGCATGCCCTCGTAAGGTTCTACAATAATAATTTTATTGTCGCGAATAGAAATTATCGATCCGATCCCTCCGTATTCGCCGGTTGTCTGAAATTTAAAATCCGACATCTCTTCTTCGGGAATATATTCGGTATAGGGATCTAATTGACGTAGAAAATAGTTGATATCTGCGCGGATATTTTTCTCAATATCAATCGTATCCACATAATACAACATCAATTCTTTGACCATTGCATTGTAAATATCCAGATTTTTGGCAGTTTTGAAACGCTGGTCTTCGGTCAGCTGCGCCCGAAGAGATAAACTGCAACTCCAAGACAGACAAACGATTAAAAAAGCAATTTTTAATTTCATGATTCGTTGAAGATTATTACTTGATGGACAAAATTACAAAATAATTCTACAAGAATTGCAATAAATTTGTTTTTCTAAAAAATTATCCTAAAATTTGTCGCTGATAATTCACTTTATAAATAAAAACAGATTTGCCTATGGGCACAGTTAAATAAATCAGAAAAAGACATAATAAAAAAGCGTTTTAAGTTTAGTTGGTACTCTGAAACTTCGACAATTTCAAGTTAATCCAAAAGAGACGTGAACGTTCGCGATGATCGTGAGCTTTCATTTATTGGATTAACAGGTAGTCGAAGACCTCAGAGACCGTAGATATAGAGTTCACGGTTTTTTTTATGTCTTGTCGAAAATAAAAATAATGTTTCACTAAAAAAAATAAATTGTATGAAAAAACTTGTTTTATTTATTTCAGGGCTGTTTCTTATCAGTCCGTTGGTTGCACAAAATGTAACTTATGCTTATGACAGTGCGGGCAATCGCACGTCGCGGACAGTACGGCTGTCTTCGCCGGCCAAATCTTCGGAAAACCCGGCGGAAGAAATTGTGTTTGAAGATTTAGTTTCCAAGCATGAAGTTAAAATCTATCCCAATCCTACGAAAGGAGTAATAGCGGTTGAAATTTTCAATTTCAATGCTGAGGTAACCGCCGATTTTTTGCTGACGGATCTATCGGGAAAAGTAATCTACCGCCTTCCGGCCGTTTCCGGTTACGAAACATTGGATTTGAGTCGCCAGCCGGACGGCCTGTATGTGTTACGGCTTACTGTCAACGGAGAAGCAACCGTATGGAAAATCATTAAAGAATAAGTTTAATCTATAAAATTCAAAATATTTATGAAGACAAAATATTTTATTGTAACTGCATTATTATTCAGTCTTTCGTTTCGATTACAGGCACAGGATATTTCAACTGAAAAATTGAAAGAAAACAATATCACGGAAACGACTGTTTGGCCGGAAACGGCCTATTTCCAGCATCAGGACAACAGGTTGAGTGGAAACGAAAAATTTACTGCCGATAACCCGTCACAAGCCTCCACGTCGATTACTTCTGCCGTTGGGGAAATTACGCTGAATACCAGCATGGCTAACGGCGCAATGACTGCCAATGTTCCGATAGAAGTCGTTCCGGGAATAGCCGGCATGACGCCGGAGATGGCTTTGGTATATAACAACCTGTCCGGTAACGGTGTAGCCGGTGCGGGCTGGAACATCAGCGGATTATATCCGGTCACTTACCGCAATCAGTCGGTTTATTACAACAACAGAGTCAATCCGGCCGAGCCGGGTTTTTCTGCCGACTTGGTTTGGGAGGGCCGCCTGACGCGCACCGTTCAAAATGAGCGGCATACGGTTTTTGCTGTTTTTCCATGCAAGCAATTCTGCTGCTATTTTCCTTTGCATAATTTTTCTGCTTTATAAACTTTCCAAGTTTTAGAAACTTGGAAAGTTTTGATTTAATTGATTTTTAAGTACTAAAAAATCAAAATTTTCTGATTTTTCAACACTTAAAAATCAAAAGCGGACAGTGAAGAAACCGCAGTCAGTGGTGATAGATTCGACGGTGGCCGTGGTTGTTTCGAGCATTCATATCAATAGAAAAATCAACAAAACCTAAATTAAAACCTCGTTAGAGGTTTCGTAATCAACACTATGTGAATGCCCTTGTGATTTGGGTTAATCGGCTTTTGTCGTAATTAGCAGGAATGGTGTTTAACGGCTTGGCAGGGGATTCCTCGCCTGCGGCTCGGAATGACTGCACCCACATTGGCAAGTGTCATTCCGAATGGAGCAGAGCGGAATGAGGAATCTGCCGAAAAAGGGAAATTTGTCGTCGTAGGCATGAAGATTGCCTGAATTTGGGCTGTGCCTTCGCAATTTGGAAAATTTCATATATCTTTGTACGCATATTAATAATTGTACGGAATGAATAAGAAATTGACAATAGCTTTGGTGGCTCACGATCACCGGAAGGCAGATATGGTGGAATGGGCGGTTTTCAATGCCGACACACTGTCGAAACACCTCTTGGTTTGTACGGGAACGACCGGAGGCTTGATAAAAGCGGCTTTTGACGAGAAAGGATTAGAGGCAGAGATCGTTTGTATGAATTCGGGACCGCTGGGTGGCGATGCCGAGATTGCGGCTATGGTGGTACGGCACGAAATCAATCTGGCGATTTTCCTGATTGACGACTTAAATCCGCAACCGCACGAAGCCGATATTCAAATGTTGCTTCGTCAATGCCGGATACACAACGTTCCGATCGCTTGCAACCGTTACAGTGCCGATTTGATGATTACCAGCTCGTTGTGGGACGCCCCCGATTATATTCCATCCATCCCCAGATACATTAAATTTAACAGAGAATGAAATTAAAAATAGCAGTGTTGCCCGGCGACGGTATCGGGCCTGAAATCGTGTCGCAGGCTTTGGAAGTAACCCAAGCCGTGTGCAAAAAGTTTGGTCACGAATTAGAATATAAAGAAGCCTTAGTCGGCGCGTGTGCAATTGACGCGGTCGGAAATCCTTATCCCGGCGAAACGCACGCTTTGTGTATGGAGTCGGACGCGGTGTTGTTTGGGGCTATCGGTTCACCGAAATACGATAATAATCCGTTGGCCAAAGTGCGCCCCGAACAAGGCTTGTTGGCGATGCGCAAAAAATTGGGCTTGTATGCCAATATCCGGCCGGTAACCACTTTTCCTTCGTTGATACATAAATCGCCGCTGCGTGCCGAACTGATTGACGGTGCGGATTTTATGTGTATCCGAGAACTGACCGGCGGGATTTATTTCGGTCGGCCGCAGGGTAGGAGTGAAGACGGCACAACGGCTTATGATACTTGCGTTTATACGGTAGAAGAAATCGAACGCATTGTCCGTTTGGCTTACGATTACGCTTTGAAACGGCGGAAGAAATTAACGATTGTAGATAAAGCCAATGTATTGAGTACGTCGCGCTTGTGGCGTCAGGTTGCCCAATCGCTGGAAAAAGAATATCCCGAAGTGGAAACCGAATATATGTTTGTGGATAACGCGGCGATGCAGATTGTTCAGTGGCCGAAACGCTTCGATGTGATGGTTACGGAAAATATGTTCGGCGATATTCTGACCGACGAGGCTTCGGTGATTACCGGCTCGCTGGGCATGCTGCCGTCTGCTTCGATTGGTATTCACACTTCGGTTTTTGAGCCGATACATGGCTCGTATCCGCAGGCGACGGGCAAGGACATAGCCAATCCGTTGGCGACTATTCTTTCGGCTGCCCTGATGTTTGAATATGCTTTTGGCTTGACAGTCGAAGGTCAATTCATTCGCGAAGCCGTAGCCGCTTCTATGGCGGCAAACATCGTTACGGAAGATATTGCCGAATCCGGCAAAGCCTACAAAACTTCGGAAGTCGGCCAATGGATCGTGGAGTATATAAATAAAAAGTAAAACAATGTGAGTATAAATTATACGCACGGCATTTTTTCGGAAGGTTTTGAGGCTTTTACTCATACATTGGAAGGCAATATCCAGACTTCCATAGCAATGTTGCTGTTGCAAATCATTGCTATTCTTTTTGTTGCGCGTATTTTGGGTTTTTTGTTCGTTAAAATCGGACAACCCTCCGTTATCGGTGAAATTTTATCGGGAATTTTGTTAGGTCCTTCTGTCTTGGCACGCCTGTTTCCGGGTATTTCAAATTTCCTTTTTGCCCCCGAATCGCTGGGAAATATCCATATTTTGAGCCAAATCGGTTTGATTTTCTTTATGTTCGTGATAGGTATGGATTTAGATATCGGCGAAGTAAAGAAAAAAATCAAAGAAACGGTTTTTATCAGCCAGGCCGGCATCATTTTTCCGTTTTTGTGCGGTGTAGTAGCGGCTTACATCACTTATCCACACTATGCGGCGCATACGACGACCTTTCTCTCTTATGCTTTGTTTATTGGGATTTCGATGAGTGTTACGGCTTTTCCGGTGCTGGCGCGGATTATTCAGGAAAAAGGGCTGACACGCTCGCATTTAGGCATTCTGTCATTGGCCAGTGCGGCGAATGGGGATATTACCGCGTGGTGTTTGCTGGCGGTGGTGATTGCGATTGCACAAACCGGAACATTTATCGGTGCGGTTTATACCATCGTGTTTGCGGCTGTTTTTCTGCTTTTCATGTTTTTTGTGCTGCGTCCTTTCCTCAACATTATCGGAAATATTTACCATAACAAAGAAGTAATAACGAAAACCATTGTCGCGTTTATGTTTTTTGTGCTCATAATTTCGGCTTATGTAACGGAAGTGCTGGGTATTCATGCTTTGTTCGGTGCGTTTATGGCCGGTGTGATTATGCCTTCCAACATTCAATTCCGGAAAATTCTGACGGAAAAAGTGGAAGATGTGTCATTGGCAATATTTCTTCCGCTCTTTTTTGTTTCTACCGGATTGAAGACCCAAATCGGACTAATCAGTACGCCCACCGAATGGCTGACCTGCGGGCTGTTTATTTTTGTGGCGATTTTCGGAAAAATAGCCGGTACAACCATTCCGGCGCGATTTATGGGCGAATCGTGGCGCGACAGTTGGTTGTTGGGTGCATTAATGAATACGCGCGGACTGATGGAATTGATTATTCTGACTATCGGTTACGAAATGAAAATCCTGTCGCCATCTATCTTTGCGATGTTGGTGTTAATGACGTTGGTTACGACTTTCATGACCGGCCCGTTGCTGTCGTTTATCGATTGGGCATATAAGAAAAAGGGAAAACAAGTAGAGAAAAAGGTTGAAAAACGGACGAACGAAAAATTCCGCTTGTTGCTTTCTTTCGGGCGGGCAAGCAACGGAAAAGTGCTGTTAGATGTTGCCCAGCAAGTTTTTTCCATGGGAAAACGTCCATTGGAAATTACGGCTTTGCACTTGACCGTTGGAACGGAAGTCAATCCCATCCATACCGATAATTTTGAAAGTATCAGTTTTGCGCCGATTTTGGAAGAATCCAGCCGTTTGAATATTCCGCTTCATACGCGCTACGAAGTGGTGAATAATGTCGGGCAGCAAATTGTCAATCATGTCAATCAGGAAGGTTTTGATTTTCTATTGGTTGGTGCGGGCATTGCACTGTCGCCATTGCCGCAGGACAGGGAAGCGGCCAAACATTCTGCCGGATATTCAACCTGGTTTTATCCGGGCGATTTGTTGAAAGACAAAACTCATCAATTCATTGAACAGGCGCACGCTATGGTCGGTATTTTTATAAATAAAAATTTTGAGCGGGCGACGAGCGTGATGTTGGTGTTGAAACACGCAAAAGATGTTTTTTTGTTGAAATATGCCGCCAATTTGATTGCGTTTAATCAGGCGGAAATCTTTATTTGCGAAATAGGAGAGGGGATTGCCAAAAACCGGCCTTCGGAAGGAAGGGTGCGGGAGTTTCTCAATGCTTATCCGCAGACGATATTTTTGCATGTTTCCGGTATGCCGGCCGAATTATTAGCCAAGAACAATTTGATGCTGATTAGCTACGAAACTTGGATAGACCTTTTTGCACAAAAAGACAAAGCGTTGCAATACATGCCTTCTACACTGATTATCCGGCGATAATTTCCTGCGCTTTCGCCCGTATTTTGTCCCACGTTTCCGGTGGTAATTTTGTTCCGATGACTTGGATAACTTCAAAAGCCAGCAAAGAGCCTAATTCGGCACATTGCTGTAAACTTTTCTTTTTCTCCAAACCGTAAAAAAATCCGGCGGCGTAATAATCGCCGGCAGCCGTAGTATCAAGAGGCGCGATTTCTTCGACGGGAACATAAATCGTTTCGTTGTTAGCTTTGATCCACGAGCCTTTTCCGCCGGTTTTGACTACCGCAATTTCGACCTTATTGCCCAATTCTTCGACGGCTTCTTTCGCCGGTTTGCCGGTCAGGGCTTGCGCTTCTTCTTCGTTCGCGAAAACAATATCCACATATCTATCCACCAATCGTTGCAAAAATTCGCGTTCGGCTTCCACAATGTTATAGCTCGCCAAATCCAATGCCGTTGTCAATCCCATTGTTTTGGCCAACGAAAGCGCGCCCTCAATCAATTCGTGGTTCTGTACGAGGTAACCTTCAACATAAAAATGCGTATATTGATGAAGAATTTCCGCGCTCAATTCCGATTTTTGCATTTCGGCGGCGATACCGAGATAAGTGCCGAAAGTCCGTTGTCCGTCGGGCGTAATCAAATCCATTGCCGTCCCCGAAGGATTTCCCGGAACATGAATGAAATGCGGGGAAACGCCGGCGTTTTCAAATTCGCGGACATAATACTTCCCATAGTCATCGTCGCCTACTTTTCCGGTGAAACCGACCGGAACACCCAAATGCGCCAATGCCAGACACGTATTTCCGATAGAGCCGCCGGTAGTGATTTTCACGTGTTTGTCCTTGATTTTCCCGAAGATATGATTTCGCGTATGCACATCAATCAAGTTCATACTGCCTTTCGGCATATTCAGTTCGCTCAACAGCGTATCGTTTTCGAGTTTAGCCAATACATCAATAAGTGCGTTTCCTATTCCTAATATTTTCATGTCGTATAAAAAATTTCTGCAAAGATATTGCATATTTCCTAAAAATCATTTATCTTTGCACCGCATTTGAGAGAAAATGTCAAAAATTCTTCCTTAGCTCAGTCGGTTAGAGCATCTGACTGTTAATCAGAGGGTCCTTGGTTCAAGTCCAAGAGGGAGAGCAAAATATTTTTTAATCCGCTGTAAATAAATAAGTTACAGCGGATTTTTTATTGTGTGCCGTGCATGGCAATTAACTAGTGTTATGTTAATCAATAAAAGTCGGATATAATCGTTTTAATTTTATACGGGCATCCAAAGCCGCTGAAAATGTCCGCTCGTATAGTTTGGGCGTTTATATGGAAAAATACAAACCGCCTTACGCCATTCGGCTGTCGAGCAAAAATTTCGGCTTTGCAAATAATATAAAATCTGTGCCTTTGTATGCGGCGCATTGTATATAATGTCCGATTTGCCGATAAAGAAAGTTGAAATCTACACATTATCAGGCGCTTTGCTGCTTTCGGAAAACAATTTCAATGAGAAAATATCCGTACCGGCTTTTCCGAAAGGTGTTTATCTGCTTAAAGTTTATAGCGACAACAGTATTGACGAATCTGCCGGAAATTCATGAAATTAATTGTTTATTAGCCTTTTATTAATCATAAAAAACTATATTTGAAGTCTTTTATTTAAAATATATATTCATGAAAAAACTAAATTTTTTCGTATTCGTGTTGTGTATCTGGGAAATTTCGGGATACGCACAGACAAATACCCGTGCGATTGTATCTAATCCGATCGATTTAAATTACCGTTTTCAATTCAACGAGCCGGGAACGCCTGCCTATCGTGAAGCGGCCGACCCGGTCTGCGAATATTTTAATGGCAAATATTATCTTTTTGCCTCACATTCAAGTGGTTATTGGAGTTCGTCCGATTTGAAGCAATGGACGTACATACCCTGCACCACGATTAAGGAATTGGAAAATTACGCGCCGAGTATTCTGATTTACAACGGATTTATTTATTATGTCGGCTCGGGCAGTCAAATTTACCGCACAGCAACGCCCGATAAAGATTCGTGGGAATTGATTGATACGCAGTTTCGTATTCCCGGATTTCACGATCCTGCATTCTACAAAGACGACGACGGCAAAGTGTATCTCTATTGGGGTTGCTCGGACAAAGACCCGATTATGGGTGTAGAAGTCAATCCGGAGAAAGGTTTTGCACCTGTGGGTGAGCCGGTTGCACTGATTTTACACAATCAGGATAAATATGGTTGGGAAGTGCAGGGCGAAAACAACGAAACCGGAAAACCGGGTTGGAACGAAGGCCCGGCGGTGTTGAAACTCAACGGAAAATATTATTTGCAATATGCTTCACCGGGTACGCAATTCCGTGTGTATGCCGACGGCGTATATGTTTCGGACAAGCCTTTAGGCCCTTATACCTATCAGGAAAGTTCGCCGTTTTCGTTCAAACCGGGCGGATTTATCGGTGGCGCGGGACACGGACACACGTTTCAGGACAAATACGGCAATTATTGGCATGTGGCAACCATGAAAATATCTCAACGCCACATGTTTGAACGCCGTTTGGCGATTTTTCCGCTCTACATCACGTCGAACGGTCAGTGGCACGAGCATACGCTTTGGGCGGATTATCCTTTTGTCATTCCCGGCAAGAAAGTCGATTTTGAGAAAAACGACCTTTCGGTTGGTTGGAACTTGCTATCGTATGACAAACCGGTGCTGGCTTCGTCTTTTGAATTGGGATTTTTGCCGTCGTATGCAGTGAATGAAAAAGTCGAAAATGGGTGGTCGGCGCAAACCGGAAGTGCAGGCGAATGGCTACAGGTGGATTTAAAGAAGAAAGCGGAAGTGCGGGCAATTCAGGTGAATTTTGCCGATCAGGATTTTACATTTCGTCCGCCACACGCGCTGTTTGCTTATCAATATAAAATCGAGGCTTCAGACGATGGTGTAAAATGGAAAACGATTGTCGATAAAACAAAAAACACGAAAGATGCTGTGCATGAGTTGATTGTATTGCCGAAACCCGTTGAAGCGCGTTATCTGCGTATCACAAATACGAAAGAATTGCCGGGCAAATTTTCGCTCTACGGTTTCCGTATCTTTGGCAAGGGAAATGGTGCTGTGCCTCAATCGGTTACAGGATTGACCGTAAAACGAAATCCCGAAGATGCCCGCCGGTTTTCGCTTTCATGGAACAGGCAGAAGCAAGCCGACGGTTACATTATCCGCGTCGGATTGACCGGTCAGGGTATTGTTCAATCAATTATGGTGCATGACAATCGCTACGAAGGCGGCTGGTTTAACCGCAACTCCGAATATACTTTTTCGGTGGAAGCATTTAATGAAAATGGAGTAAATAAATAATAATGTATAATCCCATGAAAAAAACAATTTTGTTATTCTTTTTGATGACGTGCTTTGCCGTGCAGGCGCAGATACGGATTACCTGTATCGGTGCAAGTATTACCGAAGGCGCGCGCATTCAAAATCCAAAGGAAAATTCCTATCCCGGACAGCTTCAATCGCTGTTAGGGCCGAATTACCGTGTTGAAAATCAGGGTATTGGAAGTGCGACCATGCTCAAGAAAGGCAATTTCCCGTATTGGAATACGGAAAATTACCAAAAAGCATTGCAAAGCAATCCCGACATCGTGTTTATTGATTTGGGCGGAAACGACGCGAAGGCAATCAATCGTCCGTATTATGATGAATTGGAAAATGATTGTCGCGCGATGATTCAGGCGTTCAAAAATCTGCCGAGCCATCCGCGCGTGATTGTGTTGTTGCCCACCGCTTTTTTTGAAACGGACGAAAACGGGATCTTCGATCCGGTTTGTAGAAATGAAGTGTCGCCCCGCTTGCAAAAAGCGGCTTACGCAGAAAATGTGGAAGTGGTCGATATGCGTCCGCTGCTCGTTGATCGTCCCGATTTAATTCCCGATAAGATCCATCCGGAAGAAAAAGGATCGGAAATCATGGCCAAACGTTTGTTTCAACAAATCACTTTCCCGATAGATGAAACATTTGATATTTTCAAAACGCTGGATAAGAACGGCATACAATACAAAGTAACGAATTTTGCGGGTTACGAATGTGCCGAATTTACGCAAAACGGCCGCGAGTGTAAAGTGGTGAAACCGCACAAAACGGCTGCCAATCATCCCTGGATTTGGCAGGCACGTTTCTTCGGACACGAACCGCAAACGGCTATTACGCTGTTGGAAAAAGGATACCACTTCGTGTATTGCGATCAGGCCGAACGCATGGGCAACAAGCAAAATATCACGGAATGGAACGCTTTTTACAAGTTGTTGCACGACGGTGGATTAAATCAGCGCGTGGCATTGGAAGGCATGAGCCGCGGTGGCGTCTATGTCTTCAACTGGGCGGCTGCCAATCCCGACAAAGTGGCGGCGGTTTATGTCGATAATCCGTTGCTGGATATGAAAGCGATGTATTTCGGCCCCGACGGAAAGGAAAAACCGGAAAACGAAATTACGGTCGGAATTAAACAAAATTACGGTATCGATCGCGCTCAAATCAAGAATTTCAAGGAAAGTCCGATAGATAAAATCGATGCGATTGTGAAAGGACATTATCCGATTTTGATTTTGTGTGCCGAATTGGACGACGCAGCCGTCAATTCGCAAAACACTTTCCCTTTTGAAAAGAAAATCAGAGAAAAAGGCGGGGACATTACGGTGATTGTAAAGAAAGGTTTCGGACATCACCCGCACAGTTTCCCCAATCCGACCGTGATTGTGGATTTTATTGAAAATGCGTATCAGGGGATTGCGGGTCAAGCCCGCAATGACAATTTTCTCCCGATGGTCAAAAAATACGATTCCTACAAAGGTTTGGCGATGGCCGGTTATCAAGGCTGGTTTAGCTGTCCGGGCGACGGTTCCGATCGCGGCTGGTATCACTATTGGGGCAAAGACGGACAATTTCGACCGGGCTCGTGCAAGGTAGATATGTGGCCCGACGTTTCGGAATACGACAAGGTGTATAAAACCGAATTTTCGTTTGCCGACGGAAGTCCCGCGTATGTGATGAGCGAATGGGACGAATCGACTGTCGAAACGCATTTTCGCTGGATGCGGGAGTATGGTATCGACGGCGTTTTCGTGCAGCGTTTTGTGGGCGAACTTAAGCGTCCGAAAAGTCATGCACAACTCGATAAAGTGTGGCATTCGGGTATCAATGCCGCCAACGCCAACAACCGCGCCATCGCAGTGATGTATGATTTGAGTGGCATGCAGCCGGGCGACGAACAAGTTTTGATACAGGATATTGACGCGATTTCTGCGAAATACGATATTTTCAAACGGGTCGATAATACTTCGTATTTGCATCACAACGGCAAACCGTTGGTCGCTGTTTGGGGCATTGGCTTCAACGACCGCCGGAAATACGGTTTTAAGGAAGCGGAAATTATTATCGACGCACTGATTGAACGCGGTTATAGCATTTTAATCGGCGTTCCGACGAATTGGCGGCGTTTGGAAGGCGACACGATGGACGACCCGGAATTGCACCGCTTAATCAAAAAATGCGATGTTGTTATGCCTTGGTTTGTAGGACGTTACAACGAGCAAACATTTCCGCGTTACGAAAAATTGGTGAAGGAAGATATGAAATGGTGTAAGGAAAATAAACTCGATTACGCGCCGTTGGCTTTCCCCGGCTTTTCGTGGGTGAATATGAACAAAGGCTCAAAGCCTATTCCCCGCAATCGCGGCAGTTTTTATTGGCAACAACTTTCGAGCCACATCAATCAGGGCGCGGAAATGCTGTATCTGGCGATGTTTGACGAAATCGACGAAGGTACGGCAATATTTAAATGTGCGACTGAAGTGCCGGTAGGTGAAAGTTATTTCTTACCTTTGGACGCCGATTTAGGCAGTGATTATTATCTGAAATTGGCTGGAAAAGCAGCGAAACTTTTAAAGGTGCACAGTACACGGTAAGCGGTGCACGACAAGAAAATAAATATCTAATTATAAATAAAAATGAGAAAAAATCTATTAGTAGCAGTATTTGCATTGTTTGCCGGCGTTTGTTTGGCACAGGAAAATCCTTTTATCCGCCACATGTATACCGCCGATCCCTCGGCGCACGTATGGGCTGACGGACGCTTGTATGTTTATTGTTCGCACGATATTGCACCCGCGCGCGGTTGCGATTTGATGGACCAGTATCATGTGTTTTCGACCGGCGATATGGTGAATTGGACAGATCACGGCGAAATTCTTCGTTCGTCGGAAGTGCCTTGGGGACGTCCAGAAGGCGGTTTTATGTGGGCACCCGACTGTGCTTACAAAAACGGCACGTATTATTTTTATTTTCCGCACCCCAGCGATTCCAAATGGAACGATTCGTGGAAAATCGGCGTGGCCACGAGCAAATATCCGGCCAAAGATTTTACGGTTGTGGGTTATATTCCCGACATTCCGTCGCATATCGATCCCTGTGTATTTGTTGATGACGATGGTCAAGCCTATTTTTATTTCGGCGGCGGCGGCAAACCGTTTGGCGGAAAATTGAAAGACAACATGGTGGAAATCGACGGCGAATTGCAGCCGATGGCCGGCTTGCAAGATTTTCACGAAGCGAGCTGGGTACATAAATACAACGGAAAATATTATCTTTCGTATTCCGACAATCACGACGAAGGCAACGATAAAGAAGGCGTGAAAGGCGACAATCGCATGCGTTATGCCATCAGCGACAGTCCGTTAGGCCCCTGGAAATCGATGGGAATCTACATGACGCCGACCGATAGCTACACCAATCACGGCTCGATTGTGGAATACAAAGGACAATGGTATTCGTTTTATCACAGCAGCGCGCTGTCGAAAACCAACGGCGAATTTAACGACTGGCTGCGCTCAATTTGCGTGGATAAATTGTATTACAATCCCGACGGCAGCATTCAAGTCGTGAAACAAACCGGTTTAGATGCGCAATAAAAAAATAAGTAAATATAAAAGTAATTAGTATAATAGTTTGTTTTAAGAAAAAAATGCTCATCTTTGTAGCCTAATTCACAAAAATAGATACAAAATGAGCATTTTTCAAAGAAAACCGATACAAACGCTGCTGAAAGAAGCGCACGAGGAAGGCGAACACTCATTAAAAAAAACGTTAGGTCCGTATAAATTAATTGCGTTGGGTTTAGGCGCGATTATTGGTGCGGGCTTATTTTCTATTACCGGGATTGCAGCCGGAAATTTTGCCGGCCCGGCTATCACGATTTCCTTTTTGATTGCTGCAGCCGGCTGTTGCTTTGCCGGATTGTGCTACGCTGAATTTGCATCGATGCTTCCGGTTGCAGGAAGTGCCTACACTTATTCTTATGCTACGTTGGGCGAGTTTATCGCTTGGGTCATCGGCTGGGACTTGGTGCTGGAATATTCAGTCGCTTCGTCGATGGTCAGCATCAGCTGGAGCAGATATATGGTCAAATTCCTGGAAAGTTTTCAGATCCATTTGCCGACCTCACTCACTCTCTGTCCGTGGGAAGGCGGAATTGCCAACGTGCCGGCCGCGCTTATCATTATATTAATGAGTTTATTGCTTATTCGGGGAACCGAAAGCAGTTCGCGCGTGAATGCCTTTATCGTGGCGTTGAAAATCGTTATCGTTTTTCTTTTTATCTTTCTGGGCTGGAAATTCATTAATTCCGATAATTATGTTCCGTATATTCCCGAAAACACCGGAACTTGGGGACATTTCGGTTTCAGTGGGGTAATTCGTGCAGCTGCAGTGATTTTCTTTGCATACATCGGTTTCGATGCGGTGAGTACGGCCGCGCAAGAAACCAAGAAACCGCAACGCGATATGCCGATAGGCATTTTAGGCTCGTTGGGGATTTGTGTTGTTTTGTACATTCTTTTCGCCCATGTGATGACCGGAGTGGTACATTACACCGCTTTCCAGGGACGCGACGGCATTGCGCCGGTGGCGTTAGCTATCGACAATATGGGGACGGCTCTGCCCGATGGAACGATACAGCCGGCTTATCCGTGGCTGAACAAAGCGATTATTCTGGCCATTCTCGCGGGTTATTCGTCGGTGATTTTAGTGATGTTGCTGGGACAAAGCCGGATTTTTTATTCCGTCAGCCGTGACGGACTGCTTCCGAAAATCTTTTCCGATGTACATAAAAAATACCGGACACCCTACAAAAGCAATCTGCTATTTCTGGTGATGGTCAGCATTTGCGCATTGTTTGTTCCGGCGAATGTAGCGGGCGAATTAACGAGTATAGGCACTTTGCTGGCTTTCATTATTGTTTGTGTCGGAATATTAGTCATGCGAAAAAACATGCCCGACGCCCCTCGTGCGTTCAAAACGCCTGCTGTGCCGTTAGTTCCCATTCTCGGCATAGTTGTCTGCCTGTTTATGATGGTTTTCCTTCCCTTCGACACGTGGATACGGCTGATTTTGTGGATGCTTGTCGGTCATGATATTTATGTGTTTTACGGCTCGAAACACAGTAAGTTAGGAGTGAAAAAAGACACAAAAATGCTTCCGTTGATTGGTATCGGCATTGCCCTGCTTCTGCTCTTATTTGTGGTGATCCATCAAACCCAAACCGGCTGGAACGCAGTGAGTTTGTTTTCGTTAATCCTGTTAATAGTTGCCATAGTTCACATTATATTTTACGGAATAAGATTGAAACGATAAATTGATTTCAAAAAAAATGGCGGACAAAAAATCCGCCATTTCATTTTTTGTCCTGTTGTTACTTGTTTGCGAAATAGGCTTTGCCTTCAATCACTTGTTTCAAAGCGAAAGCACCGGCTTGGTCCATCGAAACCGTCATCGTTGAGCCGTCAGCCAAATAAACTTCTGCCTGGTTGTTGTCCATGAATTTCAACAACGGAGTGGTTTGTCCCATCGCTTCCACCGACCAGCTGTTTTCTTCTTGATTGAAGCGGAATTCAACGATTTCGTCGCTTCCTTCTTTCTGAATTTTGTGGCCGTTAGCATCTGTCGTGATGGTGAAAGTACCGTTTTCCGTTTCTATTTTCTTGGTTTGAACGTCTGACGATGCCGGATTGCTTCCTGTCCAAAATTCAATCGAGTTTAAAACAAGAGCGTCAATCGCCCATGCAATTTCATAAACAGGAACTGCACATAATACCAAAAACACTAATTCATTCACCCATTTGTCGCCTACCGATTTATTCCAAGATAACACTTTGTGAAACAAGGTAAAAGAGCCGATACACGAACTAAATAAAATTGATGAACTCAAAACAATGGCCGTAGCCATGACTGTAAATTTTCGTTTCATAATAAATTGAATTAAAAATGTAAATATAATCGACCGCAAAAATAACTATTTTTTATCATTTTTCTTTGTGTATTCAAAATATTTATCATAAGTTTGCAAAATAATAGGAGAGATATTACATTATTAACATAAAAGTTTTCAAGTGATGAAAAAGCTATCTATTTTCTTGTTGGCAGGTATTTTTTCCTGCAGCATAATTGGTTTCAATTCGTGCTCGTCGAGCAAAAGTTCCGAATCAGTGAGAAAAGAAACCGCGAAGTTATCGAAAGAAGAGTTGAACGCCAAAGCGACAAAAGCCGCAAGTTCGGAAGCCAAAAAATTGGAAAAAGAGGGTTGGACGATTGCTCCTGGTGCGTTGCCCATCGTCAAGCAATTGGATAAATCGTATCTGATGCAATATGAATACGACAACAGCGGCTATCCCAAATACATCATGGGTGAAGCCATGTCGACCGGCGAAAATTACGACGCAGCCAAAATGCAGGCACTCGAATTGTCGAAACAAAATCTGGCCGGACAAATCTCGACCGAAGTAACCGCTTTGGTTGAAAACAGCGTAGCTAACAAGCAACTTTCCGCCGGCGAAGCCGCTTCTGTAACTGCAAGCGTGGTGGCCAGCAAAAATTTGATTTCACAAAGTCTGGGACGAGTTATTCCTGTAGTGGAAGTTTATCGTACAGCCCAAGACACCCGAAATAAAGAAGTATTGGTGCGCGTTGCTTATAGCCATACGCAGGCACTCGAAGCAGCCAAAAACGCTATTCGCAAACACCTGGAAGAAAAAGGCGACAAAATGCACGAACAGTTGGATCAAGTGCTTGGTTTTTAAACTATGCGGTTGAAAATTATAATTGCAGCATGGGTATTATTTTCTACAAGTCTTTTCGCGCAAAAAACCGAAAGGATTTGTGGAGAATACATTTATCATGCACCCGAAAACGTCAGTTTGGAACAGGCGAAGCAGACGGCTTTAGAACGCGCCAAGATCGAGGCATTGGCCGAAAAATTCGGTACGACCGTTTCGCAGCAGAATTCCACCGTCGTTGAAAATAAAAACGGTGCTTCGGACGTCCGCTTCCTCTCGCTTGGAGGCAGTGAAGTGAAAGGCGAATGGATTGAAACGACGAAAGAGCCTCAATACACAGTTTCTTATGAACAGGGAATGTTGGTTGTAAAAGTGTCTGTGTGTGGAAAAGCCCGCGAAATTGTGGGCGCAGGGATTGATTTCACCGCCAAGGTATTGCGAAATGGAACGGACGTGAAATTTGAAAGCGACAATTTCCGCGACGGCGACGCGATTTATTTAGGATTTCGCTCGCCGACCGATGGATATTTGGCTGTGTATCTGGTCGATGAATCACAAACGGTTTACTGTCTGCTGCCTTACCTGCACTCGCCTTCGGGGAATGCCCGTATCAAAAGCGGAAAGGATTATGTGTTTTTTTCGGAAAAAAATGCCGACCGTGCAGAGACAGCTATTGTCGATGAATATGTTCTGACTACCGATAAGCAGGCGGAACAGAATTTTTTATATGTCATTTTCTCGCCTCACGAATTTACAAAGGCAAATGATAATCTTCGCGAACTATCTTACGAAGAATTTCAGAGATGGCTGGCAAAAAATCGCACACGCGATAAAGACATGAAAGTAGAAGTGAAAGGTTTAACGGTAATTAAATAAAAAAATCATGAAAGTTAGTTTAAAAAATGTAATGCTCGCGTTGTTCTTCCTGTTATTGACGAGCGGAAACGGATGGAGTCAAGTTTTTCATTATCGGAGTTTTCCGTCAAATAATGTAATTTCCGATTTCGATAATTCGAGTTACCGGTTGATTTATTATGCCAAACCTACGCTTTATACTTATAGGGATATGGAAATTACGAGCGACAAAAATATTGCTGCTTTTGTCTTAAATCCCAACGGAAATTCGGTAGCTTTTATCACAAAGCAGGACGTAAATATTTATTCCTTTCTGGAGCAGGACAAAGAACTGTTCAGTATCAAAGGCTCGAAGTTTAATCTTCCGCAGGCGATAGCCTATTCGGCTGATGCCCGGCGGTTTGTGGTCAGCTATTCCAATAATCGTATCATTATTTATGACGGACAGAAATATCAACCGGTCGATACGATTTTTGGTAAAACGCCGGCAAAAGCATTGGCTATCAGTCCGAACAACTATTTTGTGGCTGCACTTTCGGGCAAAACGGTGGATATATGGAATTTTGAAACCAAAGCATTGCGCACGCAATTGACGCTGGATTCGGAAGCCAACGATGCTACTTTTTCGACCGATGCTTCGATGTTGGCTTTGACCCTGCGGGATAAAGTGCTGATCTACAACACGCGCAATTGGGAACTTATTCAGCGGATAGTAACGGATTCGCTCGTAAAATCACCGTCTTTCAACTACGACGACAAATACTTGGCTTATGTGCAGGACAGCAGTGAGATTGTGCTTTACAATGTCCGCCGGCAGGCAATTGAGCAGCGCATTCACGAGCCGGTTAAAATCGGTGGTTCCGCTTTTATCAACACCCACAGCAAAAGTCATATTGTTTCCAGCCGCATCAAAGGTGTTCCCAAATCTGACGCTATTGTGTTCTATGACGCTACCAAATTGGCACCTTATTACGGCAAACGGCTCAATGAAGAAGTGGATCAAAAAATGAACGAGTGGATCAAAATGATGGACGGCGAATCGATGGAAGACTATCGTGTCCGCGTCAATGATTCGACCCGCATCAAGCAGATGGAATTGTATCGGCAGGAAGTAGCGACCGGTTTAGCAGGCGACCGGCTTTCGCTCGAAAATCCATTTGCAGGCGATTATAAAAACGACGAGGGTTTGCTGACGATTAATTTTAATATGCTTCCGCCGATTACACTTCCTGTGCCGGCTGCCGAAGTGGGCGATTTCAATAATCCGAGAAAATTGAAATTTTCCAACGAAGTGTATGCCCTGAACGACAGCGACGATTTTGTATTGGTTTATGTGGAAGTAACCAACGAAGTGAATGACAAAGTGTATATTTTCGACCAGATCGGCCGTACCAAGCTGACGGCAATCGAAACCGACCTTGATTTCGTTCCGCTCGAAGTGCTTCAACAAGCGATGGAGGAAGAAGCCAAGTTGCAAGCCATGAAGGAAGAAATTGTGGCTGCCGATAAGCAGGACAAATTAATTACGGAAAATACGCAAATCAACGTAGAGGCGCGTGTCGTTCCCGATGTAGATGCAGACGGCAACAAAATTTTAAATTATCAGGTGAATTATAAATACGAAGTAATCAATAAGGAATTTTCTGCGAAGGAAGATTTTCCGCCGGGCGTGTATGACGTGAGCAAATCGAATGCTGCGATGTCGCTCATGAAAATCATTAAACAGTCATTTGAAGAAGGCGATTTTGCCAAGTATTTGACCGAAGGCAAGCGCGTGAAAATCACAATTACCGGAACGGCCGACGGTTCACCAATTAATAGAGGTATTGCTTACGATGGACGTTATGGCGACTTTTTTGACGAGCCGTATTACGAAAACGACGAATTGAAAGCCATAACGGTCAATTCGCTTACGAAGATTACGACCAATCCGCAATTGGCTTTTATCCGTGCAGCGAGTGTGCAGACCTATCTGGACGAAAATGTTTCGACGCTTTCATATACGCGGAACGATTATACTTATAAGGTAGAAGTGTCGGAAGAGCGTGGCGGTGATTTCCGTAAAATTCTCATTCAATTTTTGATTATTGACGCTTTCAAACAAAAATAAACGATGAAACATTTCGTAGTGCTTATCGGGATTTTGCTCCTTAGTTCTTTTGCCTTGCGAGCGCAAACGGTCGAGGAAGCCTTACGGAAGGGCAATCAGCAATATGTGCTTTTTGAAAGCGAACGCGACAAAGGCACAAACATGGACGCAGCCTATAATCTCTTGTTAGACAGTTATGCCAATTTCAAAACAGTAGTGGAAACGGCATCGGAAGACGTGCAACGCAACACGGCGAAAGCGCGTTTGAAAAGTGCCTATTCATGGTTTGAAAAAGCTGCTTTATATTATGCCGAACTAAACAACGGCAGTAAAGCGTTGCAATTTGCCGTTCCTTATGTGGAAATTCCGAAAATGGCGGTCTTTCGTAACGAACTGTTACCGCGAAGCAGTAAGTATCTTTCCATGGTCTATTATGCCGGAGTAGCGGCTTATAAGCTCAATCGTCCCGATGCGGCGGCGTTGATGTTCCGCGAATATATTGATACGGATGGCAAAGAGTATGAAAAGGATGCGTATATGTATCTGAATATGATTTATCAGGAGCAGAAAAATTACCGCGAGCAGGAAAATATTCTCGAACGGGCCTATGCGAAATATCCGCTGACACTTGATTTTCTTTACAATCTGGTGAATGTGCATATCGCGACCAAAAACATGGATAAACTGTTGAGTACAATAAATAGAGTGTTGGAAGTTGATCCCAACAATGAAAAAGTCTTGCCTATCAAAGCGCGCCTGCTCGAAAGTGTGGGCAAAAACGACGAAACGTTGGAAATCTACCAGCGTCTTTATACGCTCTATCCCAATAATTTTGAACTGCTGACCGGTTTGGCGCGTGCCAATTTTAATAAGGCAACGGCGATTATCAATGCCGGTGCGACCATTTATGACGATATGGAATACGCCAGAGTGCGGCAGGAAGCGATGACTTATTTGGACGATGCACAATCACTTTTCCTGAAAATTCTGGAAAAACAGCCAGCTTCACAGCAATATATGCAGGGATTGGCCGGCGTTTATCAGTATCTCAACCTGACGCCTGAATACGAAACACTCAATAAGATTATTTTGCAGAAAGGCAGTTACGAACAGTTTCCGCAACTGCTGGCTGAATATCGTGCAACGCATTTGGATGAAAAACCGGAGCAAATTGCGCAAGCCGATACCGCTGTCATTCCTGTGCCGGTCAATCCTGCCCGATTGCTTATTCACATCGACGGATTTTCGGACGGCAATCAAAATCGTGTGATTGACGCCGGCGAAAGTTTTGCCGTTACTTTTAGCATTACGAATGAAGGACAGGGCGATGCTTTCAACACGCGCATTCGCCTTTCGGAACAACAGGGACTTGACCGCTATTTCGACGGCGCGAAGGAAATCGACGGTGGTCGTATTGCCGCCGGTATGTCCAAGCAATATACCATGCGCTACATTGCCGATAAATCCCTGCCTATCAGCTTGGCCGACATCACTATTTATGCTTTCGAGGCCAACGGTTTCGACGCCGACCCGGCTTCTTTGCAGGTCAGCACCATGGATATGGCTTTGCCTCGTCTGGAAGTTTCCGACTATCAATTTATTGCACCCGAAGGAACGTCGATCACACTGGGAGCGAACGGAAAATTGCTTGTGGCTGTCCGCAACGAAGGCAGTGTTACCGCTAATCATGTGAAGGCTAAATTTTCCTTGCCCAATAACGTATTTCAGACTTCCGGTACCGAAATCGAAATCGACAGTATCGCCTCGGGTGAAATGCAAATTGTGGAGTGTGATTTTGTGGTGAATAAACGTTTCGACAAAGATTCGATCGCTATCTTACTGGTAGTGACAGAGCAGACCAAGTCGTCGTATATTAACGATACCTACAAAGTGAAAGTCGGACAATACCTGACGGCGGCCAATACATTGAAAATCGATGGCTTGGCGGAAGAACGAAAGGCAGTAACGCATAACAACGATTTTTCGCTGGCTTTCCGCAGTGAATTGCTTGAGGCTATTCCCGACGGCATACCTAATTCCCATCGTTACGCACTGGTCATCGGCAACGAAGACTACAGTCGTGCCGGTGCAAATGCGGAAATCAACGTTCCTTATGCGGTAAATGATGCGATTGTGTTCCGCGAATATTGCTTGAAAATGTTCGGTATTCCGGTTAATCAGGTTAAATTAGTGCAGAATGCAACAGCCGGTATCATGCACGAGCAACTCGACTGGTTAGTTAATATGGCTTCTGCCGACCCTGAAGCGGAGTTGTTTTTCTTCTTTTCCGGTCATGGCAACAACGATGAGCGCACGAAAGATGCTTTTCTTGTGCCGGTCGATGTGAGCGGTAAAAATATCCGTTTCGGTATTTCTATCGAAAGCCTGTATGCCGAATTGTCCAAATTTCCCATAAAGGGTGCTTATGTGTTTCTCGATGCCTGTTTCAGTGGCGGATTTAAGGGCGATGCAGCTCTTGTAGCAGCTAAAGCAGTGCGCGTAGTGCCGAAAACAGGTGTTCCGCGCGGCAATACACTCTGCATTTCGTCGAGTTCGGGCGACCAGACATCAAACGTCTATCACGAGAAAAAACAAGGATATTTCACCTATTATTTGCTGAAAACCTTGCAGGATTCGGGCGGAGATATCGACATAAAATTGCTTTACGAAAAGACAAATGCGGCAGTTCGACAGGAAACCGCACGTAACGGTAAGATACAAGAGCCGCAACTGCTTGTGTCGCCGGCATTTAACAATTGGGAAAATATAAAACTCATCAAATTATGAACCGATGGATTTCAATCATAACGATTTTTATATCCTGTGCAACTTGTTTACTTGCGCAAGACCGCGATCCTCTCAAAGAATATGAGGAGTTTCGTAAAAAAGCGACCAAGGAATACAACGATTTTCGTGACAACGCGAATGCCGATTATGCTAAATTTATGCGTGAAGCATGGAAAGAGTTCGGTGCTGAGCCGCCCATTCCTGTGCCGCCTTCGCCCGACTGCGTAAGAATAAACGACTGAAACAGAACACTTTCATTCGGATAGGCAGTACCATAAAATTTGTCGGCAATGGTTTTAACTAACTGATAATAACCCCAATCGCAGAGTTTCAACTGCTCGCGTAAATCCAAACAATCGGCAATGGCGGGATTATATTCAGCACTCGACAGTTTTTCCCAATTGCCGGCGATGGTTTCTTCCGACAAATCGGACAAACGAATTTTCTGACTGTTTTCCAATCGTATCCTGCATTCGGTATCATAAAAACGGAAAGAAAATAACGGCACCCCGGGCGGTGTCGCTTGCGGTTTGGGAATAACCGGAATGGGAGCTACCGGTATCGGGGCTATCGGGCGTGGCTGCACCACCGGCGGAGCAGGCGGTATCACCACTTCAAATGGAATGGAATCGACAGTCGGTTTATACTTACATGTATCTCGCGCTGGATGGACAGAAATTTTTTGTGATGGATGAGGTGCAGCAAAACGCACCGTTCTATGTTTGTAATTACCGGGCCGATTACCGTAAATTCCAGATCCAAATTTCCATACGAATTTTGCCTGTAGAAATCACTCACACTTCCTTTTTGCAATCCGTTTTCGTAACCTTCCTGATTGAACAACTGTTCAAATT